>CAMHHO010000023.1:0-35223 GCA_946184965.1 uncultured Prevotellaceae bacterium | reverse complement strand
TGCGGCCCGACTGTCCCTCCAGCTTCTGGATGTTGGGCTGTACGACGCCGAACTTGTCGATACGGTTACGAACCACGTTGAACGAGTTGTCGACGGCTGACTGCACCTCAGCGCGCAGAGCACTCTCCACCTCAGAGTCTGTAGACTGTGTGCTCACCTTGCCCTTCATCTGCTGGGTAGCGAAGATAGCGGCGAGGGGACGACCGTTCGAATTCTGTTTCCAATACTTGATGAAGAGCGAGATAAAGTCGTCCTGACTGGTCTCCTCTTCCTTCTTGGCCTGCTCCATTGACTGCTTGTAGGCTGCATCCTGCTTGTGGTCGGCCAGCACATCGACGACGTCGGGCACAGACACCTCGAGGATAACGTTCATACCGCCTTTCAGGTCAAGACCCAGGCCAATTTCCATCTCACGGCACTGCTTCAGCGAGTAAATTCCCATGTAGACTTTCTCGTTGTTGATGCTGTCGAGATACTCCTGACCAGCTACCTCGCCCATGGCGGCGGCCTTACTTTCGTAGTGGCGCGTCACGAACGAGAAGGAGAGGTAGAAGCAGCATACCAGCACCAGAAGCACTGCAATAAACTTTACAATTCCTTTGTTTTGCATTTTTGTTATTTATAATAATTATTTATTTATATGCGCATTTGAGCCTGCAAATATACACATTTTTTTATGGCTGGGAAAATTTATTGGCGTTTTTCGTACATTTTTTAATAATTATCCTGCATTTTTAGCCAACAAACTATCGGATAATGGTCTGAAAGGTCGTTTTTTGAGTCAACGTAACAATTGTAGGGTGTAAAGTCAGACGAGCATAAAATATGGTCGATTCGCACCCAAAATCCTTTCTGATTATATGACAAACCAATGCCTCGGCCCGACTCCTTGAAGCAGTCGGTAAGTCCCTGAGCGATGGTTCGGCGAACGTATGAGATAGGGGTGTCGTTGAAGTCGCCACAGACGATGGTGGGATAGTGGCTGTGCTCTTCGATATAACGGTGAACGGCATCAGCCTGTGGTGCGCGGCGAACGGCGGTTTCAGTCAGTTTTGTAACAATGTGCATCGACTCTTTCCGAGCGGTGTCGCCTTTTACCTCACCTTTGATGATGCTTTTATATCGCGACCGTTCTTCCTTAGTTAAGTGGGTACATTCCAGATGGTTGTTGATGACCAGCAGCGTGTCCTGCCCCTTCAGTAGGTAGTAGGCCACAGATCCATTGCCCTTCGATGGGTAGGGGATACGTTCTTTCCGAAGAATCGGGTATCGGGTGTGCAAGCCAATACAGTTGCTTCCTTTAGCAGTAGAGGCAATAAGAGTTGTGTCGTTGTAAGGATACAATTTGCTGTATCGGTCCATGACGTAGTCCCGCCGGTTGGCAACATCCTCCTGAAGGCAGACAATGTCAGCCTGCTGCTTGCCGATATAATCGTAAATTTGGTCGAAAGCGTCAGTATTCTTACCACCACCATTATAACAGCACACGTTGTAAGTCAGCAGTTTAATGCTTTCATCAGGTATGTCCTGACGGGGATTCAGAGGCATGTAATTACTAATAGGTATGTACGCGAGAATAAATCCAGCTATGGGAATCCATACCTTACGCCAATTAAAGGCGAGCCAGAAAAAGAGGAACAACAAGTTGATGATGACGATGACAGGGAAAGCCATACCCAAACACGAAAAGGCCGGAAAGCTAACAGGGTTTATCCTGTCAGAGAATCCCGCTAACAGCATGAGTCCCACCGTTGCTACGTTTGCTCCTGCTATCAGATTGGAGACAAACTGCTTGAGCTGTTTTATCATGAGTTATGGCTGGCATCGAACAGCCTTTGCTTCTCTTCCTTGGTCAGACTATCGTAGCCACTCTTACGTATTTTGTCCAAAATGGCATCAATCTCTTCCTGGTTCAATTTTTTGCGGACGTTGTATTCGCGGTCAGCCTCCTTTGGATCGTTTGACTCAACGTGCATGCGTGTATTCTCGTTGCTGTGGTGTTTTTCAAAGTTACGCTTCAGCTTGTCGAAGAACTCCTGTCCGCCTGATCGGTTCATGCTTGAGTTGGGATGTTTGTTCCAATAACGTATTAGGAGGAAGCCGAACAACATACCGCCAAGATGAGCCATGTGGGCCACGCCGTCGCCCGATGAACTCATGGCCATAAACAGTTCGATGGCGACATAGCCGCAAACAAACCACTTTGCCTTGATGGGAACGGGAAGCGGGAAAATAAATATGCGCTCGTTTGGGAAAATCATGCCGAAGGCTAACAGGATTCCGTAAACTGCACCTGATGCGCCTATCGTAGTCCATAAATTGATGTATGCATCGGTCGTCATCTGCTGGCCACCAATATTCACATACTGGTAGGCTGCAAGGTTCTCAATAGTATAGTTGACGTATTGAGCCAGCTCTTGCATAAGACCCGCTCCGATGCCGCACAAAATGTAATAAAAAAGGAATCTCTTTGCCCCCCATACATTCTCTACCACGACACCAAACATCCATAGTGCAAACATATTGAAAAAAATGTGCGTCCACCCACCGTGCAAGAACATATAAGTAACAAACTGGTGGATGTGGAAGTCGCTTGCCATAAAGAAATGAAGGCCACCCCAATCAGCCAAGACCGACTGCTCAGGATTACTGGGATTCAAAATCAGTTGAGCAACGAAAGCCAAGAAGTTGACAATGAGTAGATTCTTGGTGACGATAGGAATGTTGCGAAACATCTTTGCTATTAGCTATTTAATAATTTACTATATTCAATCTATTTTCAAGAGCGTACCCTTTTGTCGCTTTTCGGGCGCAAAATTACTAAAAATATCCGTTTTTTAGCTCAAAAACACCCTCAAACCAATTATTTTTCACTAAAAAAGTAAATTTTTCCAATTTTTTGTTGTTTTTCTAAATACTTTACCCTATATTTGCCGAAGAATTCACGAAAGAAAGTATTTTTTATCATTTATAAATCATTAAATTATTAAGATTATGAACAAAACAGAATTGGTAGAGAAGATTGCAGAAGGTGCTGGTCTCTCAAAGGTAGACGCAAAGAAGGCTCTTGATGCCACAATTGCAGCTATTAAGGATGCTCTTGTAGCAGGTGACAAAATTGCTCTGGTAGGCTTTGGAACATTTAGTGTTAATGAGCGTCCTGCACGCGAGGGAATCAACCCCGCCAGCAAGCAGAAAATTACTATTGCCGCCAAGAAGGTTGCCAAATTCAAGGCTGGTGCAGATCTTGCTGATGCCCTGAACTAATTTTGTAAAAAAAAATCACCGATTAGTGCGGCTCTTCACGGGCCGCATTTTTTTGTTAGTAATCAAAAAAAACACAAAAATATTCTGCCAATTCAAAATATCTTCGTACCTTTGCACCCAAGTTATAAAAACATAGTAAACGAAATGAAGTATTTTGTAAAAAAAACCGTTTTTCTTGTTCTGGTAGGGCTTTCGCTTTTTACTTCTTGCAAGACTCCACGCGACATAGCTTATCTGCAGGATGCCTTGGAGAATGTTCCCATTCAGACTCAAACAGATGGAAACATTCGTTTCCAGCCAGGTGACAAACTAAGTATTTTTGTGCATAGTAGGGATCAACAATTGATGGATTTGTTTAATCTCGTCAGTGGCAGTTCCATGTCTAATTCTTCAGGTGGACGCGGAGCTTATACTATTGACCCTCGAGGCGAAATCGATTTTCCTGTTTTGGGGCCGATTAAAGTGCAGGGCTTTACTCGAAACGAAGTTGCACAGACTGTTAAGACGATGTTGATAGAGCGCAGCCTTTGCAACGACCCAGTCGTCACAGTTGAATTCTATAATATGAACTTCTATGTGCTTGGTGAGACTGGTAGTGGTGCACACCCTATTTCCAAAGACAAGATTACGCTGATGGAAGCAGTATCACTTTCTGGTGACTTGAATATTAACGGTTTGCGTAAAAACGTTATGGTTCTACGGCAAGAAGGAGACCACCAAATTCCCTATCGTGTAGATTTGACTTCGGCTAACAGTGTTTATAATTCTCCGGTTTACTATATCCGCCAAAACGATGTGGTCTATGTAGAACCGAACAACAAAGCTAAGCGTGGAAGTACTGTTATGGGCTCCAGTGCTTATACTCCTAGTTTTTGGATAAGTATGTTTACGGCAGGTGTATCCACTTATCTGCTTGTTGACAGATTGGTTAATAAATAATTTGATTTGAAAGAACATGGCAACTTCAACATCTACAATATCTACAATTACTCGTCGTGTTAAAACCGACGATTCCATCAGCATTAAAGACATGCTGATGATATGTTTACGTTATTGGCCTTGGTTTGTCCTCTCTGTTGGTGTTATCATGGGCGCAGTTACGCTTTATCTGCTTTCTACTCCCAAGATTTATACTCGTACTGCTTCTATTCTTGTTAAAAGTGGTAGTAGTAAGCGAAATAGTGAGATGCGTATGTATGAGGAATTGGGTGTGTCGAACCTGACTTCAGACATCAATGACGAAGTGGTGGCAATTCACTCTCCGGCTGCAGTTTATGATATGGTAAAACGGCTTCATCTTGATGTTGACTACAAACGCCCAGGCTTTTTCCGTGACCAGACGCTTTTTGCACACTCGCTTCCAGTGGAGGTTGTTTTTGAGAATATCAAAGACAATGAAACTGCTTCGTTTACCCTAAAGCTAACGGGAGACGACAAAGCCATCTTGAAGGATCTCGTGTTCTGTGGTCGTGAGATTCAAGGCAGTCATGAGATAAAGTTAGACAAGCGTTACAAGTCGCCTTTCGGTGTCTTTACGGTCCGTCCCGCACTTGGCTACAAAAAAGGAGCCACTGATGAGATTGTCGTTACTCGAAGCAGTTTCTTGGCTGTAGCAGGCAGATATGGTGGCCGTATTACGGCATCTTTGCAACCACAAGCTTTTAACATCATTGATATTCGCTGTCAGGATGTTAACATTCCTCGTGCTGACAATATTCTCAGCACAATAATTAATATTTACAACGAGAACTGGGTTAAGAACCGTAATCAGATTAGTGTTGCCACAAACGAGTTTATTAAGGAGCGTTTGGTGGTTATTGAGCAGGAGTTGGGACATGTTGATAAGAATATTTCCGATTATAAGAGTGAGCGCGCTATGCCGAGTGTCAGTGCCGTAGCAAGTCAGGCAATGGGTTTGCAGAGCCAGACTGAGGCACAGAGTCAGCAACTCAACAACCAACTCTATATGGTAAAGTATGTGCGGAACTATATCTCTGATGAGGGTAACTCCACCCAGCTTTTACCGGCAAGTAGTGGAATTGGTAATTCTGCTACCGAGGCACAAATTCGAGAATATAATAACAAGTTGCTTCAGCGTAATAACCTCGTTTCCAATTCGAGCGAGCAGAACCCGCTAGTGCAGGACATGGATGTTGCTTTGAAGAACATGCGTA
This sequence comes from uncultured Prevotellaceae bacterium, assembly GCA_946184965.1. GTDB lineage: Bacteria > Bacteroidota > Bacteroidia > Bacteroidales > Bacteroidaceae > Prevotella. The sequence goes on along the minus strand of CAMHHO010000023.1, from coordinate 29,782 downwards.
GCGCAATAGTTAATTCTCTGGATAACGAGCAGGCTACTTTGAATATCCAACTTCGGAATGTTCAGGCTGTGCATGGCCAGGCCATTGCAAAACTGTCAGCTAACCCCCAGCAGGCCAACGATCTGTTGTCCATTGAGCGTCAGCAGAAAGTTAAAGAGAGTCTGTATTTGTTCCTTCTTCAGAAGCGTGAGGAGAACGAGCTTAGTCAGGCTTTCACCGCTTATAATACGCGTATAATTGCGAATCCCTATGGAAGCAGCACGCCTACATTCCCTCGTCGCAACAACATTCTCCTTACCGCTTTTGCCATAGCTTTGGCCTTGCCTGCAGCCTTCTTTATCATCCGTGAAACTAGCAACTCAAAAGTTCGTGGTCGCAAGGATTTGGAAGGCCTGTCACTCCCCTATGTGGGTGAGTTGCCCTTGTGGAAACCAAAGAAGGGTGAGGAAGATAATGAGAATTACCATATTGTTGTCAAGCATCATAAGCGTGACCTTGTCAATGAGGCCTTCCGCGTGGTCCGTACAAATTTGGAGTTTATGACCAATCCCGATAAGAAGTGTAAGCTTATTATGCTCACTTCTTTTAATCCAGGATCAGGAAAAACCTTCATTTGTGCTAATATAGGTGCCTCATTTAGTATTCGTGGTAGTCGTGTAATATGTATTGACCTTGATATGCGTCGTTCTTCGCTATCAGAACTTGCAGGTTCTCCGAAGAAAGGTATTGCCGACTATTTAGGTGGAAAAACCGATGATTTCCATTCCGTGATTGTCCATCATGAGGATTCTGGGCTCGACTTCCTTCCTGTGGGTAAGATGCCTCCTAACCCAACGGAGTTGCTCTACTCGCCGAAACTGAAACCGATGCTAGACCAGTTGCGTCAGGAGTACGATTACGTTTTTGTTGACTGTCCGCCGGTAGAGATTGTTGCCGATGCTACTATCATAAGCCATGAGTCAGATATTACGCTTTTTGTTATTCGTGCCAACATGTTGGAGCGCGCCATGCTTCCTGAACTTGAGAAGAATTACGAGGAGAAGAAGTATAATAACATGGCAATGATTCTTAACGGTACTGATGCCAGCAATGGTTATGGTTATCACCGCTATGGCTATGCTTATGGCCGTTATGGTTATGGCTATGGTCGCTACGGCCATCGTTATGGATACGGTTATTATGGTAGCAGCAAGGGTGACAAGAAGAAATCGAAGGAAGGCAAATCTTAATGTGGCCCTTTAAGAAAAAGTGTTACTCTCTTATTGACAGCGGTCTGCTTCAGGGCATGACCGACTGCCATTCTCATATGTTGCCTGGGGTTGATGATGGTATCCAGAGCGAGGAGGATTCTCTTCAGGCTATTCATTCGCTTTATGAATTAGGTATCCGTGAATTCTGGCTGACACCTCATATAATGGAAGATATTCCTAATTCTCCAGCGGAACTGAGGAAGAAGTTTGAAGAGTTAAAGGCTAACATTAAAGAACCAGAGATACGAGACGCTATCCATCTTGCTGCCGAACACATGCTCGACAGCCTTTTTGTCCTCCGGCTTGCAAAAGACGATGTGTTGCCTTTTAAGCAACCGAACCTCCATACTCCACTGTTGTTGGTTGAAACATCGTATTTCAATCCTCCGTTCCGTTTGTGGGAGCTTTTTGAGGAAATCCGCCGAAAGGGTTTTGTTCCTTTGTTTGCCCATCCAGAGCGTTATGTTTACATGAATATGTCCGATTATAATCGGCTGGCAGAAATGGGCGTTTTGCTTCAATTAAATGTTATGTCCCTTGCCGGTGCATACGGAGAGGGTGCCCGCCAGAAAGCCCTCCGACTGCTCCATACCGACAGCTATTCCTATGTAGGAACAGACCTTCACAACCTTGACGATTTTCTTGATTACGCATACGACGAATGTCTTACCAAGAACGATATAGAAGCGCTCAAGGCAATCATCGACAACAACGAAAGAGGTGACTCCGACTGACAGGGAGCCACCTCTTTTAGCATGATAAGCAGTTTCTTTCTTACTTAGGCTGCTTGCCGATATAGGCTAGAATACCGCCGTCGACATAGAGCACGTGGCCATTGACGGCATCAGAGGCGTGCGATGCCAGGAACACGGCGGGACCGCCCAGTTCCGACGGGTCGAGCCAGCGACCAGCGGGCGTCTTAGCGCAGATGAACGAGTCGAACGGGTGACGGCTGCCATCAGGCTGACGCTCGCGCAGCGGGGCTGTCTGAGGCGTAGCGATGTAGCCCGGGCCAATGCCGTTGCACTGGATGTTGTACTCGCCATACTCCGAGCAGATGTTGCGTGTGAGCATCTTCAGACCACCCTTGGCGGCAGCGTAGGCCGAGACGGTCTCACGGCCCAGCTCTGACATCATCGAGCAGATGTTGATAATCTTGCCCTCACGGCGCTCCATCATCTCGGGGATAACAGCGCTGGAGCAGATGAACGGACCGACGAGGTCGATGTCAATGACCTGCTGGAACTCAGCGCGCTTCATCTCGTGCATGGGGATGCGCTTGATGATACCGGCGTTGTTGACGAGGATGTCAATCTGGCCTACCTCCTTGTGGATGGTCTCCACGAGAGCCTTTACATCGTCCTCCTTAGTAACGTCGCAGACGTAGCCCTTGACGTTCTCGATGCCAGCCTCCTTGTAGTTGTCAAGTCCGCGCTGCAGGGCAGCCTCGTTGATGTCGTTGAAGATGATGTTCTTTGCGCCGGCGGCCACGAAAGCCTTGGCGATGTTGAAACCGATACCGTAGGAAGCGCCGGTAATCCAGGCGTTCTTACCCTCTAATGAAAAAATGTTTGCCATAACTGTTGTTATTTTAAATCTGTTATAATAGAAAAGTCTTGGTCTCCGTAGTCAAGGTTCTCGCCTGCCATGCCCCAGATGAACGTGTAGTTGTGGGTGGCGGCAGCCGAGTGGATGCTCCATTCGGGCGAGAGCACGGCCTGCTCGTTTTGCATCCAGAGGTGGCGCGTCTCTTGCGGCTCGCCCATAAAGTGGCAGACAGCCTGGTCTTCAGGCAGCTCAAAGTAGAAATAGGCCTCCATTCGGCGGCTGTGGACGTGTGCCGGCATGGTGTTCCACACCGAACCAGGAGCCAGTTCGGTCATGCCCATCTGCAGCTGGCACGTCGGCAGCACCTGGTTGACGAGCATTTTGTTAATGTTGCGCTCGTTCGACATCTCCAGACTGCCCATGTGGGCCACCACGGCGTCCTGCTTCGTCACTTTGCGGCAGGGGTAGGTTGCATGAGCCGTCACTGAGTTGAAATATAGCTTGGCAGGCTGCTGTGGGTCGTCCGAGGCAAAGACTACGCTGCGGTTGCCCCGGCCTATGTAGAGCGCTTCTTTGTAGTCGAGGGTGAATACCTCATCGCCTACGCGCACTTTACCCGTTCCACCTATATTATATATACCCACCTCGCGACGCTCCGTGAAGAAGTAGGCCTTCAGCGGGTCGATGGTCTCTAACGTCAGCTCCTCGCCGACGGGCATGGCACCGCCCACCACCATGCGGTCGTACATAGAATAGACCATGTTCACTTCGTCGGGAACGAAGAGACTTTCAATCAGGAAATCATGGCGCAGCCGGGCTGTGTCGTAATGCCTGAAGTCTTCTGGATTGGTAGCGTAGCGGAGTTCGTAGTTTGTCTTCATCAGTTTTTAGAAAGAGTTAGTAGTGCATAATGGAGGAAGAGAGTTGGACGACTCGGATTCGAACCGGGAATGACAGAACCAAAACCTGTAGTGTTACCATTACACCATCGTCCAATGCGGCTGCAAAGGTAGGAAAAATTTGGCATACCGCCAAATTTTTCCTGTCATTTCTTATTTCACTATCAGCAGATAGTAGTTTTTCTTGCCTTTCTGGGCCAGCAGATACTTGCCGTCGATGAGGTCGTCGGCAGTGACGGGGCGCTGCGGGTCGGTCAGTTTCTCCTTGTTCAGGCTGACGCCGCCGCCCTGCACCATCTTGCGCATCTCGCCCTTCGACGGGAACACCGGCACAGTGGCCGTAAACAGTTCAATAGCCGGCTGTCCCAGCTGTTCGCGACCTATCTCGTGGTGCTCGACTCCGTCGAACACATCCAGGAACGTCTGCTCATCGAGCCGCTCTAAAGCCTCCTTCGTCGACTTGCCAAACAGAATGTTAGAGGCCTCGATAGCCATGACGAGGTCGGCCTGCGAGTGAACCATCACCGTGACCTCCTCAGCCAGGCGGCGCTGCAGCACGCGGCGGCCGGGATCCTGTCGGTGCTCCTCGGTAAGGGCATCGATGGTCTCCTTGTCGAGCGAGGTGAAAATCTTGATATAGCGCTCGGCATCCTCGTCGCTGACGTTGAGCCAGAACTGGTAGAACTTATACGGCGTAGTGCGCTTCGGGTCGAGCCAGATGTTGCCGCTCTCGGTCTTGCCGAACTTCTTGCCGTCGCTCTTCGTGATGAGCGGACAAGTCAGCGCAAACGTCTCAACCTCGTTACCCAGCGTGCGGCGAATCAGCTCCGTACCCGTAGTCATGTTGCCCCACTGGTCGTTACCGCCAAGCTGCAGCTTCACGCCCTTGTGCTGGTAGAGGTACAGGAAGTCATAGCCCTGCAGTAGCTGGTAGGTGAACTCGGTAAAGGAGAGTCCGTCGCGGGCTGTACCGTTCAGGCGCTGCTGAACGGAGTCCTTGGCCATCATATAGTTCACGGTGATATGCTTACCCACCTCGCGGGCGAAGTCGAGGAACGTGAAGTCCTTCATCCAATCATAGTTGTTAACCATCTCGGCAGCATTCTCGTCTTTCGACTCAAAGTCGAGGAACTTGGCCACTTGAGCCTTGATGCACTCCTGGTTGTGGCGCAGCGTCTCGTCGTTCAGCAAGTTACGCTCCTGCGACTTGCCACTGGGGTCGCCTATCATGCCCGTGGCACCGCCGACGAGGATGATGGGCTTATGGCCGCAGCGCTGCAAGTGGCGCAGCATCATGATGCCGCAGAGGTGGCCAATGTGCAGCGAGTCGGCAGTGGGGTCAGTACCCAAGTAGGCCGTCACCATCTCTTTCTGCAGCAATTCTTCCGTACCCGGCATCATCTGTGCCAACATTCCGCGCCAGCGGAGCTCTTCAACAAAATTCTTTCTCATTTTCTTCTGTGTATCTTGAAATCGGGTGCAAAGGTACAAATAAGTGGGCGAAAAGCCAAATATTTTCGATATTATCTCTTGTCGCTATCAATTAACTGCAACAGATGGTCGACAGCTTCGGCCTCGGGAATGTTCTTTTCGACGCACTCTTTACCTCGGTAGAGTGAGATACGTCCGCGGCCGGCACCGACGTAACCGTAATCGGCATCGGCCATCTCGCCTGGACCGTTAACGATGCAGCCCATAATGCCAATTTTTAAGCCGACAAGGTGACTGGTGGCCGCCTTGATGCGGGCAATCGTTTCCTGCAGATTGTAGAGTGTTCGGCCGCAGCCGGGACAGGAGATGTACTCCGTTTTGGTAAACTTAATGCGGGCGGCTTGGAGAATGGCGTCAGCAAGGGACGTCATTTTTTCGCGGGTGAACCGTGAACTGCACAATTCCAGTTTCGTGGCCTTGCGGTCGATGAGTAGTGCACCTGTGGCCATGGCGGCTTTCAGTTGGAAGGTTTCCCAGTTGGGCTCGTCAATGGTTAGTGTGATGGTATCGTCGTTGATGCTGGCTTCAGCCTGAGCGCGTAAGGCGATGCATTCCTCGATGGAATCGACGATTTTTCGTGCAACAGGAATCTCATACTCAGGCTCTTCGCTCAGCGAAACGCGGATGGTGTCGCCGATGCCCTCGGTGAGTAGGGCACCGATGCCGACGGCCGACTTGATGCGGCCGTCTTCGCCTTCGCCAGCCTCGGTAACGCCAAGATGCAGCGGATAGTGCATGCCTTCTGTGTCCATGGCTTTTACTAACAACCGTACGGTTGTCACCATCACTACGGTATTTGAGGCCTTGATACTGATGACCACGTCGTCGAACTGTTCACGACGGAAGATGCGTAGGAACTCCAAGCAGCTTTCGACAATACCTTCGGGCGTGTCGCCGTAGCGTGACATGATGCGGTCGCTGAGCGAACCATGGTTTACACCGATACGCACGGCGGTTTTATGCGCTTTGCAGATATTAATGAAAGGCACAAGTTTCTGTTCTATCTTGCTTAACTCAGCAGCATATTCCTCGTCGGTATATTCCAGATGGCGGAACGTGCGCCCAGGATCGACATAGTTGCCTGGGTTGATACGCACCTTCTCACAGTACTGGGCAGCGACATCGGCCGTATGAGCTGTAAAGTGGACGTCTGCAACAAGTGGCTGTGTATAGCCGTCTGCTTTCAAACGGGCTGAGATGTTCTTCATGTTCTCTGCCTCACGTATGCCTTGCGTTGTGAAGCGCACCAGTTCACCACCGGCATCAATGATGCGCTTGGCCTGCGCCACAGACCCTTCAGTGTCGTTGGTGTCGGTCGTTGCCATCGACTGAATGCGGATGGGGTTGTTACCGCCGATGGCAATGTTGCCCACGTGGCAAACGCTGCTAATTCGTCTTGTACTCATATTTCACCTCTGCCAGTTCTTTATTTGCCTTTTCAATTTTGGCCTTTAGACCAGCTTTGTACGCTCCGAGCCGCTGGGCGATGGCCTCATCACCGAGTGCCAGCATCTCGACAGCAAGGATTGCGGCGTTTTGTGCGGCGTTTACTCCAACCGTAGCCACAGGAATGCCCGGTGGCATCTGGACAATTGAAAGCAGGGCGTCGAGCCCGTCGAGCATACCTTTGACAGGAACACCGATGACGGGCAGGGTAGTTTGGGCAGCGATGACGCCGGGCAGAGCTGCAGCCATACCCGCTGCGGCAATGATAACTTTCATTCCCCGTTCTTGGGCTCCGTGTGCAAATTGCTCAACGGCTTCGGGTGTGCGGTGAGCAGAGAGTGCGTTTACTTCGAAGGGAACCTGCAACTCGTCCAATTGTTTACAGGCTTTCTCCATGACGGGCAGGTCGCTGGTGCTGCCCATGATGATGCTAACAAGTGGTTTCATATAATGTTTGTTTTATAATTTCAGAATGGCAAAGACGGCACATACAAAGCCTATCAAGAATCCAACGATGACTTGTGGCAGCGTGTGCTGGCGGAGTAGCATACGACTCGTACCAAGTATACCAGCTATTAGCAGCACAAGACACATCCACCACGTGGGATTGAAGCGGAAGATGTCGGCGAAGACGAACAATGCGCCAGCCACGCCACCTATGCCGGCGGTGTGGGTAGAGATTTTCCACCAGCTGTTGATGATGGCGCAGACAATCTGAATGATGAGTGCACAGGCCACAATACTACGCATGAAGAAGGGAATGTGCTTCTGCTCCATGATGTAGAAACAGGCGAAGTAGCTGAGGATGGAGATGAGGTAGGGGACGATGCGCCGCTCGCGTGCACCCAGCTCAATGAGTGTCCATCCCTGGTATTTACGGTAGAGGTGGATCAAGAACGTTGGCAAGAGAATCGTAAAGAAGTAGACAATGGCCAGGACGTAGAACTTGTAGTCAGCAGGATATTGGCTAAGATAGGTCAGGAAGAACAGAATGACCAGTCCGAGGATGGGCAGGTAAAACGGGGTGAACAGCATGCTGGCCACCCTCGCCGCAATGATGATTTGTCGTTCTCTGGTTATTTTTCTCATTTTCTCAGTCTGGCAACGGGTATTCCTAATTGTTCGCGGTATTTGGCTACTGTTCGGCGGGCGATAGGATAGCCCAGTTTGGCCATGAGCTTGGTCAGGGCGTCATCGCTTAGGGGCTTCCGCTTGTCCTCGGCATTTACGATGTCGCGCAGGGCAGCCTTGATTCGCCGGGTTGACAGTTCCTCACCCTGGTCGGTCACGTAGCTGTCGCTAAAGAAGTGGCGCAGCGGAAACGTGCCCCAGCGCGTCTGTGCATACTTGGAGTTGCTGACGCGCGAGACGGTCGACACGTCGAGTCCTGTTCGTTCGGCCACGTCTTTCAGTATCATGGGCCGAAGCGAAGACTCGTCGCCGTCGAGGAAGAACTGTCGCTGCAGTTGGATAATGGCCTGCATAGTGACGGTCAGCGTATGGCGGCGCATGCGGATGGCATCGATAAAGCCTTGGGCTGCGTCCACCTTTTTCTTGATATATAGAAGAGCCTCCTTCTGCTGTCGGCTCATATTCTCATGGTTCTGCTGGTATTCGTTCATCGAGTCGACAAACGACTGCGACACCTTCAGTTCAGGCAGTTCGCCCTGGTTCAGCGTAAAGGTAATCGTGCCGTCATCCTGAGTTTCGACTATGAAGTCAGGCGTAATCTGCTGCAGCGAGCGGCCTATGGTTTCGCCCATCGAAGCACCTGGCTTAGGATTCAGTTTGCGCAGTTCACTAAAGAGCGTCTTTGCTTGCAGGTCGTTCAGTTTCAGAGCGGACTGTATGCGGTGCCAGTGCTTCTTGGTGAACGCTTCGAAGAAGTTGGTAATGACTTTCTCCATGAGCGACTTCAGACGCGAGTCTTCACGTCGCTCTATCTGCAGCAGCAGGCATTCCTGTAGTGATCGGGCGCCGATGCCAGCAGGGTCGAACTGCTGTAGCATCAACAGCACATGCTCCACCTCTTGTGTCGTAGCTTCTATATTATGGTAGACGGCCAGTTCATCGCTGATGGTGTCAAGCTGTTTGCGAAGCAGACCGTCGTCGTCGAGCGAGCCGATGAGGTATTCCATAATGTCGCGCTCGTGCTCTGAAAGGTTCGAGAGAGCCATCTGCTCTTTCAGCTGGTCGTAGAAAGAGACCGCCTCGCCGTAAACCAATTCTTCGCGCTCTTCGTCGAAGTTGCTGCCGCTGTGGTAGACGGGCAGTTCCTCGTCGTCACGGCCGATGTTTTCGAGTGCTGCGTCCAGTGCCGACTGACGCTCCTCGCGCTCGCGTTGACTGTCGTAGTCCTCGTTGGAGTCTTGGTATACAGGAACTTCCAGAAAATCTTGGTTTTCCGGATAGTCTTGGCCTTCGGTACCAGTTTCCAGTGCCGGGTTGTCGTCCATCTCAGTATTGATACGCTCAATAAGCTGTGTGATGGGGAGCTCGGTCAACTGTGCCTGCAGCAGTTGTTGTTGCGAGAAACTTTGTGCCAGTTTCTGCTCCTGCTTTTGTTCCTGTATCTGGCTTTGGCTCATGCGTAGTAAGCTTTCAGTTGTTCGGCCAGATCGGCCAATAGCTCAGTGTCGCCGTTGCCATAGCGCTGCCAGATAGTCTGGCAGGGCAGCAGCAGTGGGCTGAATGTCACGTCGCGTCGGTTCAGGTAGGGATCGCAGTGCTGGAACACCTCCAGCAGATCCACCACATCATTGGTGCCTATTTTGACCAGACGCGCCAGTTCCTGTACTTCGGGCGTGTTCCGAACCATTGTTGCCGGCGTCAGTCTGAAGTAGAGGTCGAGCACCAATGTAAGTACGACAGGCGTTAAGTCGCTGTTCTCGGGAAGCGGTTCCCAGTCCTTCTCCCATGTTTGGTTTATTTCCACGCCGTCATAGAAAGCCTCGGCTTGTCCGAAGCCTTTCATTTCGCGTAGTAGTCGGGCTGCCCTGGCCAGCTTGCGGGGGTTGTCGCTGTATGTTTTCCAGATACGCTCTACTCGCGGTGTCTCCAGAGAGGCAATCTCCTGCATCTTTGATGCCAGAATCTGTGGGTGAATGTGCAACTCCAGTGCCAGAGTCACCATCTCGCGACAGTACACAGGCTTTACGCCGACAGGCCGACGCAAGTAAATCTGCATAAGGAGCAGCCAATAGTCATCTTGCCAATTTGATTTTCTTGCCATAAGCTTCCCGTTTTGACTGCAAAGATACGAAATATTATAGAAAAGAGAGGTGGAAAAAGGAATTATTTTGTAATTTTGCTTGCAAAACTACAAAAAAGGTGCCCGCCGAGGCTGTAATATGCTTCTCCCTATGGTGTTACGCTAACGTGTGCTGGTCGAGGAATCTCGATACGTCTTCCTTGTAATTCTCTGATATCGGGACACTCTCTTTGCCATACATGATGCGCTGTCGGTCCACGGTGCTGATATTGGTCATGTGGGCAATGTAGGAGCGGTGGGTGCGCAGGAATTCCGGGCGCGGCAGCAGTTCCTCTAGTCGCTTCATGTTGATGAGCGACATGACGTGTTCGCCGTCTTTCAGGCAGATGCGCACATAGTCCTTCAGCCCCTCAATGTAGAGAATGTCGTCGAGCATGATGCGAACCAGTCGGTACTCGCTCTTGACGAAGATGAAGCGGTCCTCGCGCGTTGCGGTTTGCTGGCTCTGCGTGGCAAACCATTCTAACGCTTTGTTGACGGTTTCGGCGAAGGTTTCAAAGCTGATAGGCTTCATCAGGTAGTCGAAGGCCGACACCTTGTAGCCGTCGATGGCATACTGCTTGAAGGCGGTGGTAAAAACGATGCGCGTCTGCTTGGGTATGAGCCTTGCAAACTCCATGCCCGACAGTTCGGGCATCTGGATGTCGAGGAACAGCAGGTCAACGGGCGCGCTGCGCAGCCCGGCCATGGCGGTCAGCGCACTGTTGTAGACGCCAGTCAGCATCAGACTTGGCATTTCTTTTGCATAGCTTTCCAGGAGCTGGGCGGCCAGGGGCTCGTCGTCGATAATGGCACAGGTTAGTCTCATCTTCGTTTCAGTCTGTTTGTTTTGTTGGTTTTATTAATAGGTGTGAGCGGTAGACGGTTTGGTCGGCCGACGGACCGTACTCCCATCGATAGTGGTTGGGGTAGGTCAGTTCCAGGCGTTTCTGCACCTGTGTTAGCCCGATGCCGTGGCCGCTTTCGTCGTTGGCCCTCTTGGGGTGGTTCGAGTTCTCGATGCAGAAGTTAATTTGTTCGTTGTCGGCCTTCAGGCTGATGTTGATAAAGCTCTCGCGGGTGGGACTGATGCCGTGCTTGAAGGCGTTCTCCACCAGCGGTATCAGAATGAGCGGTGCTATCTTTGCCTCATTCCGTGCCTCGCTGGCATCGAAGCTGACCTTTACCGACTCCGGCAGCCGAATCTTCATCAGCTTGATATAGCTCTCAATGAACTTTACCTCGTCATCCATCTGTACCTCCTCCTCCATGTTGTCGTAGAGCATGTGGCGCAGCATGGCCGACAACTGCTGGATGGCCTCCTGGGCGCGCTTCGTGTCGAAGGCCGTCAGGGCGTAGATGTTGTTCAGCGTGTTCAGCAGAAAGTGGGGGTTCATCTCGTAGCGCAGGTTGGTCAGCTCGGCACCGGCGCGCGCCGCGTTGGCCTCCAGGCGTGCCTCCACCGACGCCTGCCACAGCGAACCCAGCTTCATCGAGACGGCTATCATCACGGCCACAGCCAGATTGAACACGTAGCCCCTGCCCACGCCCAGCCAAAAGTGCATCAGGGCGGCAAGTCCCGTCACCAGAAAGAAGTTAACCACCCAGACCATCATCTTGTGGCCCTGCATGTAGTAGCGGGGCGTGAGCCACAGGAAGTTCAGGTAGAAGACTGCAATGACCGTTGCTGTCGGGATGAGTGACAACGGATACTCCACCCGCCGGAAAGTCATTGGCAGCAGGAACAGCACTCCCCAGGTGGCCAGGTGCGACAGTATGGTGAAGTGGTTGCTCTTCGTCATTCGTCAGCGGCTCTGCTTGGGCTTGGTAGCCAAGATAAAGTAGATAATCAACAGCACGTAGGCCAGCAGCGAGCAAACCTCGCTCAGCGGGTTGGCTAACCACGACTCGCTGACGGGGTTGAAGCCGCCGAAGCGCAGCAGCGCGCTCACCACGCCCATCAGTGCGCCGCCGGCAATGAAGCCGCTGGCCAGGAGAGTTCCCTTTTCGCCGCGAGCCTCGTTCACGGCCTTGTCCTTCGACCGCGTTGTGACATACCAGTTGATGGCACCGCCGACGACCAACGGTACGTTCAGCTCCATCGGGATAAACATACCCAGTGCGAAAGCCAGTGCCGGCACCTTACACAGCGTCAGCACCACGGCCAAAGCGGCACCGATGGCATAGAGCAGCCACGGGGCGCCCACGCCGTTCATCAGTGGATCTATGACTGCCGCCATCGCGTTAGCCTGAGGGGCGGCCAGCTGTCCAGAGGCGAAGCCGTAGGTCTCGTTCAGCAGCATCATCACGCCGCCGACGGTGGCTGCACTGACCAGCGTGCCGAGGAACTTCCACGTCTCCTGCTTCCTCGGCGTCGTGCCGAGCCAGTAGCCTATCTTCAGGTCGGTGATGAATGCCCCGGCCATGGCCAGTGCCGTACACACCACGCCGCCCATAATCAGGGCAGCCACCATGCCGCTGGTGCCGTTCAGCCCCACGCCCACCATGACCACCGAGGCCAGGATGAGCGTCATCAGCGTCATGCCGCTGACGGGGTTCGACCCCACGATGGCGATGGCGTTAGCCGCTACCGTCGTAAAGAGAAACGCGATGACCGCCACCAGCACAATGGCCACCAGTGCCTGCAGCATGTTGCCGTCCATCACGCCGAACCAGAAGAACAGGAACGTCAGCACGATGGTCACTATCGACGCAATGGCAATGAACCGGAACGGCAAGTCCTTGCTCGTTCGCTGCGACTCCGTCGCAGCCTCCCCGCCACCTTTCATCTCCTTGGCTGCCAGGCCCACCGCGCTCTTGATGATGCCCCACGACTTGATAATACCGATGATGCCGGCCATGGCGATGCCGCCGATGCCTATTGACTTGCCGTAGGCCTTGAATATCTCCTCAGGCGACATGTCGCCAACGGCTGTCGTGATGCTCGGGTCCCACTGGTTAAGCACGTCGCCGCCGAAGAGCAGCGCCATGCCGGGCACGATGAGCCACCACACGCTGAGCGATCCCAGCGTGATAATCAGCGCGTATTTGAAGCCGACGATATAGCCCAAGCCCAAGACGGCCGCGCCGGTGTTGATCTTGAACACCAGCTTGGCCTGGTCGGCCAGTTGCTCGCCCCAGCCGACGACGCGGCTCGTGAAGTTCTCGTTCCACCAGCCGAAGGTGGCCACGATGAAGTCGTACAGACCGCCTGTCAGGCCGGCCATGAGCAGAGGCTTGGCCTGGTCGCCGCCCTTGGCGCCGCTCACCAGCACCTGCGTCGTCGCCGTAGCCTCGGGGAAGGGGTACTTGCCGTGCATGTCGCTCACAAAATACTTGCGGAACGGTATGAGGAACAGTATGCCGATGATGCCGCCAAGCAGCGAGGCAATGAATATCTTCAGGAACGATGCCGACATCTCGGGATACTTTGCCTGCAGGATGTAGATGGCGGGCAGCGTGAAGATAGCACCGGCTACCACGGCACCCGAGCAGGCGCCTATCGACTGGATGATGACGTTCTCGCCCAAGGCCTTCGACCGCTTGGCCGCCGTTGACACACCCACGGCGATGATGGCTATCGGGATGGCGGCCTCGAACACCTGTCCCACTTTTAGTCCCAGGTAGGCAGCGGCTGCCGAGAAGAGCATGGCCATCAGCACGCCCCACGTCACCGACCACGCGTTTACCTCAGGATACTGGCCACGCGGCGACATCAGCGGCTCGTAAGTCTCACCCTCCTTCAGTTCGCGAAAGGCATTCTCCGCCAACTGTGTCTTGATTTCGTATTCTTTTTCTTCCATGATTCTTATATAAATTAGGTGTATCGGTATTAGCGTGCCAGCCAGCGGGTGGGATTCTGCGGCGTCTTGCCATTGCGCAGCTGGAACTGAAGAATACCTTCAGAACCCACCGTGCCCAGGATCTGACGTGTGCTGACCCGCTGTCCGCGACGGACGCTTACCGACGAAAGGTTGCTATAGACCGAGATGTAGCGGCCGTGGCGCACCATGACGCCCATTGTGCCGCTGATATTGAAGACGGCGCAGACCTCGCCGTCGAAGATGCTACGGGCCTGGGCACCCGCCTGACCCTTGATATTGATGCCCTTGTTGTCAACCTGTACGCCCTTCAGTCCTTCCACATTGTGCTGGCCAAAGCTGCTGACGATGCGGTAGCCGCCGGTGATGGGCATGGGCAGGCGCCCGCGGTTGCTCTCGAAGGTGCCGCTGAGGCGGCGGTCCTCGGTCGATACCGTGAACGACTCGCGCTCCTCGCGCTCCTTTTTCTTGACCTCGGCCACCTCGCGCTCGTGAGCCCTAGCCTCTTCGGCGGCTCTGCGTTCGGCCTCCTTGCGGGCTGCCTCGGCTTCGCGGGCGGCCCGCTCGGCGGCCCGCTTCTCCTCGGCACTCTTGCGCTCGGCGGCAAGGGCCTGCTGCTTGGCGCGCTCCTCGCGGGCCTTGGCCTCGGCAATGCGACGGGCGTTCTCGCGAGCGGCAGCTTCGGCGGCAGCCTTCTTGCGAGCCAGTTCCTCGGCACGCTTCTTGGCAGCGGCCTCGGCGGCTTTCCGGCGGGCTTCGGCCTGAGCCTTGGCCTCTGCTTCGGCGCGGGCCTTGGCGCGGGCCACTTCCTCGGCTATCAGCTTCTCAATTTGTGCGTTGAGGGCGGCATCCTTCTTGCGCTGCTCGCTGATGATGTTCTGTATGCTTTTCTGCTCCTTCTGCAGCGAGGTCACCATCTGCTGCTGCTCGGCCTGCTTGCCTTCCAGGTTCTTTCGCTCCTGTTCACCGCGGTTCAGCAGGGTGTGCTTCTGCTGCTTGGTCGAGTTCATCTCCTCTTGCACTTCCTCTATCTGCTGCTTCAGCAGCATGACGGCCTCGCCCTGTGCCCGCTGGTATTGGGCGTATTCGCGCGAGAAGCGCAGGCGGCGGTACATCTGCGTGAAGCCCTGCGCGCTGAAGACGAACATCAGCTGGTTCTGCAGCGAGCGGTTGCGGTGCATGTAGCGCATCGACTTCAGGTAGTTCTGCTTCCGTTCGTTGAGCTTGTTCTCCAGAGTGCTCAGCTGGATGTCGAGCGTGGCAATATTGCCGTCGAGCACGTTCAGGTCGCGGCGGATGGTGTCTATGGTGCGGAGCTTGTCGGCTATCTCGGTGTTGATAATCTGCAGGTTCTCTAAGCGCTGTCTGACGTTTTTGCGGTTGACCTGCAGCTTCTGCTCCTGCTCCTTAATCTGCTTCTGCAATTGCTGGCGCTCGTTCTGCAAGCCCTTGATGTTCGGCGTCTGGGGCGTCGGGGTGGCTGTCTTGCCCTTGCCCTTCTGTGTCGTTGTCTTTTTCTTGACGGTTGTCTTCTTGGCAGCGGGCTTCCGGGCGACCGATGTTTTCGCAGGCTTCCGCTGCTGCACAGTCTTCTTTGTCTGTGCAGCAGAGCCCATGGCCAGAGTCAGTGCCAATAATATGATTGTCAGTCTGTTCATCCTTTTTTATCCTTAAAGCGACATGACGCGCTGAAGAATCTCTTCGACAGTCACCTCACGGTATTTGCCCGATACCTCGGTGTAAGGCTCCCAGTCAGTTTCATGGGTGATGCTGTTCAGCTTCAGGTCCAGCTCCACTTCTTTTTTGGTGGTCTTCAGGACGATTTTCATGTCGTTGGGAAACTGGCGCTTGCCCTCTTTCAGCTGGCTGAAGCCGTCGTAGTTCCACGTCAGGCCCGTCTTGCTGCTGTTCTGGTCCTTGAACACCACCTTGGCCTGCTTGATGAGGCCGGTCGACTGACTGGCTATCCAGCTGTAACCGAACAAGTCGGCGTCAAACTTGATGACGGCGTCGCCGTCCTTGTTGGCGCTGGTGTCAAACCTGGCCATGTCGTCTTTGCTCAGGGTGGTGCGGTTGGGCTGGAACAGCTCGTTCCAGAACAGGGCCTGCAGCGTGTAGAAGCTCAATCCGTTGCGATTCAGGAAATCTACGTCGGCGTAGGGGGCTTTGATATACTGCTTGTTGATACGGTCCATAATGAGCACATAGTCCTTGGTGAACTCCAGGCGTGCGGCCTCCACCAGTCCGAACGCCATTAGCTGCAGGCGGATAACGTCGTCGCGCTTCATCTTCAGATTGCCTGTCAGCGAGATGTCCTTGCCGCCGGAAGCGGCCACGAACTTCACCTTCGACGTGATGAACTTCGGGGGCTGGGCGGCGTTGTTGGTCCAGACCTTCTCTAAGGCAACCGACCGCGTGACGGTGGTGACGGGCGCGGTCTGGGGTGTAGTCTCCTCAATCAGTTTCTTCTTCGAACCGCACGCTGCCAGCAGCGTCAGTAGTGTCAGGGCCAGTGTAGCCAGCTTTAGTTTGTGTGATGTATTCATTTCTTCTTGATATATTTGCGTTGTCTGATTTTTCTTGCCAGCAGTTTGTTCTGCGGGTCTTTCTTGAGTGCCTGCTGCCACAGCTCGACGGCGCGCTCGGGTTCCTTGTTCAGGATGTAGATGTCGCCGGCGTGCTCGGTAATGACGGCACTGCTGTCGGAGTCGTTCTGCAGGGCTTGGTCAATGTAGATCTTTGCCTCGCTGTAGCGCTGCTGCATGAAGAGAATCCAGGCGTAGGTGTCGAGGTAGGTGGCACTCTTGGGCTCGGCCTTGATGGTCTTGTAGCTCATCTCCTCGGCCTTGTCGAGCTGCTCGTTCATCTCGCTCAGGTAGTAGGCGTAGTTGTTCAGGCACATCACGTTGTCGTCCTTCCACTGCAGGCAGGAGTCGTATGCCTCGAAGGCCTCGCGCGCCATGCCCTTCTGGTGGAGCAGGTCGCCCATGACGGCATAGAAGTCGCTGACGATGGCGGGGTTGCTCTCCTCGTTGATGACGCTGATGCCGTTCTGGAAGGCTTCCAGAGCCTTGTCGTGGTTCTCTTCCTGATAGTAGGCCATGCCCTGATAGTAGTAGAACGCCATCTCCTCGGGGTTATACTGGCGTGCCTCCTGACAGAGGCTGATGACCTCGTCGTGGTCCTTGCGGTCCCAGGCGTAGCTGACCAGCTGCAGCCGGGCGGCGGCATTGTCGGGGGCTATGCGCAGCACCGTCTGCAGCATGGCCTTCACCGAGTCCTGCGGCATCTTCTTCAGGTCCATGTA
This sequence comes from uncultured Prevotellaceae bacterium, assembly GCA_946184965.1. Classification (GTDB taxonomy): domain Bacteria; phylum Bacteroidota; class Bacteroidia; order Bacteroidales; family Bacteroidaceae; genus Prevotella. Next base: position 12,770 of record CAMHHO010000023.1, on the reverse strand, counting down.
GGCAGCGCAGAGCGTGGCGATGTCGTCGCTCTGCTGAGGCTGGGCCAGCATCTTGTGGAACAGGTACAGCACCCGGGTGCTGTCGCCGTCGGTCCGCTCGCTGTCGGCCACCACCTGCCGCATCAGGTAGATGCGCTGCTCGGTGGTCGTGTTCTTGTTCAGCAGTATCAGTTCGGTGATGGAGTCCACTTTCTCGGTCTCGCCCTGCACGCGGTAGTAGCTGCGCAGCGATATCTGGGCGTGGGTGTTGCCGGGCTCCTCGGCCAGAATCTCGTTGTAGAGCCCGAGTGCGCGCTCCTCCTCGTCGTTGCGCAGCAGCATGTCGGCATACATGCCCTTGTAGTTCAGGTCGTTGGGATACTGGTCGGCCAGCGTCTTCATCTCAGCAATGGCCGCTGCCTTGTTGCCCATCTTGGTGTAAATCTCGCTCTTGGCAAACGACAGCCGCTCGCTCTTGCCCTCATTGGCCTCGATGCGGTTCAGCGTGGCAATGGCCTTGTCGGTGTCGTCGGTCTGCTGGTACAGTTCGAAGAGCATCTCTAAGAGCTCCTCGCGGCTCTTGTCTTGATTATACAGCTGCTCGACCACCTTAATGGCCTTCGCGTAGTCCTGCTGGCGGATGTACGACTGGGCCACCGTCTCAAGGAATGTGGGGTTGTCGGGCTCCAGCTCGGCAGCCTTCAGGTAGCACTGCTGTGCCAGACTATCGTTACGGAGCATCTGATAGTACTGTGCCAGATAGTAATAGGCCTCCGAGGCCTGCGGGTTCAGCTTGATGCAGTGTTGCAGCAGGTCGAAGGTGGCGTCGTGGTTGCCCTTCTGCCGCTGCACCATCGCCTCAAGGAAAAAAGCGTCGTAGCTCAGGCTGACCGAATCACCGGCCAGCGCGCAGATGCTGACGAGCAGCAACGCAACAGACAGTCTAATTCTTCTCATGTCAGCCTATTTCACTCCAGTATGTCCGTAACCGCCGGCACCGCGCTCCGTCTCGTCGAGCACGTCAACCTCGACGAACTCACCCTGCTCGTGGCGGGCGATGACCATCTGGGCAATGCGCTCACCGTCGTTGACGACGAACGGCTCCTGCGAAAGGTTCACCAGCAGCACGCCCACCTCGCCGCGATAGTCGGCATCGATGGTGCCCGGTGAGTTCAGCACCGTGATACCCTTCTTCAGGGCAAGTCCGCTGCGCGGGCGCACCTGAGCCTCGTAGCCCTCGGGCAGTGCGATGTACAGTCCCGTCGGGATGAGCCGACGCTCCATCGGATTCAGGGTAATGGGCTCGTCTAAGTTCGCCCTTAAATCCATGCCCGCACTCTGGGGCGTGGCATACTGCGGCAGAGGCTGGCGCCCCTTATTCACTACTTTTACCTTCATGTCGCTCGTTTTTAAAGTGCAAAATTACGGAATAATCCTGAAACCGCCATACTTTCACATCTTATTTTATATATTTTTGCAGATAGACCGCGCTAAGTGGCCAAGTTAGCCGCGCTAAGTGCCCCAGTTAGTCATTCCAGAACGAACACATTTACAGGCGCGAAGTTACGACATCCTCATTGCGGTCTACGAATAAAATGGCGATTTTATTTTCTTATTGCAAAAAAACAAAAAAAACGGGGTGCTGCGGTCATTTGGTCATTTGGTCATTTGTCAAAATCGAAAACTGACAGTGTCATAATCACCACTATATATAAGTATTTAAATATTTATATATAGTGAGCAATGACCGCGTTTCCGAAATCGATTTTGACCAAAATGACCATGACCGAAATGACCACGAATGGCTTAAGGTCATCAGAAAGATGGAGCCGGCATGGGGCAAAATAGCCCAGGGAAATTTTTCCCTCAGCTCCTACAGAATCGGCAGGACAGGTTTTGATTCCTCCCTCAATAAATGCCGATATATTTTTCTGTGTCTAAATAGATACTGTCCCAAAAAAGCGGGCGAATTGTTTGGTGTTTAGTCGGCTTTTTCGTAACTTTGCGCCTTGATATGATGAACTGGCAACAATTGATAAGCAACAAGCGGCTGGGGCAGGAGCACCGTCACCCGGAACGGCACGACGACCGCACGGAGTTCAAGCGCGACTACGACCGCCTGATCTTCTCGGCGCCCTTCCGCCGGCTGCAGAACAAGACGCAGGTGTTCCCGCTGCCCGGCAGCGTGTTTGTACACAACCGCCTGACGCACTCCTTAGAGGTGGCGTCGGTGGGCATGTCGTTGGGCAACGACGTGGCGCGACTGCTGACGCAGCGGCATCAGGAACTGAAGGACACTTTATTCGATGAAATCGGCCAAATTGTGGCCACGGCCTGCCTGGCCCACGACATGGGCAACCCGCCCTTCGGGCACTCTGGCGAGAAGGCCATCCAGACCTTCTTTACCGAAGGGCCCGGCAGCGACCTGCAGCGGCTCGTCGGCCATGAGTTCTGGGACGACATCACCCACTTCGAGGGCAACGCCAACGCCTTCCGACTGCTGACCCACCAGTTTGAGGGCCGCCGCGTGGGCGGCTTCGTGATGACCTACTCAACGCTGGGCAGCATCGTGAAATACCCCTATTCGTCGTCGGCAGCATCGAAGAAGGGGAAGTTCGGCTTCTTCTACTCAGAGAAGGAGATGTATCAGCGGATAGCCGATGAGATGGGCATTTTCTGCATTTCGCAGCCCGGCGAACCCCTGCGCTACGTGCGCCACCCGCTGGTCTACTTGGTGGAGGCCGCCGACGACATCTGCTACGAGATTATGGACCTGGAGGATGCCCACAAACTGAAGCTACTGAGCTACGACGAGATAGCCGAACTGCTGCTCGGATTCTTCGATGAAACCGCAAGAAATCATATCCTGCAGCGCATCGGCGACGAAGGACTCACCGACGACAACGAGAAGGTGGTCTACCTGCGAGCCTGCGTCATAGGCAAACTGGAGAACGAGTGTGTGAAGGTGTTCGTAGAACACGAGCAGGAAATACTCGCCGGCACGTTCACGGGCAGCCTGATCGACCACATTGCGCCGCTGCAGGCCGAGGCTTACCAGCGGTGCGCCAAGCTCTCGAAGCAGCGCATCTACCGCAGTAAGGTGGTGCTCGACGTCGAGCTGTCGGGTTACAAGATTATGGAGACGCTGATGCTGCAGATGGTAGAGGCTATCATGCACCCTGAGCGCTACTACTCGCAGCAGCTGATAGGCCGCGTCAGCAGCCAGTATGCCATCAACAGCACTGACCTGGAGACGCGGCTCATGGCTGTCATCGACTATATCTCGGGCATGACCGATGTCTATGCCCTCGACGTCTATCAGAAAATTAACGGTATTTCGCTGCCCATCGTCTGAACGGCTCAGAGGTCGAGCAGACCTTCGGGCAGGCGCATGGTGATGGTTCGCTGCTTCAGGTCGATGTTGTCGACAAGGTCGTCGGAGGCAGGGATGAGGCGGCCGTCCTCAAGCTCGAACAGCGTGTTGGCGGTCGTGTCGTCGATGGCCGCAATACGCCCGACGGTCCTTCCCTCGTTGGCTTCGACTAAGTCGAAGCCCACTAACAAGGCCAGGGCGGGGGCGTCGTCCTCGTCGGCTAAGGCGCGGGGGAAGTAGACGTCGCAGCCCGTCAGCTCGGCGGCACGCTGCTGGGTATCGACATCCTCGAACTTCACCAGCGCCACCGTGTCGGAACGGAAGCGGTATTCCTCGATGAAAAACGGCACAAGGATGCCATGGACGTCGAGCACGAGATAGTCGCAGTCAGCACGGTCGAAGATGTCGTCGTCAAACTGCAGCGACACCTCACCCTTCACGCCGTGGGCCTTGCCCAGCCGGCCTATGCGGTAGACTTCTTCCGGTTTTATCATCTTCTGTTAACTGATTCTCTCAATGCGGGCGCCAAGCGCATTGAGGCGGTTCTCGATATTCTGGTAGCCGCGGTCAATCTGCTCGATATTGCTGATGGTGCTCACGCCACTGGCACTCATGGCGGCAATGAGCAGGGCGATGCCGGCGCGAATGTCGGGACTCGACATGCGCTGTGCACGGAGCGTCAGCTTGCGGTCGTGACCGACGACAACGGCGCGGTGGGGGTCGCAGAGGATGATCTGCGCACCCATGTCGATGAGCTTATCGACGAAGAAGAGGCGGCTCTCGAACATCTTCTGGTGGAACAGCACCGACCCGCGAGCCTGGGTGGCCACGACGATGAGCACCGACAGCAGGTCGGGCGTCAGTCCCGGCCAGGGGGCGTCGGACAGCGTCATGATGGTGCCGTCGATGAACGAGTCGACCACGTAGTGCTTCTGGCGCGGGATGAAGAGGTCGTCGCCCTCGGTCTCGACCTTCACGCCAAGGCGGCGGAAGGCGTCGGGGATGATGCCTAAGTCCTTGATCGATACGTCCTTGATGCGCACGCCGTCGCCGCACATAGCGGCCATGCCGATGAACGAGCCCACCTCAATCATGTCGGGCAGCAGGCGGTGCTCGGTGCCGTGCAGCGCACTGACGCCGACGATGGTCAGCAGGTTCGACCCGATGCCGCTGATGTTGGCGCCCATGCGGTTGAGCATGTGGCAGAGCTGCTGGATGTAAGGCTCGCAGGCGGCATTATAGATGGTGGTGGTGCCTTCGGCCAGGACGGCGGCCATGATGATGTTGGCCGTGCCGGTGACCGACGCCTCGTCGAGGAGCATGTACGTTCCCTTCAGCCGTCGGGAGCCAATCTCATAGACATTGCGCTCCTCGAGATGGCGGAACTTGGCACCCAGCATCTTGAAGCCCAGGAAATGGGTGTCTAGCCGGCGACGCCCTATCTTGTCGCCGCCGGGCTTGGCGATGATGGCCTTGCCCATGCGGGCCAGGAGCGGCCCGATCATCAGCACGCTGCCGCGCAGCTGGGAGCACTTGTGCACGAACTCATCGCTCTGAAGATACTCAAGGTTCAGATCGGAGGCTTGGAACACGAAGCCGTCAGCCACCTTCGACACCTTCACGCCAATGTCGCGCAGCAGCTGAATGAGGTTGTTGACGTCGCGGATGTCGGGAATGTTGCGGATGACAACCTCCTCGCTGGTCAACAGCGAGGCACAAACAACCTGCAGGGCCTCGTTCTTGGCTCCCTGGGGCACGATGGTGCCGCTCAGCAGGTGGCCGCCTTCTATCTTGAATGATGCCATAGGCAGGATGATATTACTTCTTGCGGCGGCCTTTCTTTCCTTCGTCGACGGGAAGGACCGTCATATTCTCAAACCTAAACGTGCCGAGGTCGATTTGGATGACGCCATCGGTCAGACGGGCAATGTCGTCGGCCACCTTCTCGTCGTCGGCTGAGCCGTGACCCCACTGCAGCAGGTCGCGCTTCATCTGATTGGCGGTCTGGCGAGCCAGCTCGTCGCGCTCGCTGCCCTCGGGCATGGTCTTCAGCTTCTCCAGCAGCTCCTCGACCAGCTTGCCGTAGTGGCGCAGCCTGATGCGGTTCTGCGGCAGGGGAATTGGCGCCGGCTTGGAGTGGATTTTCTCGGCACTACTGACGTCGTAGGGCCAATCGATGTCGAGCTGTCCAGACGACATCAGGTAGAGATGGTCCCAAAGCGTCTGCTCGTAACCGGCGTTAGAGCGAATCTGGGGAACCTTCGTCAGCATCATCTTGATGATGGTCTTGGCGCACTTCAGCCGCTCTTCCTTGGAAGGCAGGCCGACGGCGTGGTCAACCATCTTCTGAATCTCGCGTCCGTACTCTGACATCAGCAGCTTCTCGCGCTGGGTGTTGTAGTCTAATCCTTGTATATTCATATATTAAAGTAGTTTCTTGGGCATCTTTGCCACGAAGTCCTTCAGGTAGAAGGGCACGTAATAGGCAACGTCCTCAGTCTGACCGTTCATCAGCCGGCGCTCGGCTAAGGGCTGCATCCACTTGGCCAGCGGCTCGATGCCGTCGATGTATCGGGCATTGGGGTGGTTGATGGTCTCCATACACTTCTTGGCACCGCCGCCGAAGAAGTAGACGGGCTGCTCGTCGAGCCACGGCTTGTAGGTCTCGGCGCTGACAACGTCGGCACTCACAGGGCGCACCGGCTTCAGTCCACGGTCGTACAGACCGGCGTAGACCTCCATGCGGCGGGCATCGATCATCGGGCATAGCAGGGCTCCCTCTTCTACCAGCTCGCGCAACAGCACCGGCACGCACAGCAGCTCCAGCGTCGGCACGCTGATGAGCTTCAGGTTGCGGGCGTAGCAGATACCCTTAGCCATTGAGACGCCGATGCGCAGACCGGTATAGGAGCCTGGACCGCCACTGACGGCCACGGCATCGAACGGAATGGCATGGGAGTCGGTGAACGACAGAGCCTCGTCGACGAACGTCCCTAACCGTTCGGCGTGGTTCTGCCCGGAGCGCTCTTCCTGATGGAAGATGACGTGCGAGTCTTCGCTGACGGCGACTGAGCAGACGTTGGTGCTGGTGTCAATATGTAGTATGCAGGACATAATCTTTGTTATATATTATAATAAGGTGCAAAGATAAGCTTTTTTTCCGCAAAAGGCGAACATTTATCAGAAATTAACGCTTGCGCCTTGTTATGGGTAAAAAAAAGAGGGTGAATCCAGCGGACACACCCTCTTTTTTATTATGTGATATAATGTTTGTTTACTTCGTGGTGTCAGTGAAGGTCGAAACACGGTTGAACTCGATCTCATCGAACAGCTCGTCGGTAATACCCATACCCTGAGTCGACAGACGATCGGCAGAAATCTTGTAACGCTTGATAAGAGCCTGCTTGACAACCTCGGCACGAGCCTCAGACAGACGCTGGTTCAGGTCAGCAGGACCTTCCGGAGAAGCGTAACCCTTGATGAGGATCTTGCAGTCGGGATGGTTGCGCATGTACTTAGCAATAAGCTCGATAGGAGCATACTGAGAAGGATCGATAACGCTCTTACCCTGACGGAAGATAACGGTCGGCTGCAGCAAGCTGTTGTTAACAACAGTGGTGGTGTTAACCTGGATGTTCTTGTTGCAATCCTCAAGCTGGTTCCTCAGGTCAGCAATAGTAGCTGCGTTAGAAGCAAGCTGATTGTCCTTAGCGCTGTTAGCATTGCGCAGGTCGTTAATCATAGCGTTCAGACCATCGATTTCAGACTGGTCACGCAGCTGTGCAATGGTGAAATTGTGAGTCTCGTTGCTGTTCAGGAACTTGTAGTTCACACCGAGCATCACGCCCATAATAGCATCGTGAACGTCGAGACGAACGTGCATACTCGACAGTTTGGTCATGTCGTTGTGACGGTTCAAGGCAAAGAGGAGATTTGGCTCCACATAAACCTGCCAAGCCTTCTTTGCACCAAGGTTCCAGGTAAAGTCAAGACCTAACTTCGAGGTAAGGGCATTACGCTCATAGTTACCTGAGGGGTCAGAGTGACATCCATAGATGTGCTCCCATCCAAGACCACCAACACCGATAATCTCAAAATTGCGAGGCTCACCAGGATAGCGGCCAAACCAGTTACTGAAGTTAACGGTACCCAGCAGGCTGAGGTTGTGGCTCTTGATGAAAGTCTTGCTGGCCTCAGCGGGCTTGTCACCCAGACGAGCAGAACCTTCAACTGCAAAACCGACAACTGGAGTAATCCAGCGACCGATACGGAGACCCGGCTCAAAGTTAATGTTCTTCAAAACTTTGTAGCCTTTTGCGGGAGAAGTAGCCTGTACATTGGCACCAATATACCAGCCATCCCAAAATTTCTGCTCGTCAACTGTTTGAGCAAATGTGGACTGTGCGGACAATGCAACAACAGCCCCTAATAAAAGAAACTTTTTCATTATAAAAAAATTTAAAATATAGAATAAACGTTTCAATTCCGTTGCAAAAATACAAAAGTTTTTTTTAATACAAGCGTTTTTCTTAAAAAATTTTAGTTATTTGCTTATTTTTCAAGCATAAAGCAAGGTTTTTCGTGCTATTTTAGTGAAAAATGATACATTCTTTGCTATTTATTTGGTGTATTAACTTCCTTTTCGTACCTTTGCCGCACAATGAAATACAATACTGCCATTCTGCAAAATGGCCTTCGGGTCATCCATTTGCCGTCTGCTTCGGCAGTCGTCTATTGCGGTTATCAGATTGCTGCCGGTACACGTGACGAACAGCCCGGCGAGGAGGGACTGGCGCATTTCTGCGAGCACGTCACCTTCAAAGGCACCCGTCGGCGCAATGCCCTGCAAATCATCAACTGCCTTGAGCAGGTGGGCGGCGACCTGAATGCCTTCACAAACAAGGAGGACACAACCTTCTATGCCGCCATCCATCGCGACCACTTCCGCAAGGCCGTTGACCTGCTGACCGATATCGTGTTCGACAGCCAGTATCCCCAGCAGGAAATTGACAAAGAGATAGAGGTCGTCTGCGACGAGATAGAGAGTTACAACGACTCACCGGCTGAACTGATCTACGACGAGTTTGAGAGCATCTTATTCCAAAACCATCCCTTGGGGCACAACATCCTTGGCAGCGCCGAACAGCTACGTACCTACACGACGGCTGACGCCCTGCGGTTCACACGTCGCCACTACCGGCCCGACAATGCCATATTCTTCGTCTATGGTGACGTCGACTTTAAACAGGCAATGCGATGTATCGAACTGAAAACAAAGGATTTGGCATTTGAATCAGCAGAGCCTATTGTCGGAGCGGAAAACGTGAAACCCATTGCCTGCCCTCCTAACCTTATCACTCGCCACAGAGACACGCACCAAGCACACGTGATGATGGGTTGTCGTGCTTACGACATCAACCACCCTCACCGCATAGCCCTCTATCTGCTGAACAACCTGCTTGGCGGACCGGGCATGAACTCCCGGCTGAACCTGTCGCTTCGTGAGCGGCATGGCTTGGTATATGCTGTAGAGAGTTCCATGGTAAGCTATAGCGACGCGGGGCTTTGGGCCGTCTATTTCGGCTGCGATGCGGATGATGTCACCAAATGCCGCCAACTGGTGCGCCGCCAGTTAGACCGCCTGATGGAGAAGACACTCTCTGCCTCGCAGCTCAGTTCGGCCAAGCAACAGTTGAAGGGACAGATTGCCATTGCCTGCGACAATCGCGAGAACTTCGCCCTTGATTTCGGGAAGAGCTACCTGCACCACGGCAAAGAAAAAGACTTGGACCAGCTGTTTGCAAGCATCGACGCCGTATCGGCCACCGAACTGCAGCAGGTGGCTTGCGAACTTTTCGCTCCGGAAAAAGTCACGACGCTCGTTTACCTGTAGCTATACCTGTAGCCGCTTCAGGTGACAGAGAAGCAGTTGCCCGTCATCGTCGCGCAGGTGCATACCGTTACCCTGACAGTAGCGCCAGTAGCTGCAGTCGGCACAGTCGCCGGTGCGCATCCACTCGCGGTTGCGGTAGGCGGCGTAGCGGTTTTCCCAGACATCCATGAAATCGTCGCCCTGGTAGATATTGCCCTGGTGGTAGTTGGCCCGCAGACTGGTGCAGGCGCTGATGGAGCCATCGCAGAGTACAGAACCGACGGTCACGCCGGCCTGACAGGAGAACAGCCGGTTGCGCACCTCACCCTCGTAGTTGCCAAGAAACCCCTCGCAGCCGTAGTCGGCTCGGATGCGGCCTTCTTTGCGGGTGCGTTTGATGAAGTCGAACACACCGCGGAACTGTTCGTCGGTGAGCCACATCATTGGGTCGTGGGCGGCACGGCCTACGGGGAAAACTGTGAAGAGGCGCCAGCGGCCAACACCCTTCGAAATGAGAAAATCGCCGATTTCATCGAGTTTTTCGTAGTTCCTCTGCGTGACGCAGGTGACGATGTCGAACGCAAAGCCTGGTGTGGCCACGAGCAGGTCAATGGCCTGGCTCACCATCTGAAAACTCTTCGGATTGCCGCGCATCCAGATGTGGTCTTCTTCAAGTCCGTCGAGACTGATGGTCATCGAGTGCATGCCTGCCCGAAGCAGTCCCCTATAGCGCTCAGGCGTCAGGTGAAGGGCGTTGGTCACCATGCCCCAGGGGAAGCCCCGCTCGTAGATGGCTCGGCCGCACACTTCTAAGTCGCGGCGCATCAGTGGTTCACCGCCGCTGACAACCACAAACACCTTGTGCGGGTCGCAGCGACGGGCAACGCTGTCGAGCACGCCAAGGAAGTCTTGTAAAGGCATGTCTGTCTGTTCGGAAAGCGTCTTACAGTCGGAGCCACAGTGGCGGCACTTCAGGTTGCAACGCAGCGTACACTCCCAAAACAACTGCCGTAACGGGTGCTCGGCAAGAGTGGTTCGTTCGTGCTGACGCCATAGTTCCAGGGCGATATTCTTGCGCAGGGTCAACGGGGTGGGCTTCATGGTTTCTTCTTCATTTTGACATTGGCATTCAGTTCAAACGTCCCCGACGACCAGTGCTGGCCAGGCTCTTTCTGCTGCTTGGGCAGGTCTTCCAAGGCCAGTGTGTCGCTCAGAAACTCGCCGCCACCCGCAGAACCGTCAGTATCCTCCATAATTAGCTTTATGTTTGGGCGGTCGATAAAGGCTCTGGCCTTCATCAGGAACTTTCCTTGCTCGTCGGTTACAGTGGAATCCAGACCGTAGGCGTACGGTGCAAATCCGGGATATTCCTCAATAGCTTTAATTGAGGCCTTGATACCCGTCAGCGGGTTGCCCGCCTCGTCGGTCACACTGCCCTTGACGATATAGTCTGAGTAGGGCGTGCCATATTCGACGGGGGCGTCCTCGCCGTCGTTTGTACAGGCACCGAAGCCCAACATCGTGAGAAGAGCCGACAGTACGGCGTTGTACCAATGATAAAACTTAACTTTCATAACCTACATCTTTGTTTCTTCTTTTTTCCTATAAACTGACGAATAGGGAAAACCTTGCATCATCTTCCGTTAATTATTCTTAATCTGTACCAGACGGTCTGAAGGATGCCCCGCATAGCGAGATAAACCACCTGTGCCAGCCACAGGCCATCGTTCCCCAAACGGTCACGTGACAACAGGTAGACCGCCCCGAAGGAGAGTGTCGCCACAATCGTCGACACTAACATACCACGGGTAGCGGTGATGCCAACGAAGATACCGTCCCAGATGAAGGCGGCTGCTCCGGCGGCCGGAACGAGCCATATCCACCAGATGTAGTCGCGGGCAACGTCGCGTACCTGTGGCTCGTCGGTCAGCAACCGCACGATGTCCATACTGGCTACAATATATAACAAGGTGAAGGCTGTCGTCACTATCAGCGCCCATCCGAAGAGCCGCCGGACGGTTTCATGGAAGGCAGAGTCGTTGCGCGCGCCATAGAAACGTCCGCCCAAGGCCTCGCCAGCGTAGGCAAAACCGTCCATAAAGTACGAGAAAAACAAGAAAAGCTGCAGCATCACTGTGTTCACCGACAGGACCACTGCCCCCTGACGAGCCCCTGCCGACGTGAAATACAGGTTGACGGCCACCAGACAGACTGTCCGCAGGAAGATGTCGCGGTTGACGCTGAAGAAAGCCCGGATACCCTTAAGGTTCCATATATTATGGCGATTACGGAATATCCTGCTATAACCCCTCAACAACATCCCTACCGCCATCAGCAGTCCAGCATATTGCGCAATAACCGTGCCGATTGCCACGCCCTCAATTTTCATTCCTACGCCGTAGACCAGTGTCAGCGAGGCCACAATGTTCACCACATTCTGCAGGATGCTGACCGCCATCGGGATGCGGGTGTTCTGCATCCCGATAAACCAGCCCGTCAGGCTGAAGAGCGCCAGCGAGGCGGGAGCACCCCAGATGACGATTCGGAAGTAAGTGGCGGCAAGGGGCGCCACGTCTTCCGTCGGTTCGATAAGCCAGAACATCAGCCACAGCAACGGCACCTGAAGGACGATGAGCACGGTGGCAATGCCTTCTGCCACCATAGCCGAACGTACCAATATTCTTGCGATTTCCGTCAGATCGCGCCGTCCCAAGGCCTGGGCCGTCATGCCGCTGGTGCCCATGCGCAGGAATCCGAAGAGCCAGTAGACCAGGTTGAAGATCATCGACCCCACGGCCACCGCCCCGATGTAGACGGCGCTGCCCATGTGGCCGACGATGGCCACATCAATCATTCCCAACAGCGGAACGGTGACGTTCGACACTATCGAGGGCACGGCAATTTGCAGTATCTGACGGTCTCTTGCGTTCATTTTCGCTGCAAAGTTACGCTTTTTATTTTATTTTTTGTACCTTTGCACCCAAAATCAGAACGTTATGAATATAGAAGCATTGATTAGCAAGGCAGCCGGCGAGGCCGTGAAGGCGCTCTACGGCATGGATGCAACCGAGAAGACGACGGATAGCACCAGTCGTCTGTTGCAGTTGCAGAAGACAAGGAGTGAGTTTGAGGGTAACCTGACGCTGGTGGTCTTTCCGTTTGTAAAGGCCGCCAGGAAGAGTCCGGAACAGACGGCACAGGAGATTGGCGAATACCTGCAGCAAAACTGCTCGGCCATCAGCAAGTTCAACGTGGTGAAGGGTTTCCTGAACCTCAGCATCAGCGACGGTGCCTGGCTGGAGCTGCTGAAGGCCATCGATGCTGACGACCATTTTGGCACGAAGCAGGCCACAGACGAGTCGCCCCTCGTGATGATTGAATACAGCAGCCCCAATACCAACAAGCCGCTGCACCTCGGCCACGTGCGCAACAACCTGCTGGGCTGGTCGCTGGCCAAGATTATGGAGGCCAACGGCAACCGCGTGGTGAAGACCAACATCGTCAACGACCGCGGCATACACATCTGCAAGTCGATGCTCGCCTGGC
>CAMHHO010000022.1:0-36142 GCA_946184965.1 uncultured Prevotellaceae bacterium | reverse complement strand
TCCTTGTCTGCCCGGTGCAGTTGCTCCAGCAGTTCGTTCACCCTCTTCAGGACATCGGCGGGCAGCAAGTCGCCAAGTCCTCCCAGACTGTCCGGGACTTCTTTTTGTTGATTCATATTCGCGTTTTCCGTTAATTCCTTGTTAATAAACACATATAACATACGCCGCGAGGCGCAGAAGAGAAAAGAAACGGAGGATGTGGGTGGGTTATTTGGTGTCACAACATATCTTCTCAGGCCCGCAACGGCCATGTAAACGTGCTGCTACTGCCAAAGCCCACGCCTCCGTTGTGGAGCCGTGAGCAGGCAGCCGTCTTTCCGTTTACATCTTTTGAGTTGCGGTTCGAGAAGATATCAAGAAAGCTGCGGTTGCTTCGTCTTATTATATGTCTTCGGGTGCAAAGGTACAAAAAAGTACAAGGGATGCAAAACTTGATGTACTTTTTTACCTTTTAGGCTTAGACCGCTTTCCCGATGATGGGGGAATGCTCAAATCTTATGGACTCATTGTTGCTCTTTAATTTGTGAGAGATATTTCGCAGATATAGCAGCACGACGACCTATGGTAAGGGTAAGGACAGACGGTAGCATTTCTTTTGTACAATCTGCTGCTTGGACAGAAGCCTCTGCCATTCTCTGTTTCATAACGAAAACGCTGGGGCCTGTTGTGATGCTGCCTGAGAACTTTTCAGCATGAAGGAGTATGTCAACAGAGATAAGAAGCCTGATGATGGCCGATTTTCTCTCTTGCATGCTTTGCGAGCTGAACAACTTGTGGTTGTAGCCTTGCTCTTCCGGCTGACAGAGTGAGACGATGCGAAGCTGCGGGAAGTCGCTCCTTACTATTTCCAGCTCGACGTAGCTGTCGGTAAGGACAAACACACATTCACCATCCTTCGCGTGCAGCATCTCTATGACTCGGATGCCGCTGATCAGTTGCGCTTCTGACGCCTTGTCGCCTTTACGAATCTGAACTCCAGAATACGCCCGTGGCAACGCAAACCTTTCTTTAACGGCAGAAATCTGCTGCACTATCTCCGGGCGAAGCCGCCAGACCATCCTTGCCAACATCGCATAAGCCTCATAATAGGAACAATCTATGCCAAGTGCCGGGATGTTATACTGACTGGCAGGTTCGGAAGCCACGTCTTGGCTGAGCCTGACATATTCACCATATGCCCTGTAGGCGAGCCAATGCCCTTTCAGGGACTTGAGCATGGCTTTCGTTTTCCAGGAGATGAAACCCGGCGACTTCTTCTTGACAGCATTTCCCAGTATGCGCCCCCATGATGGCGGTCGGTGGAAATTGAGTTGATGGTGAAATGGTTCATGGACTTCTTCACAGAAAGGCACAAAGTATTCCGTCCAACCTGTGCCTGTGCCGAAATTGGCATCTTCAGAGTAGAGTTGGAACCGCAGCCCATGGTCAAGGCAGTAGAGCATTGCATTAAGCATGAAGTTCAGCTCAACGAAAAAGCCGCAGTCTACACCGACATGGTAAACCAGTCGTCTGCGAAACGAGTCGTTTACCTTTCGATAGGATGATAATTCCAATTGTCGCATTACCTTAATACAAATTGAGCCCTTGCCGCAAGCCAATTCAAGGATTGAGGCTTGCGGTGACAGCATTAAATATTTCTGTGATTGCGGTCTGCTATTTCGTCTTGATCAAGCGCTTGGTTCCGGCATTCACACCATTGACGAGCAGCGTGCACAGGTAAATGCCCTCACCAAGGATACCACTGTCAATCAAGACTTCCGTGTCAGATGGGGATACTGGCACTTTCTTCATCATGCGACCTCCCGTATCGGTGATGGTAAGATATGCATCCGTAGCATCGTCGCTAAGAATGTAACGAGCACGGGCAGGCTCACTCATCGACGTGGGAGCAACCGAGAGAAGGGTGTTGCCAATGGCGTTACGGACTTCCCTGACGGCCGAAGGACCCGTGCCGCGCGACATCATGACATCGACAATTTTCTCCGTACGGGTATCAAGTTGAACCTTCAACTCCTGAATGCAACTGAACAAGACGGGAATCAGGTCAAGATAGTTGATTCCTACCGATCCGTCTTGAAGATTATACACCACCTGAGGGAAAACGCCCAATAGCTCATTAGGCAGCAGACCTATACGCCGCTGCTCACTGATTTCTTCCCTCTGCCTTAAATAGGACTCTTTATCCTCTTCACTCAAAATGGAGAAATCCTCGTCGTTGAAATTGGGTTTCATGTTGTATTCCACCACATGCAATTTCATGATATTATCCAGTATTGCCTCTTGTGAGGTGTTGCTTCCAAGCAGCGTTATATTTTCCCAAAGTCCAGTCTCGGTTGGGACACCTCCCGCATCGTGATTCTCGAAAGTAATTAACCCATAATAATAATAGGTACTGGCACAGAGGCGTATTTCATAGTCGCCAACAAGCGTAGTGGGCAAATACACTATTGCACGTTGGCTGCTATAGGGCTTTGAGTATACGCTCTCATCACCTTTATAGATAAAAAGAGTCAGGCTATCTTCTAACTCAGGCAATATCAGTTTATAATTATCCTGCGTAATGAACAACGGCGTTGCCGGGGAACGTTTTACCGTCCTCACATCAGCTTGGGTGTCAACAATGTAGAGTGGCACATAGTTTATTTTTGCCATTACGGCTGTCATGCCTCCCATCAGAATGGCAATGACGAGGATGAAGATTTTCTTATTCATAACTGTTCATTCTGTAAAGTTTGGTGCAAAGGTAAGAAAAAAGTGGGCTTACTCCAAGAAAAGCGTTGTCGAGATGGTCGACAAAATAAAGTCAACCGTCTCGACAGACGATAGGGTTACGGTATTTTTCCCGATTCCATCGGAGAAAAAGCCTATTTAATTGCCATTATCCAATGCTCGAAATCTTTGGCGTTTCCTTCTTTCCCAGCCAGTTTCTTAAACAATCTGCTCTTTAGTCTTGACGTGTAACCTTCGGAAACGCCAGTCAGGCGGTCGATGCTGACCGACGGAAAAGCAAGGCGTGTCAGCAGGCACACCATATACTCATGCTCACTAAGTTGCTGCTGGGAGTTGAGTATATCGAAAAGCGCTGGAATATTGTCACTGAAGAGTGTCTTCAGCGCCTTGATGTCGGCGGAACCAGCCATCTTAGGCGGATTTGCATTAGCCAACTTCTTCAGATGCATGGTAATGGGCGATTTGCTAAGCCGGTCTTCGAGCGACAGTTCTCGGATGGCTGACTGGTATTTGGCAGTTGCCACTGCATGTTGCCTGGCGCGCCTTCGTGCCAAATACACCACGATGAAAATGGCCAACAACAACGATGTAACGGCCACAACCATATATAGCTTTGTCTTCCTGAGCTCGCTGGTCTTCTGCTCGACCAACAATTGTTTGTGGGTGTAATCGAACATAGCCTGTAGCGACTGTACGTTCTGTGATTCGGAGAGGCTGTAGACGGAGTCGCTCATTTCATAGCCTTCGGCTGCATACTTGGCCACAGAGTCAGCACGGCCTAACTTCTCGTAGAGCTTTTGCAGCCCCTTGCGCCCTGCAATCTGATTATTAACATCAAGACCGTCGCGCAGTTCCTTACGGAAGAAGTACTCTGCAGAGTCTATTTGGTTAGTATACAGATAATAAAGGCCACGCTTGTAGTAGAAAATCTCGCGCCCGGGCTCCACATTGCCGAGACTATCGGTATAAGCTGAGGCTAAGAAGGCGTCAATGGCAGCCTTTGCCTCTTCAGTACGGTGCTGGTCCAAGAGCATCATCACGGTAGAGTTCTTGGCGGCGGCAGCACGGTCTGCCTCTCCTATGGAGGCAAAGAGCCTTGCAGCATCCGAGGCAATAGTAAATGCCGTAGCAGTATCACCAAGTCGCTCGTATTCGTTCGCCTGGTCGAAATAACATTCTATCGCCATCAGCGAATCGTTGTCCTTATATGCCAGCCGACGAGCCTCCGACAGTTCGGCTATTGCTGTTCGCGGCTGGTAATGCTGGTGGAAGATTGTCGACATCTGAATATGCACAAGGCACAGGGTGTGAAAGTCGCAGTCAACGCGCGTGGTGTCAGCGCTGGCAGCTGCGGTATGATAGGCTTCGAGTGCATGAGTCAGGTCACCACAGTCTGTGTAAGTGCGGCCAAGGATGTAGTGGGCGCGGAGCTGCTCGTTACGGGTGCCGTGGCGGTCGAAGTGGTCGGCGAGCGACTGGGCCAGCGCGAGGTCCTGCATCACGCTGTCGGCACGGTTCTGCCGCTCCAGTTCCTCTAACTGGAGCCGCTGTTGGTGACTATCGGCACAACCGCTCAGGAGCACACTGATTATAACGGCCGCCAAGATCAACACACTATGCACGTATCTTTTCACGGGTACAAAGTTACGAATAAATGAGAGAAGAACAAAACAAACGAGCTTGTTTTTTTTGCGGATGGCTAACTTTTGCTATTTGCTGCAAAGGTTGGGGATAAACTGAAGCTGCAGCACCTGCATCGTTGAGGGGGCCACGGCAAAGCGCTGGTCAGTGCGCTGGCCGACGAGCCAGACGATGCGGGCATCGGCATCGAGAACGACCAACTGACGAAGCTTCGCGAAGATGGAGAGCTTGTGGTCGGTCAGATAATCGCTGACCAAGCGAGAACCGTTCATGCCAAAGGGAATGAAGCGGTCAGCGGGCTGGACGGGACGGACGGTCAGCGGGAATCGGACCTTGGAGGCATCAAGTGTGGCGCACTCCGGCGAGCGGCTGACAGTAACATCGTCGGAAACCGAGACACGGAACGACGTGTCGGCAGTGTAGCGATAAAGCCCTGGCTCAGGAATCGTCAGCTCGGGCAAAGACTGTTGACGCTCCTCGACGACCAGACGGCCACTGTGGATGGTGAGTTGGTGAGTGGGCGACTGGAACAGACAGCCTGAGCGTGGCGTACGGAGACTGGCTTCAACCTGTTGCACTTGGGCGGGCGTGAAGCCACGCGGCGACAGAAGTTCGAACAGAATGTATTCTGGCGAAGGCTGCGAGAGAAGGCGGTCGATACAGACAGCGCCATCAACGAAGAGTTCGGCAATAGCCGACTGCACAGAGGCGTTGAAGAGCCGCTCGGCATCAGCCATGCGGCGGGCTGTCAATGCGATGTTCTCAGAAGCGGCGGGATTGATCTGCTGCAGCAGCGGCAGCACTTCGAGCCGAATCTTATTACGCACCACATCAGGGACGAGGTTGGAACTGTCAACCACATATTGCTGCCCAAGGGCATCAAGATATTTGAGAATGTCGGCACGGCTGACGCAGAGCAGCGGGCGGACAATGTGACCGTTTCGCGGACGGATGCCCGTCAGCCCGTGAATGCCTGTACCGCGAACGAGGTTCATCAGCAGCGTCTCGACGGCATCGTCGCGATGGTGGGCAACACAGACCTCACCTGCACCGATATCCTGTCGCAACTGCTCAAAGTACTTGTATCGAAGCTGGCGGGCAGCCATCTCAATGCTTACTTGATGAACTTCGGCGTAATCATTTGTCGCGAAATGACTTATATGAAGTGGAACGTCCAACTGTTGGCAAAGCGAAACCACGAACTGCTCATCGCGGTCGGACTCAGCTCCACGAAGATGGAAGTTGCAGTGGACGGCCTCTACCTGATAGCCAAGACGCTGGAGAATGAGCAACAGAGCTACGCTGTCGGCCCCGCCGCTGACTGCCACGAGGTGGCGGGCATCGGGCGTCAGCAGCTGCTCTGTGGCGATGAACTGGCTGACAATCTTTTCGATATGATGGACATTAGCGTCAGCCACTTGACTATTCGACGTAGAGGACCAACCCTTTCAGGTATTCACCTTCAGGATGGTAGATATTGATAGGATGGTCGGCCGGCTGATGGAGCTGATGGAGGATGCGCACCTTGCGGCGAGCCTGAGCAGCAGCAGTGAAGACGGCATTGCGGAAATGGTCCTTGGTGACAACCTGCGAACAACTGAAGGTGAAGAGGATGCCGCCGGGCTGAATAATCTGGAACGCCTTCTGGTTGAGACGCGTGTAGCCTTTCAGCGCATTGTGGAGGGCACCACGGTGCTTGGCAAAGGCCGGCGGGTCGAGGATAACGAGGTCGTACTGCTGACGGTCGGCCGTTTCGAGGAACTTGAATGCATCCTCGCAGAAAGCCTGATGACGCTCATCGCCAGGGAAGTTGAGGGCTACATTGCGGTTGGTGAGTTCAATGGCCTTGGCACTGGAGTCGACCGAGTGGACTATCGATGCTCCTCCCCGCATGGCATAGAACGAGAAACCACCTGTGTAGCAGAACATATTGAGCAGACGGCGGCCATGAGCATAGTGCTCGAGCAGCGAACGGTTCTCACGCTGGTCAACGAAGAAGCCGGTCTTCTGTCCGCGCAGCCAGTCAACATAGAACAGCAGACCATTCTCGACAGCAACATTATCAGAACTGCCACCATAGAGAAAGCCGTTCTCAGGCTCCATATAGGGCAGCGTCGTCTCGCTCTTATAGTAGACATTTTCTATGCGATTACCCATCACGGCAACGAGCTGTTCGGCTATCTGTTTGCGGCAGAGGTGCATCCCGATGCTATGTGCCTGCATGACAGCGGTTTTTCCGTAGACATCAATAATGAGTCCGGGCAGATGGTCACCTTCGCCATGGACGAGGCGGTAGGTGTTGTTTGTGGGCGAATCGGCCAGCTGGATGGCCTGTCGCAAGCTGAGTGCCGACTGCAGGCGCGCTGCCCAGAACTGGTCGTCGATGGCAACATCGCGGAATGACAACACGCGGACAGCAATGGAGCCCTCCTGATAATGACCAACGGCAATAAAATCGCTGGTCGAGGTGACCACACGAACGACATCGCCTTCCTCAATGCCGTCGTCAATATGCTGAATGGCACCAGAAAAGACCCAGGGATGGAATCGCAGCAGGCTTTCCTCCTTACCTCGTTTTAGCTGTATCTCTTTCATCTTCATCTGCTATGATTATTTCGTAGTCGCCTGTTTCTTTCAGACGCCGTAGTTCTTCGTAAATCTGTATGCATGCCCATGCGTCGGTAGCAGCATATACTTTCTGTTTCTCGTCGAGAACGTCGCGCTCCCAGTTTGTCAGTCGCTGGGCTTTGCTGATCTGGCAGCCAAAGAGATTGGCATAGAGTTTCTGCAGGCTCAGGTCTTCGATGCCGATCTCCCGCACGTGGTCCTGAATGTCGATGAAGCTGCCCGGCTTGAAGCGTCCGATTTTCTGTAGTCCGTTAAGGTCGTCGTGCCAAGAGAGGCCGATCTTCGGCACTGTGGTGTCTTCTAAAAGGCGTATAATGGCCGGTGTCATTCCGATAACGTTCAGGCGGAACAGAAAGCAAGTGTCGTAAGTTGAAACCTGAAGGAGAGCAACGCGATAAGTCGTACCTCGCGAGAACGACGGTCGCGTCTCTGTGTCGACACCGAGGATGGGCTGAGCCAACAAGTAGTCAACAGCCTTCTCAGCCTGCGTCTTCGAGATGATGACGTAGATTCTACCCTCAAAGACAGCACGCGGAAGGGAGGCTATTTGCTTCTTATCGAACTTGTTGTATATCTGTTTTTTCATCATAAAATGTTTACGAGGTGCAAAATTACAAAAAAAACGGCACAAAGATAGTAAAATGTGGAAAAAATCAGCTACTTTTGCACTGTAATTTAAGAATGGCAAGGTAATGAGCAAGAAAAAAACAAAGAAAACGAAAACCGAGAAACACGCCGCGACCTTTTCGGAGGCCTTGGGCGTGAACAAGATATTCGACAACGAACGCCTCAACTTCTTCATCGGCGTATTGCTGCTGATATTGGCTGCTTACACGACGATGGCCTTCATCTCGTTCTTCACAACCGGAGCGGCCGACCAAAGCATTATCGAGGAACTGAGGGAGGGAGAACTGGCAAACCAGCAACATGAGTTCAGCAACTCGTGCGGTTCGATGGGGGCCTACCTGTCGTGGTATGCCATCAAGCGCTGCTTCGGAATTCCCGCATTCCTCATACCTCTGATGATTCTCATTACAGCGCTGCACCTGATTAAAGCCTACAAGGCGAAGCTGCTGAAATGGTTTATGGCGCTGATGGTGATCATGGTATGGGCATCCATCACGATGGCCAAGTTCGTGTCGCCGCTGTTCGCAGAGTCACACTTTAACCCTGGTGGCGACCACGGGCAGTATATATGCCAACTGATAGAGGGCTATATCGGGACTCCTGGCCTGACGGCAGTCCTGGCGCTGGTAGCCATCGCATTCCTTACCTATATCAGCGCTGAGACTATACTCATCATCCGAAACGTGCTGAATCCAAGCGGGTGGTTCAAGAAAGTGCCGTTCATAGTAACCAACAACAATCCTGATGAGCCTGTTCCGTCGTATGAAGACCAGATTGTGACCGAGGAAGACCCTGAAGTGTTCGACGACCCTTCAGAACAGGTGGTGGAGTTTCCCATTGACGGGAAGCCGCGGGCACGTGACGGTTTCGGCGAGATGGCAACAAGAACGGTAAAGACGGAAGTAGCGGAAGGCCCGGGCTTCAAAGTAGAGAAGGCCAAGGTGGAGGAAACTGCCGACGGCAAGGAACTGGTGCAGGTGGGCGACAAGGAACTGGAGCCTTACGACCCGAAACGCGACCTTGAGAACTACCACTACCCGACACTCGACCTGCTGAAGAAATACGACAACGACGGGAAGCCCTACATCGACATGGACGAGCAGACGAAGAACAAGAACCGCATTGTAGAGGTGCTGCGCACGTTCGGTGTTGAGATATCCACCATCAAGGCCACCGTCGGCCCTACCATTACGCTTTACGAGATTACGCTTGCTCCGGGCGTGCGTATCTCAAAGATACGTTCACTGGAAGATGACATCGCCCTGAGTCTCTCGGCTCTTGGCATCCGCATCATTGCGCCCATTCCAGGCAAGGGCACCATCGGTATCGAAGTGCCTAATGCCAAACCCAGCATCGTCTCGATGGAAAGCATCTTGAACTCAAAGAAGTTCCAGGAGTCGACGATGGAGCTGCCCTGTGCCATCGGTAAGACCATTACCAACGAGGTGTTTATGTTCGACCTTGCCAAGGCGCCCCACCTGCTTGTAGCCGGTGCCACCGGTCAAGGTAAGTCGGTAGGTTTGAACGCAATTATCACCTCTTTATTATATAAGAAGCACCCGGCTGAGTTGAAGATTGTGCTCGTCGACCCGAAGAAGGTGGAATTCTCCATCTACAACCCTCTCATCAACCACTTCCTGGCCAAAGTGCCCGATGAGAATGCCGACCCGATCATCACCGACGTAACAAAGGTGGTAAGAACACTCAACTCGCTCTGCAAACTGATGGATAAGCGATATGACCTGCTTAAAGAGGTAGGAGCTCGTAACATCAAGGAATATAACAAAAAGTTCCTCGAACGGAAGATTGTTCCACAGAATACTGACCCCACGTGTATGGGGCATGGCTATATGCCTTACATCGTCGTCATCATCGATGAGTTTGGCGACCTGATTCTCACCGCCGGCAAGGAGATAGAACTGCCCATTGCCCGCATCGCACAGCTGGCACGTGCCGTAGGTATTCACATGGTCATTGCGACGCAACGTCCCACGACGACCATCATCACGGGTAATATCAAGGCCAACTTCCCCAGCCGCATCGCCTTCAAGGTGTCAGCGGGCATCGACTCCAAGACCATCCTCGACCGCACCGGTGCCCAACAGCTCATTGGCCGTGGCGACATGCTGTTCCTTGGAGGTTCGGAGCCTATCCGAGTACAATGCGCATTTGTCGACACTCCTGAAGTTGAGCGCATCAACGAATTCATTGCCAGTCAGCAGAGCTACAATATGGCGTTTGAGTTGCCAGAACCCGACATGCCTGACAGCGATACGGGTGGCGACTCAGCCGACGTCGACATGTCGCACCTTGACCCGATGTTCGAAGATGCAGCCAAGCTCATTGTCATGAGCCAGAGCGGCTCGACATCTCTTATACAGCGCAAGTTTGCCATCGGCTACAACCGTGCGGGCCGTCTGATGGACCAGCTGGAGAAGGCCGGCGTCGTAGGAGCCGCCATCGGCTCGAAGCCGCGCGAAGTGCTGATTCAGGACGAAGTGACACTGAACAACTTGATTAGTAACCTAAGATAAAAAAAGAAAGGAAAAGAAGAAATGAAAAAGATTGTTTTTATGATGCTATCCCTGCTGGCTACTGCCAGCACATACGGCCAGACCGCCATGAGCGTGCTCGACAAGGCGGCTGCCAGCGTGAGCAACTACAAGGGCGTGCGTGCCAACTTCAGCATGAAGGGCGGTATGGGCGACGCCAACGGCACCATCTACGTCAAGGGCCGCAAGTTCCAGGCCTCAACGCCTGAAGCCACCATCTGGTTTGACGGCAAGACCATGTGGACGTATATGAAAAACAACGACGAGGTGAACGTCACCACGCCCAACGAGGCTCAGTTGCAGAAGATCAACCCCTACAACTTCATCAACCTCTACAAGAGCGGCTACGACATGACCATGAGCAAGGGGAGCAACTACGTTGTCCACCTGACAGCCAAGGACGCCAGCACCCGAATCAAGGAACTCTTCGTCACGGTCGACAAGAAGTCATACCACCCCACGCAGGTTAAGATGCTACAGGGCACGAAGTGGACAACCTTCGACATCAGCAATCTCAGGGGTCAAACGCTGGGCGACGGCATGTTCACCTTCCGACAGAAAGACTTCCCGACAGCCGAGGTGATTGACCTCAGATAACACTGCCGGCAAACATCAAGAGACGAAAAAAAAAGGATTTCACGCTTTGTGAAATCCTTTTTTATGTTGTGAAGTATCTCTGCTTAGAAGAAGAGATAGCGCTTGTCAGTAACGTTAGCCTTCATGTACAGCTCCTGCATAAAGCGGCTTGCTGCCTGCATGGCGCGCTGTGAGAGCTGAGCCTCGGCTGCGCTGGCGTCAAACTTGGCTTCGCCCTCGGGCTTCTGCTCGTTCAACACCTGGAAAACATACACGCCACCATTACCCTTCAATGCATTAGCGTGGAATTCACCAGCCTTGGTAGCGGCAACGGCACCAGCGAGAACGGGCTCCGATGTACCGGTAGACTGCACGAAGACAGGCGAGCCAAAAGTAATCTGCTTGACAGTGTCGACCTTGGCACCCTTAGCCTGAGCGTCGGCAATGCTCTTCACACCGTCGAACTTACCCTTCAGGGCATCGAACTTCTTGTCACGGAGCACCTCAGAGGTAACAATTTCCTTAACGCTCTCGAGGTCGCTGTAACCAGCAGGGTTAATCTTACTCAGGCCAATCACCAGGAGGTGGTCGTTAGAACCACACTCATAGAGAGGACTTACCTGACCGGGCTTAGCATCGAAGATCCACTTCATAGCCTCACGGGTAGAACGAATGCCGGCAACGTTGTGCTCGGCGTTGGTCATGCTGTTACGCTCGCTGACCTTGAAGCCGAACTTCTCGGCGTTCTTCTCAAGTCCCTCAATGCTATTGTTCTCGCTGACATACTGGCTGAACTTGTTATAAGCATCGCTGTAGGTCTGCTTTGAGAAGTCAATGGTATGCTTGATGACGGCAATGTCGTACTTGCTCACCATTGCGCGACGGTCAGTAACCTGAGCCACGATGTTGTTCTGCGAGAACTTGAAGTTGCGCAGCTCGCCTGAAGCCATCATGTTGAGCGACGTCAGGAAGGTCTTGGTCTCAGCATCAACAGTGTTCTGGTTCTGATACTGGTTAGAGACGAGCCACTGCTTGCTGCCGTCCTGACCATACTTCTTGGCAATTTCCTCGAAATTGGCACCGGCCTTCAGAGCGTTATAGATGCTGTCGGCCTTCTTCACGGTAGCATCCTCAGTGTCTGCAACGACACGAATCATGCGCACCTCAATAGAGTCGGGCAACTGCTGCTTGCTCAGGAGTTTCACAACATTAAACGTGTTGTCAGAAGTGGTCTCGAAGGGAGCCGTAGTCTGACCAACAGCGATAGAGTCAAGACGTGAAGCAATGTCAGAGGGCAGAGCAGCCTTGGTGACAGGCATTCCCATGTAGGGGAACTGCGACTGGGCCTTGCGCACGACCTCAGCAGCGGCTGCACCACTCTGCAGCTTCTGATAGGCGTCGTTCATGGTCTTCATCAGCTCTTCACGGTCTGACTGCGAAGGCTTCACCTGGAAGTCGACATACTTGATGTCGCGCGTCTCGACAATCTGCTTGAACATCTCCTTCTCGGCATTGTACTTGTCCTTCAGCTCAGAGTTGGTCACCTGAACGTCGTCGTCCTTAATGCTTGAGTAAGGAAGCGAGGCGAGCAAGACGGTCTTTTCCTGCTGAGAGGCATCGAAAGAGGCCTTAGCGCTGACGGGGTTCGACAGCATGCAGTTAGCCAACAGAGCCTGATACTTCTGAGCCAGTGTCTGCTGACGAATGCTGCGCTCGATGTACTTCCAGTAATCATAGAAGCTCTTATACTGCTCGGCTACCTGTGGATTGGTGTTGGCCTTGTAGTCGTTCAGGAACTTCTGGAGCTGCGTTACGTCGAAGCGTCCAGTCTGAGAGTTCACGAAAGGAGTCTGACTCAGCATGGGGTTCGTTCCCTCACGCAGGATGTTCTGCATCTCTTCATCGGTAACGGTGAGGCCCAGCTTCTCAGCCTCTGCCTCAATAATCTTGTTGCTCACGAAGGTGTTCCATACCTGGTCTTTCACCTGGTTCAACTCCTCTTCCGAAAGGTTGTCGCGACCCTGGGTCATCTTGATGACCTGCTGGTACTCGTCGACAAGACCCTGGAAGTCCTGGACATTGATTCTTTCACCTAAAACTTCGCCGACCTGCTGACGCTCGTTGTTCTTTGACGTTTCACACGAGCGGAACATTTCTTCGGCAATGAATGCAAAAAGGGCCAGACCTATAACAGTGACAAGGACAGGTCCCCAGCTTCTAATTTTTCCAATTGCTGCCATTTGTTTTTTACTATTTTTGTTATTGTTTTTTATTCTGTTTTCGCAATCAGTCGGCAAAATTACTAAAAATGTCCGACATAAAGAAATTTTTCGGCAAAAAACCGCTTATTCTATGACTTTTAACCGCACAAGTTCGATTTTTGTGGCTGTATTTTTGACAATTTTGAACTCATAGCGACCAATTTTGATGATTTCGTTTAATTTCGGGAACGACTGATATTCATGCAAAATCAGTCCGCCGACCGTCATGTATTCATCACTCTCTGGAAGGTCAAGATCGAACTGTTCGTTTACCTTCTCAATCTCGAGTCGGGCCGAGAGAATATACTCACCGTCCTCCAACTGTTTGGCAATATAATGATTGGAGTCATGTTCATCCTCAATCTCACCGAAAATCTCCTCGACGATGTCTTCAAGGGCAATCAAGCCACTTGTGCCTCCGAACTCGTCAACAACGATAGCCAGCGAGCGCTGCTGCTGCATGAAGGTCTTCATCAGCCTGGAGGCCTGCATCGTCTCTGGAACGAACACCAGCTGCCTGATGCCCTTCCGCCAGTCCTGGGAATGATGGAACATCTCCGAAGAATGGATGTAGCCGACGACGTGGTCGATATCCTCGTGATAGACAATTACTTTTGAATGGCCGCTCTCAATAAAGACCTGCTTCAGTTGTTCGACGTCGCTGGTATCCTCGACAGCGTCAATTTCCGTTCGCGGCACCATACAGTCACGGACACGTATCTCCGAGAAGTCCAAAGCGTTCTGGAAAATTTTCACTTCGTCCTCGATTTCCTCCTCGTTCTTGGCATTGTCAATGCTCGACTGTACCAAGTAGTCAAGATCAACACGCGTAAATTCCTTGTCGTCCTGCTCTTTCTCCATTTTCACGCCTACCAAGCGCAAGAAGCCGCGCGAGAGCATGGTAGCAAAGCGCGAAATCGGATAAAGCACTACATAGCAGACCATTGCAGGCACAGCGAAGAAAGTCAGAAGGCCATTGGGATTCGACTTGAAGATATTCTTTGGCAAAAACTCGCCAGTAAAGAGCACCACCAATGTTGAGAGCAGCGTGTCGGCCGTCACCCGAGCACCGTCACTAAGGCCGCTGAACAGCAGTTCGTCGAAGATTCTCGCAAACAGTATACCATAGATAACCAGCGAGATATTATTGCCCACAAGCATCGTCGAGACGAAGTTGTTCGGATGCTGATAGAACAGGCTTATAGCCCGCTGCGACAGTCCGTTCTTCTCTTTGTCCATCTCAACCAACAGACGGTTGCTGCTCACGAAAGCAATCTCCATACCCGAGAAGAAGGCCGAGAAAATCATCGTTATAATCAGTCCAATGATAAGTGATGTCATGACTAACTTACTCTTCTTGACGGGTTTCTACATAAGTACTCTTGGCGTGCTTTCGGGCTGCCGGTCTCATAGGCGCCTGGAAAGTAGAATCGCCTTGGCTGCTATCTTCTTCAGATTCATTCTCTGGAACGAAGGAGCCCTTGGAGTTCGAGACGGTGTACTTCGTCATGCGCTCGTCGCTGCGGAAGTAGGTACCCTGCAGCGTGCGCTCAGGCGATGTAACACGTGAGAACACATAAGAATATAACTCGTGGCGTATACCGTCCCAATACAGTTCTTCGCTACGGTAAAGCAGGCCGTTATTATTACGAATACGTACACGTCCACGCAATTTCCATAGCTTCAGCTTGTCGTAGTACCACGCTGTGTCAGCCTGAATATAAGCCTGAACGTGGAACTGCTCGTCGAACTGCTCAAAGAACACTCCTTTCATAAACTCCCACCTGTTGGGCATACGAATGGTATTGACATCCCACCGCTCAGTAACGATGCGGTACTTGATAACGCCCGAGTCGGAGATAAGCGTGTTCACACCGTAAGACGTCATCATCGACACAGAGTCCTTCGGATAGATGGGCGGCGCTATGTGCTCTTGCGGTTCCTCGCTACACGACGAAACCAACATCATGGCGGGCAACAGGCTCGCCATGAACATACACTTGATATGATACCCAATATCCAAAGTCCAACAGAATAATTAATCAACCTTCCACTTCATGAACCAGCGCTCGTTGAAGGTTACGCCGATATTGATCCTGAAGTAGTTCTCTGTCAAGAAGTCTGTGGCCGAAGAGCGTACCCACTGCCCACTGATGTTCAACACCGAGCGGTTGTTGTGCATGTTGACGATAGGAATGCCAAAGCCGGCACTGACGCTCAACTCCTTCGGTCCCTCTTTCCCGTTTATATAATAATAAGGTGTAGCATAGCCGGCTCCCAGACGGTAATGAACGTGTTCCAGGAATCTGCCGCCCATCTGACTTGGATTCGGCAGCCAGTCTAAGCCCACGTTTATCTTCATACGGTCTTTTAGGAGTCCGCTTTGCAGCTTGTATTCATTACCCGTAAAGGTTGGAAACTTCACATCACCCCACTTGTCAAGAGTGAAGTCAGCAGCTAAGGTTAGCTTGCCGGCATGCTGATAAGCCGCACCCACACCGAAGCTCATAGGCAGCTCATAGGCGTCTGTCAGCTTGAGCGCTGTTGTATCACTGGAATTCGACAACTGGTTAGTGCTAACGATGGTCATCTCAGCATCATTCTTCAAGTTATGGCCAAGCCCTACGACAGCACCCAGTGTCAGGCGGTCAAACCTACCAATAGGCTGAACCCACTGTGCTCCGACGTCGAGCTTATAGTTAGAGACGCTTGTAGAATAGTTCTTACGGAGCGAGTTGGCTGTCGCATCCGCATCAGGCAACACTGAACGGTCAATTGAGCCCCACAGATAACCTGCGTTCACACCAATTGACAGAGGTTTCAGCAGTCGCCAGCCAAAGCCGAGGAACACTTCATGCAAACCGCCGCTGCCCGTAAACGACTCTGTCAACTGTCCGAGATTCTGATCACGCGAAGAAGTCGCATATTCATATCCTACACTCGAATAGGGAAGCAATCCGAACGAAACGCCGACATTCTTCCAAGCACGGAAGGAACCAACCACATACTCGAAACTGGCCAGTGAGGCATTGCGCTTCAGCTTTCCCTCCTCATAATGCGTGAACTGCCCTGAAACGCCCATGTCGAAAAGCATGGTCAGCGAGTCAACGCCCGAATACGAGGCAGGGTTGAGCGTATTCACATTGTTTCCCTGACGCAGACCATAACCCACGCCATTCATGCCTCGGCTCATACTCTGCGACTGGTCGCTCAGAGCACCGATGCCGAACTGGCTATAAGGAGAATTCGTGCCTCCCTGCGCCCAAGCTCCATTCACTGTTGCGGCCATCAGCAGACAGCCCAATATCCTTGTTTTAATCATTGCTTTTTACTATCAGCGTGCAAAATTACAAAATAAATGCGAATAAAGAACGACGAATTACGATTTATTTTGTATCTTTGCAGAAACTTTAGCAATTATGAAGAGAGAAGAGCGTTACAAGGCCGTATTGCAGTACTTTCAGCAGCAAATGCCGGATGTGAATACCGAGCTCCAGTTCGGCAGCGTGTTCCAGCTGCTCGTGGCCGTCATCCTCAGCGCACAGTGTACGGACAAGCGCATCAATCAGGTAACGCCCGAGCTGTTTCGGCACTATCCGGATGCCAAAACGATGGCACAGGCCGAGCCTGACGAAATCTATGAGTACATCAAGAGCGTGTCCTACCCTAACGCCAAGGCACGCCACCTCGTCGAGATGTCGCGGGCTCTCATCGAACGCCACGATGGTGAAGTGCCTGCCGACATGAACCAATTGCTCAGTCTCCCTGGTGTAGGCCGCAAGACGGCTAACGTCATTCAGGCTGTTGCCTTCGGCCGCCAGGCGATGGCTGTCGACACTCATGTCTATCGTGTCAGCCATCGTCTCGGACTTGTGGGCCGTCGCGACAACACGCCCTTCAAGGTTGAACAAGTGCTCATGCGCCACATTCCAGCCGAGCAAATACCATTGGCTCACCACTGGCTGCTGCTGCACGGGCGCTACGTCTGCACGTCGCAACGTCCCAATTGTCAGACGTGCGACCTCGCCAACATCTGTCCCAAACTGCTGGAAGGCTCGAAGTTAGAGTAGACGCTCCAACTGCTGATAATCCGTTGATGTATAGTCAGTTATCTGGATGTCAGATAACGCGGCTATAGCTTCGGCTGTATTTGTCGTAGCCACGCCAACCACCTTCATGCCCGCGGCACGTCCCGACTTCAGTCCGTTGAAGCTGTCCTCGAAGACGATGCACTCCTCGGGAGCGGCACCGAAGCGGGCCGCCGCCTTCAGATAGCAGTCGGGATGGGGCTTCGAATACTCAAAGTCCTCGCTCGTCAGGATGGCGTCGAACAGCTGGCGGAAGCCCGGCTGCGCACGGTAGACGCTCTCCATCTTCGGCTGGTTCGAACTCGTCACCACCGCCGTCTTCACGCCGTGGGCATGCAGGTCGGCTATCAACTGTTCGAAGCCGCCGATGTATTCAAACTGCATCTGGGCCTCAAAGTCATTCAGCCGCTCGGTGATGGCCGCATGCTCGCTGGCAAGGGGGCCCGAGAACCAGCGGTCGTAAATCTGCGTCAGCGTCGAGCCTTTTATCTCGTGCTCCAGTCCGGGGTGCTCGGGGTGGTACAACCGGCACTGGCTCCCCCAGAACACGGTGTACTGCGGCTCGGTGTCGAACACCACGCCGTCTAAGTCAAAAAGTGCTGCTTTCAGTCTTTTCATTGTCATTCTGTGTAAAGGTTAAGCGCGGCGCATCTCCTCCAGCAGCTGGCGCTGGCGGGGAGTGAGGCTCGTGGGCAGCGTCACGTTGTAGGTGATGATGAGGTCGCCCCCACCCTGCCCCTTGCCGCGCAGACGTACTTTAGTGCCAGGCTGCGTGCCGGGCTTGATCTTCATCTTGAGTTTCGACGCGCCCACCTGGATCAAGACATCGCCACCAAGCAGGGCGGTATACATGTCGATATTGACAGAGGCCTGCGACTCCTGCGGCCCCTGCTGACGGCCGAAGCCCCCAAAGGGCGAACCGCCGCCGGCACCGCCGAACAGGCTCTCGAAGAACGACGAGAAGCCGCCTCCGCCGCCTTTGGTAAATCCTGAGAAGTCAAAACCGTCGAATGGCGAGCTGCCGCCCTGACCGCCGCCGAAGCCGCCACCCATCTGGTCGACCTGTTTCCACTGTTCGCCATACTGGTCGTACTTCTTACGCTTTTCCGGGTCGCCGATGACGTCGTAAGCCTCGTTCAATGCCTGGAACTTGGCCTTCGCCTTCGGGTCGTCGGGGTGCAGGTCGGGGTGGAACTGCTTGGCCCGTTTCAGGTAAGCCTTCTTCACATCCTTCTGCGGTATCGTCTTGTCGACGCCTAAAATCTTGTAATAATCTATAAATGCCATAATGCTTTCCTCCTATTATTTTTATCTGTAAACCCTACAGCAAAAAGTGTACCAAACACACGTTACGGAAAAGAAATATTTTCTGAAACTGCGGTAGTAGCAAACCGTCGTCTACCCGCCGGGTAAAGCCGCTCTACCCGCCGGGTAAAGGCCCTCTACCCGCCGGGTAGCGCTCAACGTCGCCAAGGCTGCCGATTCTGAAGCGTTAAAGTTACGTAAAAGTTCAGCGGCTGGAATGTCGTGTTCAATTTATTTAGTAACTTTGCAAAAAAGAAAGAGAGAACGAGATGAAGAGACACTTTCTGACTGCCATTGCCATCATGGCACTGGCATTAACAGCGCAAGCACAGACGCAGAAGACCGTCAGGCTGAAGGTCATCGAGACGAGCGACGTACACGGCCACTTCTTCCCCTACGACTTCATGGAGAAGAAGCCGCTGAAGGGCACGCTCTCGCGGGCCAGCACGTATATAAACCGCCAGCGACAGGCCTACGGCGACCGGCTGCTGCTCATCGACAACGGCGACATACTGCAGGGGCAGCCCTGCGTCTACTGGTCGAACTACGTCATGCCTGAGGACGAGAACCTGGCGGCTCAGGTCATCAACTACATGAAGTACGACGCCGAGACCGTGGGCAACCACGACGTGGAGCCAGGCCACAAGGTCTACGACAAGTGGATTCGCGAGGTGCGCTGTCCGCTGCTGGGTGCCAATATCGTCAAGGAGGAATGCAAGAACGGCGAGGCCAGCCCGCAGAGCATCTACACGGGCCTAAAGCCCTACTCCGTGCACTACCGGGAGGGCGTGAAGATAGTCGTCCTGGGCATGCTGACGCCCGCCATTCCCAACTGGCTGAACAAGTCGGTGTGGAAGGGCATCGAGTTTGAGGAGATGACCAGCTGCGCCCGCAAGTGGGTGAAGTATATCAAGGAGACGGAGCGCCCCGACCTCATCTTCGGCCTGTTCCACTCAGGACTGAACGGCGGCATCACGACCGGCGAGTACGAGGAGAACGCCACCGAGTCGGTAGCCCGCGAGGTGCCCGGCTTCGACATCATCTTCTTCGGCCACGACCATCAGGTCCACAACGAGTGGATAACCTGCCGCGACGGCAACCGC
Organism: uncultured Prevotellaceae bacterium; assembly: GCA_946184965.1. Lineage (GTDB taxonomy): Bacteria > Bacteroidota > Bacteroidia > Bacteroidales > Bacteroidaceae > Prevotella. Next base: position 16,631 of record CAMHHO010000022.1, on the reverse strand, counting down.
GTGCTCTGCATCGACCCCAGCTGCTACGTCAACAACGTGGCCGAGGCCGAGATTGAGCTGACCTACGCCAACGGACGGCTGACAAGGAAGGACATCAAGGGACAGATTGTCAGCGTGCGCGACGAGGAGATCGACCAGCAGATGGTCAGCCACTTCCAGCCGACCATCGACCGCATCAAGACCTACGTCAACCGCCGCATCGGGCGCTTCGAGAACGCCATCTACACACGCGAGGGTTTCTTCGGCAACTCGGCCTTCACCGACCTCATCCACAACCTGCAAATGCAGATTTCGAAGGCCGACATCTCGCTGAACGCGCCCCTGTCGTTCAACACCGTCATCAACGCCGGCGACGTCACCCAGGGCGACATGTTCAAGCTCTACCGCTTCGAGAACCTGCTCTTCGTGCTCCGCATGACGGGCGAAGAGATACGCAAGCACCTGGAGTACAGCTACGACATGTGGACCAACACCATGAAGACGGCCGACGACCATGCGCTGCGCCTGAACGACGACTCAAAGGAAGACCAGCAACGCACAGGGTTCCAATACTATACGTTCAACTTCGACTCAGCCTGCGGCATCGACTACGAGGTTGACCTCACCAAGCCCGACGGCCAGAAGGTGCGCATACTCAGAATGACGAACGGACAGCCCTTCGACGAGAAGCGGTGGTATCGCGTGGTGATGAACAGCTACCGAGCCAACGGCGGCGGCGAACTGCTCACCCGAGGAGCCGGCATACCCAAGGACTCGCTCGAGGGCCGCGTGCTGTTCCACTCCGACCTCGACCAGCGCTACTACCTGACGCAGGAGATTGAACGCATGGGAACCGTCAACCCCCAGCCAAACCACAACTGGCGCTTCGTGCCTGAGGCCTGGGCCAGGCCCGCCCTGAAGCGCGACAGCCTCTTACTGTTCGGAAGATGAAGACATACTATTTCGTATTCTGCAAGGACGACCTGCTGCTGCAGCCGCTGGCTGACGGCAGCTACACCATACCGCTTCAGGACGAGCCGCCCACCGAGGTGAAGCCCTGGACACACCTGATGAACATCACCCCGATGCCCGACGGCACCCCCGTCACCGCCTACCGCATTGACAGCCCGCCTGCAGTTACTCCCGCCGCCCCTATTGTCGGCTATGCTGCGACAGCGTCACAGCCCCCCTCCCTGCAGCCCTTCCCCCTCCGCCAGAGCTACTACAAGCTGCCCCGCGAGCTCTACCTGAAGGCCGGCAAGTGCCAGGAGCTGCTCTACTGGGACCAGAACACCCGCTACTGCGGCGTCTGCGGAGCACCGATGCGCATGGACACCGACATTTCGAAGAAGTGTACCGAGTGCGGCAAGGAGATATGGCCCCAGCTGGCCACCGCCGTCATCGTGCTCATCCATCGCGGCGACGAGGTGCTGCTCGTACGGGCCAGGAACTTCCGCACCGACTTCTACGGCCTCGTGGCAGGCTTCGTCGAGACGGGCGAGACACTCGAGGAGGCCGTAGCCCGCGAGGCTCTGGAGGAAACGGGCGTCACGATAACCAACATCCGCTACTTCGCCTCGCAGCCCTGGCCCTACCCCTGCGGCCTGATGGTTGGCTTCCACGCCGACTACGTCTCAGGCGAAATCCGCCTCCAGCGCAGCGAGATAGCCAAGGGCGGCTGGTTCCGGCGCGACAACCTGCCCACCATCCCCGAGAAGCTCTCCATAGCCCGCATGCTGCTCGACGACTGGCTGCAGTCACCCCAATAACCCATATCCCCCATCATGCCCATATCCCCCATATAACGATGAAAGACAAGACAGCATACGTCTGCGAGAACTGCGGACAAGAGTCGGCCAAGTGGATTGGCAAGTGTCCCGCCTGTGGACGGTGGAACACGTTCAAGGAAATCAAGGTGAGTGCCGCTCCCACACAGCCGGGCAAGTCGGCAGCCACCGTCTCAGCCAGGGGCAGCAGCGCCGCCAAAGTGCTCCGCCTGCGCGACATCTCGGCTCAGGACGACCCGCGCATCGACATGCTCGACGGCGAGCTGAACCGCGTCCTCGGCGGCGGATTGGTTCCCGGCTCCATCATCCTGCTGGGCGGCGAGCCGGGCATCGGCAAGTCGACGCTGACCCTGCAGACCATGCTCCGGCTCACCGGCATGCGCGTGCTCTACGTCAGCGGCGAGGAGAGCGCCCACCAGCTGAAGATGCGCGCCGAGCGCATTGCCCACACCGAGAACGACAACTTCATGATTCTCTGCGAGAACTCGCTGGAGTCCATCTTCGAGCACATCAAGGAGACGCTGCCCCAGCTGGTCGTGATAGACTCCATACAGACCATCGCCACCGAGGACGTCGAGTCGTCGGCAGGCAGCATCGCCCAGGTGCGCGAGTGCGCCTCAGCCCTGCTGCGCTTTGCCAAGACCTCGGGCGTCCCCGTCATACTCATCGGCCACATCACCAAGGAGGGCTCGCTGGCAGGTCCCAAGATTCTGGAGCACATCGTCGACGCCGTCATACAGTTCGAGGGCGACCAGCACTATATGTACCGCATCCTGCGGAGCATGAAGAACCGCTTCGGAAGCACGTCGGAACTGGGCATTTACGAGATGCAGCAGACGGGACTGCGGCAAGTGTCGAACCCCTCGGAACTGCTGCTGACCGAAGACCACGACGGACTCTCGGGCGTGGCCATCTCGTCGGCCATCGAGGGCGTACGCCCCTTTCTCGTCGAGACGCAGGCCCTGGTGTCGACGGCTGCCTACGGCACGCCACAGCGCTCGGCCACCGGCTTCGACCAGCGGCGCCTGAACATGCTGCTGGCCGTGCTCGAGAAGCGCGTGGGCTTCAAGCTGATGCAGAAGGACGTCTTCCTCAACATCGCAGGCGGCCTGCGCGTCACCGACATGGCGATGGACCTCTCCGTCATTGCCGCCGTGCTCTCGTCGAACGTCGATACGCCGATTGAGAGCGGATGGTGCATGGCCGGCGAGGTGGGACTCAGCGGCGAGGTGCGCCCCGTGAACCGCATCGAGCAGCGCATTGCCGAGGCTGAGAAGCTGGGGTTCAGCGATATGATCATACCAAAGTACAACATGCAGGGCTTCGACCGCAAGAAGTTCCACATCAGCCTCCATCCCGTACGGAAGGTGGAAGAGGCCCTGCGCGCATTATTCGGATAGACATGATGAGACAACGTTTTCTTTTAGCCTCCGTCCTCTGCCTGGCAGCAGCACTTTCCATAGCTCAGGACGAGCTGCCGGCCAATCCCATAACGCCCGGCATCGACCTCGAAATGCCCACCATCCTTGTAGGCGACGCCAACAACGACGGTAAGGTCAGCACCAATGACGCCGTCACCATTTCGAGCCACATTTTGGGCCGCGAAACGCCTGGATTTTTTGAGGAAGCAGCCGACGTCAACGCCGACGGACGAATAGACATTCAGGATGTTGCCATCATCATCGCCTACCTTGTCGCCAAGAAAGACTGACAAATTGACTTAGTCCTCGCTCAGGTCGTGAACCATCTTGCGATAGAGCGTGTAAAGGCGCTGGCGGGAGATATAGCCCTTCAAGTGATTATTGCCGTCGATGACGGGGAGCCACTCGGCTCCGGTACGCTCGAAGGTTTTCATCACGGTGGTCATCGGCGCAGTATCCGTCAGCGTAGCCACCGGTTCTTCCATCAATTGTGAGGCTCTGAAATGGTGGTAGAGCTCGATGCGGAAGAGCACTTTCCTGATATGTGTGATATCGACCTCACCCAACAGCGTGCCGGCACCGTCGGTGACGGGCAGCACGCGACTGTGGCTGCGGCTCACCTGGTTCACAATCTGCCCCAGCTCCATATCGGGGCTGACGGCCATATAGTCGCGGTCGATGACCGATTCAAGGTTCATCAGCGTCAGAGCGGCATGGTCGGTGTGGTGCGTCAGCAGCCGGCCCTCTTTGGCCAGCCGGGCACCGTAGATACTGTGGGGCTCGAAGATGATGATGGTCAGGTAGGCTGAGACAGAGACAATCATCAGCGGCAGCAGCAGACTGTAACCACCAGTCAGCTCGGCGATGAGGAAGATACCCGTCAGCGGGGCGTGCATGACACCCGACATGACACCGGCCATTCCCATCAGCGCGAAATTCTTCTCAGGCAGGTAGACGCCAACCTGCTCGATGTTCCACAACCGTGAAAAGAGGAAACCCGTAAAGCAGCCTATAAACAGCGAGGGTGCAAACGTTCCGCCGCAGCCTCCGCCACCATTGGTGGCCGATGTTGCAAAGACCTTGGTCAGCAGGACCAGCGCCAGGTAAGGTATGAGCATCGACGCCTGCCCAGCAAAGAGCGAGTTGTCGAGTATCTGATTCCAGTCGGCTTCCGTTTTCCCGTTAAGCAGCAGGTTGATGCTGCTGTAGCCCTCGCCGAAGAGTGCCGGGAAGAGGAAGATAAGCAGACTGAGCAGCGTGCCGCCGATGGCCAGCCGCACGTGGGGCCGGTCCTTGAACCGCGCAAAGATGCCCTCGGCAAAGCTCATCGTACGGATAAAGTAGAGCGACACTAGGCCACACGAGATGCCTAACAGCAGACAGGCCGGTATGCGCTCCACCGTCCACACGTTATCAAGGTGGAAGGTGAACAGGGCCGCGTCGCCGCTGAAGATATAGGTGAAGCAGGTGGCAGTGACGCAGCTGACGAGGATGGGCAGCAGCGACGACATCGTCATATCGATGAGCAGCACCTCGAGCGTGAAGACCAGTCCGGCTATCGGCGCCTTGAAGATACCCGCAATGGCTCCGGCGGCACCGCAGCCGACAAGCGTCATCAGCGTCTTGCGATCGAGGTGGAACAGCTGGCCAAGGTTCGAGCCGATGGCCGAGCCAGTCAGCACGATGGGCGCCTCGGCTCCCACGGAGCCTCCGAAACCGATGGTGATGGCCGATGCAATGACGCTCGACCAGCAGTTGTGTGACTTCAGGCGTGACTTGTTCGACGAGATGGCATAGAGTATGCGCGTAATACCGTGCGAGATGTTGTCACGCACGATATAGCGCACGAAGAGCGACGTCAGGTAGATGCCCACCACAGGATATACCAGATAGAGCCAGTTGGCGTGCGACCGCTCGAACTGAGAAGTCAGCAGGGCCACAATCAGATTGATAATACTGTGGAGGACGTAGGCGGCCACAGCGGCAAAGAAGCCCACGATGAACGCCAGAATAAGCAGGAACATCTTATCGCTGACGTGCTCAACACGCCAGTTATGCACCCGTTCTATCCATTTCGCATTACTCATTTCTCATTCTTCATTTTATCGGCAATGGCCAGCGCCACAACGTAAGCCGTCGTCCAGGCTGCCTGGAAATTAAAGCCTCCCGTCACGCCGTCGATGTCGAGCACCTCGCCGGCGAAGTAGAGGTTCGGCACGTGTCGGCTCTCTAAGGTGGCAGGGTTGACACTCGTCAGCGCGATGCCGCCGCAGGTGACAAACTCATCGCGAAAGGCGGCACGCCCCGCCGTCAGATAGCTGTCGTTGGTCAGCACGTTTGACAGTCTGTTCAGTTCTTTCTGGTTCAGGTTCTGCCAGCGGTTGGTGGCACGCTCGCCCAGCGTCTTCTGCAGCAGATAGTCCCAAAGCCGTGTGGGAAGTCTGCAAGGACGGACGCTCTGCAGCTGCTTCTGCGGATTCTGCGCCATCACGGCCTGCAATGCCGACAGCACCTCCGGCTCACGGAGTCCCGTCCAGTTGATGCTTAGCGGCACCTTGTAACCGGCCTCGGCCAGATGACGGGCGGCATAGCTCGACAGCCTCAGAATGGCCGGACCACTAACGCCCCAATGGGTAATTAGCAATGGTCCGTCGGCACGCAGCTTGGTGCCGGGTATCATGGCCTGCGCCTGCTCAACCACCGTCCCCATCAGCGCCGTCAAAGCCTCGTCAGCAATGCTCAGCGTGAAGAGCGACGGCACGGGCGGCACAATCTCATGGCCTGCGTCGACCAGCCACCGGAGCCCCTCCGTACGCGGCGAGCCGCCTGTGCAGACGGCCACATAGTCGTACTCAGACAGGTCGGCAAGCGCCTCAACCTTCACGCCCGTACATATTTTTATATCGTGGCGACGAGCCTCACCGAGGAAGCAGTTAATGATGGTGTGTGAGTCCTGCGAAGCGGGAAAGACACAACCATCGTCCTGCGTGGTGAGCCTGACGCCGTGACGCTCGAACCACGTGTAGGCATCGTGGTAGTCGAACTGGCGGAACAGGCGCTTCAGCAGCCTATGGCCGCGCGGGTAGACCTGCGAGAGGTCGCCGACGCCGTCGAAGGAGTTGGTGCAGTTGCAGCGGCCGCCGCCCGACACTTCGACCTTGGCCAGTACCCGCTGACCGCGCTCCAGAATGGTCACTTCCATCTGGGGAACCATCTCCTTCAGGTTCACAGCCAGGAAGAATCCGGCTGCCCCGCCGCCAACGACTGCCGTCCGCATCACTTCCTGATAATGGTGACCTCGCCGTCAAGTCCGAGCTTAATGATGCTCGACGGCGTATGAGGCTTATGTTCCTGCCGGCGGCTCCAGCAGACGTAGTCGACGGCCTCAACAATTCTGGGGTCGATGTCACAGTAGTTCTGTGCTGCCGGCTCGCCACTGATGTTGGCCGATGTCGATACCAGTGCCTTCTGAAAGCGGTAGCAGAGCTCCTTCGAGAAGGGCTCCTGCGTGATGCGTATGCCTATCGAGCCGTCGTCGGCAATGAGGTTCGGCGCCAGGTTGACGGCCCCGTCGAGGATGAGCGTTGTCGGCTTGCCGCCATCCTGCAAACTATCTATCAGCTGCCAGGCCACGTCAGGCACCTGACGGACATAGCGCTGCATGCGGGCGTCGCTGTCGACGAGGCAGATAAGTGCCTTTGAATCGTCGCGCTGCTTAATCTCGTACACCCGTTTCACAGCCTCGGCGTTGGTGGCGTCGCAACCGATGCCCCAGACGGTATCTGTCGGGTAGAGTATCACCCCACCCTGCCGCAAGGTCTCAACGGCCCTCCGTATGTCTTCTTCGCGTGTCATTAGAATTCTGATGTAAAGTGGAACTGAATGTGCTCAAAGTCCTGCTGCGCCATCGAGAGCATATAGCCGGAGTCGGCGAGGAACACGTCGCGCCCCTCCTTGTCCTTGGCCATATATTGGTACTTGCGCTTCTTGAATGCCTCTAACTCGGCGTCGTTATCGCTCGAAATCCAGCAGGCCTTATACAGGTGAACGGGCTCCCAGCGGCACTTGGCGTTGTACTCGTTCTCCAAGCGGTACTGGATAACCTCGAACTGCAGCTGGCCAACGGTGCCGATAATCTTGCGTCCGTTGAACTGGTTGACAAACAGCTGGGCCACGCCCTCGTCCATCAACTGGTCGATGCCCTTCTGAAGCTGTTTCGACTTCATGGGGTCGTCGTTCTCGATATACTTGAACAGTTCGGGCGAGAACGAAGGCAGACCGCGGAAGTGCAACTGCTCGCCCTCGGTCAACGTGTCGCCAATCTTGAAGATGCCGCCCGTGTCAGGCAGTCCCACGATGTCGCCCGGCCACGCCTCGTCGATGGTCGACTTGCGCTGGGCCATGAACTGAGTGGGCGAAGTAAAGCGCATGGTCTTCTGCTGTCGCACATGGAGGTAAGGCTGGTTGCGCTGGAACTTACCAGAGCAAACCTTGCAGAAGGCGATGCACGAGCGGTGGTTGGGGTCGATGTTGGCAGTAATCTTGAAGATGAAGCCCGTGAACTTCGGCTCCTCGGGTTGCACCTCGCGCTCCTCAGCCTTCGTGGGACGGGGCGACGGGGCAATCTCAACGAAGCAGTTCAGCAGTTCCTGTACACCGAAGTTGTTCAGCGCCGAACCAAAGAACACCGGTGCCACCTCGGCATTGCGGTAGGTGTCAACATCGAACTCCGGGTAGACGCCGTCGACCAGCTCAAGATCCTCGCGCAACTTCTCGGCATTGTCGTCGCCTACGCGCTGATTAAGCTCGGGAGAACCGAGCTCCACACTGACCTTCTCCGTCACGCGCTGCTTGTCGGGGGTAAAGAGGTCGAGCTTCTGCTCATAGATGTTATACACGCCCTTGAACTTGGCCCCTTGGTTGATGGGCCAGCTGAGCGGGCGCACCTTGATTTCCAGTTCTTGTTCCAGTTCGTCAAGCAAGTCGAAGGGGTCGCGTCCCTCGCGGTCCATCTTGTTGATGAAGATAATGACGGGGGTCTTTCTCATGCGGCAGACGGTCATCAGCTTCCGCGTCTGTGTCTCAACGCCCTTCGCACCGTCGACGACGATAATGGCCGAGTCGACGGCGGTCAACGTGCGGAACGTGTCCTCTGCAAAATCCTGGTGGCCAGGGGTGTCGAGGATGTTCACCTTGTATTCTATGACCTTGCCTTCGGGCGTATAATCAAACTCCATGACCGACGTCGAGACCGAGATACCACGTTGCTTCTCGATGTCCATCCAGTCGCTCGTCGCCGTCTTCTTGATCTTGTTGTTCTTCACCGCGCCGGCCACCTGTATCTGTCCGCCGAAAAGCAGGAACTTCTCGGTCAGCGTGGTCTTACCGGCATCGGGGTGCGAAATAATCGCAAACGTTCTTCTTCTTTCTATCTCTTGATTCATATTCTCTTCTTAAAATCCGTGTTAATCCGTGCCTAAAATCAAACCAGCTGTTTTATGCACTCGGCTAACGACTCTTCCCAGTAGGGAATCTCGATGCCGTAGGCCTGTTTGATTTTCGTCTTGTCGAGCACGGAGTAGTGGGGACGGGCGGCAGGCGTAGGGTATTCCGAGGTGTGGAGCGGACGAACGGTGCATGTGGTAATGCCAGCCAAGCGGTGAATGGCTTTCGTAAAGTCATACCACGAGATAACGCCCTCATTGCTAAAATGATAGACGCCGGACTTCACGCCCTGGTTGATGGCCGTCATGATGCAGACGGCGAGGTCGCGAGCGTAGGTCGGCGTACCTATCTGGTCGAAGATAACGCCCAGCTGCGGACGCTCGTTGCCTAGACGGATCATCGTCTTGACGAAGTTATTGCCGAACGTAGAGTAGAGCCACGCCGTACGGATAATCATCGTGCGGCTGCAAGTTCTTTGGGCAGCCTCCTCGCCGGCTAATTTCGTGCGGCCATAGACGCTGTTCGGACAGACGGGGTCGGTCTCCACGTAGGGGGTATGGTTCGTACCGTCGAAGACGTAGTCGGTCGAAATCTGTATCAGCCAGCCGCCTCGCCGCTCGATTGCCTCGGCCAGATAGCCTGGGGCCACATGGTTCAGCAGGTCGCACAGTTCCTGATTGTCCTCGGCCTTGTCCACAGCGGTATATGCTGCGCAGTTGACGATGCCGTCAATCTGGTTGTGCTCGACGAAGGCACAGACCGTCTCGCGGTCGGTAATGTCGAGTTCTTCTACGTCTGTATTAAAAAAGGTATGCTGGGGGGTCTTCGCCTCCAGAAACTGCATCTCGTTTCCTAATTGGCCGTTACAGCCTGTAATTAGTATATTCATTATTCAAACTTTAGTCCTTCTTCCTTATCCTTTTTATAATAATCGGCAAGCATACCGATAAACGTTGAGATTTCCTTCACGGCGTGCTCGGTGTTGGGCGTTATCTCCTTCTTCTGCAGACGCAGCATCATCACGCCGTAGAGCGAGTTGAAGCACGTCTCTATCTCGTTCTCTTCCTTGTTAGCCCCACGGTTACGCAGTTCGACAATGAACGGCAGCACCTTGTAGTAGGCCGTGTTGTAGAACGGGAACTTCGGCGACTCCAGCAGCTGCTGGTGCAGCTCAATGAGCATCTGGAGCGTCACGCGGTTTATCTGCAAGTGGCCCTGCTCGCGACAGCCCTCCTGGTTCATCATCCGTATGAGGTTACCAAACCAGTCGACCTCCTCCTCCTTCTGCTCGTCGCTGTAGTCGAAGCGGTCGACGTATTCGCGGCGAATGCGGCCCAGCGAGCAGCCAAATGCCCTGATAGTGTCTTCTACCTGCCACATATACAACAGGTACTCGGCAATGTTGTTCTTTCTTAATTCCTGTGCAATAAACACCGTATTATTTGCGATTTACGATTTACTATTTCCTATTTTCAATTCGTTACCAGCGCAGCAGGTTGGTGGTCGTGCCAAGCAGCATGATGATTGAGCCGATAATCACGGCCACGCCGATGACCTGGTTGATAATCTTGATTCCGTTATCGTCGAACTTCGTGCGGATCTTGTCGACCAGCCACGTCAGCCCCCACCACCAGAGCATGGCACCGCCGACGATGCTAGCAAAGCCCACCAGCATCTCGAACGGATGGTTGGGCAGCACGAAGGCGAACTGGGCATACATAGCGAGGAAGAGGAAGATAATCAGCGGATTGGAGAACGTCACCAGGAAGGCCGTCCACGTGTTGTACCAGAGCGTTCCCTTCTGCTGCCCCGACTGATGCATCTTCTTCGTCGGATCACTATAATAGGTGTACAGTCCGAAGCAGAGCAGCATCACGCTACCGGCTATCTGCAGGTAGAAGCGGTTCTGATCGTTGCTGATGAGGTCCATGACGAACGACATACCGAAGCCGGAAATAGCAGCATAGATAATGTCGCTCGCGGCAGCCCCTATGCCCGTGGCCATTCCGAACCAGCGCCCCTTGTTCAGCGTGCGCTGCACACAAAGTATGCCTACCGGCCCCATCGGCGCCGACGCAATCATCCCAATGAGCATGCCCTTGAAGATGAAGTCTAATATGTTGATTGGCACGTAAAACGGCATTGCGACTGCAAAGGTACAAATAAATCCCCGAACGGCCAAGCAATTCCGGGATTGTTTTTAAAGTATTGGCTCTTTATTTCCTCATTCGGCCACCTCGCTATCACCAGGCGCCACCTCATCAAAGCGAGGCGGCACCTAATTAAAACGTAAAGAAAGGAAGGAGACATCGGACAATTGTTAAATAAATGTAAAAGCATCGGAATCAAACGGAGGCGGTGCCATTTTCTCGTTGAAAATCAGTAACTTTGCAGCCGCTTTGCCCAAAAAGGGCAGATAGGAGTCAGGACAGGCGCTGCTTCTATGGATTATTAACCCGAAAAAACCGACCTGATAAACGTCTGTTCAGGTCAAAATCATGCCCTATTCGTAAGAATGGGCAACGAGAAACAAAATTATGTCAGAATTAACAAAGAACGTTAAGCCGCTCGACGACTTCAATTGGGAAGAGTTTGAGAATGGCACCGTAGCGAACGTCAGCAGAGAAGAGCTCGACAAGGCCTACGACGAAACCCTGAACAAAGTAGCCGACCATCAGGTAGTTGACGGTAAGGTCATCTCGGTTGACAAGAAGGAAGTTGTTGTCAACATCGGTTACAAGAGCGACGGTATCATCCCCGCTTCTGAATTCCGCTACAACCCCGACCTGAAGATTGGCGACACCGTAGAGGTCTACGTGGAGAGCGCTGAGGACAAGAAGGGCCAGCTGCTGCTGTCGCACAAGAAGGCTCGCCTGAGCAAGGCTTGGGACCGCGTCAACGCTGCCCTCGAGAGCGAGGAGATTGTACAGGGCTTCATCAAGTGCCGCACGAAGGGCGGTATGATTGTCGACGTCTTCGGTATCGAGGCATTCCTTCCCGGTTCGCAGATCGACGTTCACCCCATACGTGACTACGACCAGTTCGTTGGTAAGACGATGGAGTTCAAGATTGTGAAGATCAACCAGGAGTTCCGCAACGTCGTCGTCTCGCACAAGGCTCTCATCGAGGCCGAGCTCGAGGCACAGAAGAAGGAGATCATCGGCAAGCTCGAGAAGGGTCAGATTCTGGAAGGTACTGTCAAGAACATCACCTCGTACGGCGTATTCGTCGATCTGGGCGGTGTTGACGGACTCATCCACATTACCGACCTCAGCTGGGGCCGCGTCGACGATCCGAAGAAGGTTGTCGAACTCGACCAGAAGATCAATGTCGTTATCCTCGACTTCGATGACGAGAAGAAGCGCATTGCCCTCGGTCTGAAGCAGCTCACGCCGCATCCTTGGGATGCTCTGGATGCCGACCTGAAGGTTGGCGACCACGTGAAGGGTAAGGTTGTCGTGATTGCCGACTACGGTGCATTCGTTGAGATTCAGCCCGGTGTTGAGGGTCTGATTCACGTCAGCGAAATGTCGTGGAGCCAGCACCTGCGCTCAGCTCAGGAGTTCCTGAAGGTTGGCGACGAGGTGGAGGCAGTTATCCTGACTCTCGACCGCGACGAGCGCAAGATGTCGCTTGGCATCAAGCAGCTGAAGGAAGATCCGTGGGAGGCTATCGAGACGAAGTATCCCGTTGGCTCTAAGCACAATGCAAAGGTACGCAACTTCACCAACTTCGGCGTATTCGTTGAGCTGGAGGAGGGTGTCGACGGCCTGATCCACATCAGCGACCTGAGCTGGACCAAGAAGGTGAAGCATCCCTCTGAGTTCACACAGGTTGGCGCACAGATTGACGTCATCGTGCTCGACATCGACAAGGAGAACCGCCGCCTGAGCCTCGGCCACAAGCAGCTGGAGGACAATCCTTGGGACGTGTTCGAAGAGAAGTACACCGTCGGCTCTGTCCACACCGGTAAGATTACCGAACTGCTGGAGAAGGGCGCCGTCGTTGCACTCGACGAGAACGTTGAGGGTTTCGCTACCCCGAAGCACCTGGTCAAGGAGGACGGCTCGCAGGCCCAGCAGGGCGAGGAGCTGCCGTTCAAGGTGATTGAGTTCAACAAGGACTCGAAGCGCATCATCCTGAGCCACAGCCGCACCTTCGAAGATCCGAAGCGTGAGGAGAAGGCTGCCGCCAAGAAGGCCGCTCCGCGTGCTGCCAAGAAGGACGACACGCCGAAGATTGAGAATGTTGCCGCAAGCACCACGCTGGGCGACATCGACGTACTGGCTGAACTGAAGGCCAAGATGGAGAAAGGCGAGTAAAAAAAACGCTAAATTCCGTTAAATATTAGCGGTAGGGTGTAAAAATAACACCTTACCGCTCTTTTTTTCTGCTTTTTTCATTGTCGTTTCAAATAAAAGTTGTAAATTTACACCCAAAATCTGAAAACACATTAATTTACACTAAAAACCAATTACAATGAAAAGCTTAAAAGGTAGCATTATAGGCATGGGCGTTGCTATGGCAATGCTTACTGCTTGTGATGGCGGACAGCAGGCTCCGCAGCTCACGGCATCGGGTCTCAACCCTGCCAAGTTTGACACCACACTTCAGGACAAGCCGGTGAAGCTCTTCACGCTGAAGAACCAGAACGGCATGGAGGTGTGCATCACCAACTACGGCGCACGCGTGGTTTCGCTCGTCGTGCCCGACAAGGACGGCAAGCCCACCGACGTGGTGCTGGGCTTCGACAACATCGCCCAGTATGCCGACACGCTGAACTCGCCCACCGACTACGGTTCCTCAGTAGGACGCTATGCCAACCGCATCTGCGACGGCAAGTTCAAGATTGGTAATGAGGCTTACCAGCTGCGCCAGAACGACCCGCATGAGGGCGATACCCGCATCCATTGTCTGCACGGCGGCGGCGCCACAGGCTGGATGAACAAGGTCTACGACGCTGAGCAGGTGGACGAGACAACGCTGAAGCTGACCATCGTGGCCCAGGACGGCGAGAACGGATTCCCCGGAACCGTCACAGCCGTAACGACCTACAAGGTTACAGCCGACAACACGCTCGACATCACCTGGGAGGCTGAAACCGACAAGCCGACCATCATCAACCAGACCAACCACAACTACTACAACCTGAGCGGCGACCTGGAGAACCCCGGCTACGACCAGGTGCTCTATGTCAACGCCGACAACTTCACTGAGGCTGACTTCAGCTATATGCCTACGGGCAAGATACTGCCTGTCGAGGGCACCCCGATGGACTTCCGCACGCCGCACGCTGTTGGCGACAGCATCAAGTCGGAGTACTACCAGACGAAGAACGCTCACGGATATGACCACAACTGGTGTCTGAACACCTATAAGGACGGCAAGGGCGACGACACGCAGGTCTGTGCCAGCCTCTATAGCCCCAAGAGCGGCATCTTCATGGAGATGTTCACCAACGAGCCGGGCGTACAGGTCTACAGCGGCAACTTCCAGGGCGTCGGCGGCGAGGAGAACATCGTCCGCAAGCTCGGCAAGAAATATCCGCAGCACGTCAGCATCTGTCTTGAGAGCCAGAAGTTCCCCGACAGCCCCAACCATCCTGAATGGGCCAGCCCCGTGCTGAATCCCGGTGAGAAGTACTTCAGCCACGCTGCCTATAAATTCTCAATCAAGTAAACGACTATGGCACAAACAGAAAATGGTAGCAAGAGCTATCTGATAAGTATTGTGATGGTGGCCGTCCTGGGCGGTCTGCTGTTCGGTTATGATACCGCCGTCATCTCGGGCGCCGAGAAGGGCCTGCAGGCTTTCTTCATGGAGGCCAAGGACTTTGCCTATACCGACGGCTGGCACGGTTTTACCTCTGCATCAGCCCTCATCGGCTGCATCATCGGTTCGGCTCTCTCGGGCTTCTTGGCCACAAACCTCGGCCGAAAGAAGTCGCTGATTATCGCCGGCTTGCTGTTCTTCGTATCGGCACTTGGTTCAATGGAGCCTGAGTTCCTGTTCTTTGAGCATGGCACCCCCTCCTACTCTCTGCTGATTATGTTCAACATCTATCGCGTCATCGGCGGTATCGGCGTAGGTCTGGCTTCGGCCATCTGTCCGATGTACATCGGCGAGGTTGCTCCCTCAAACATTCGCGGTATGCTCGTCTCGTGGAACCAGTTCGCCATTATCTTCGGTCAGCTTGTGGTTTACTTCGTCAACTTCTTCATCCTGGGCGACCACATCCAGCCGCTCGTCGAGGAAATGGGTAAGGGCATTGCCGCCATCAACCCCGCTGCACAATGGACGGTGACCACGGGCTGGCGCTATATGTTCGGTAGCGAAGCTGTGCCCGCAGGCCTCTTCGCACTGCTCATCTGCTTCGTTCCTGAGACGCCGCGCTACCTGGTCAGCGTCAATCATGACCAAAAGGCTCTCGGCATCCTGTCGAAAATCAACGGTTCGACCAAGGCCGCCCAGATTCTGCAGGACATCAAGGACACGATGGTCGTGAAGACCGAGAAGCTGATGACCTACGGCGCTATGTGTATCTTCGTCGGCATCATGCTCTCCGTGTTCCAGCAAGCCGTCGGCATCAACGCCGTGCTCTACTACGCTCCGCGCATCTTCGGCGACATGGGTATGGACGACCCGATGATGCTGACCGTCTTCATGGGTATCATCAATATCACGTTTACGCTTGTAGCCGTGTTCACGGTCGAGAAGTGGGGTCGCAAGCCTCTGCTCATCTCTGGTTCGCTGGGTATGGCTCTGGGGGCATTCGGTGTGGCAGTTACCTTTGGTAATGACAGCCTTGCACTGGTTACAGCCGCTTCGTTGCTGGTCTACTCGGCTTCGTTCATGTTCTCATGGGGCCCCATCACGTGGGTGCTCATCGCCGAGATATTCCCCAACACCATTCGTGGTGGTGCTGTGGCCATCGCCGTTGCCTTCCAGTGGATCTTCAACTTCATCGTCAGCTCGACGTTTGTGCCCATGTTCAACATGCACCTGACTGAGGGCGACGACTTCGGCCACTGGTTTACCTACGGCCTCTACGGCATCATCTGCATCATCGCTGCCCTCTTCGTCTGGCGCTTAGTGCCTGAGACGAAAGGCAAGACGCTGGAGGACATGACCGCCATGTGGAAAAATCGCAAATAAAGTAACAAATCAAAAATATTTTAATCACAAATCATCATGAATTGGAGTTCACGTGAATTCATTTGGCTCGACTGGACGGTGCTTGCCGTCGGTGTGTTGGCCATCGTATGGGCGGTGTACCGCGCCATCAAGAAAGACAAGGAGAAAATGAAGGGTGCCGACTCGCAGGACTATCTGTTCGGCAAGGGCGAACCTTGGTATGTAATCGGTATGGCTATCTTTGCTGCCAACATCGGCTCAGAGCACCTCGTAGGTCTCGCCGGTACTGGTGCCAAGGACGGTGTGGGTATGGCCCACTGGGAAATGCAGGGCTGGATGATCCTGATTCTCGGCTGGCTGTTCGTGCCCTTCTATCAGCTGCTCAACAACAAGATGGGCAAGATTATCACCATGCCCGACTTCCTGAAGTTCCGCTACACCCAGCGCACAGGCTCATGGCTCTCTATCATTACGCTCGTAGCCTACATCCTGACAAAGGTCTCGGTAACAGCCTTTACGGGTGGTATCTTCTTTGAGTATCTCATCGGCCTGCCCTTCTGGTGGGGTGCCCTCGGCCTCATCGCCATCACAGCCATCTTTACCGTCTTCGGCGGTATGAAGGGCGTGATGACCATGTCGGCCATCCAGACACCTATTCTTATTATAGGAGCATTCTTAGTGCTCTTCCTCGGTCTGTACACACTGGGCGGCGGCAGTATCGTTCAGGGCTGGGAAAACATGATGGCCTTCTGTAGCACGCTGCACGACGGCTACGGAACGACTCACATGTTCCACTGGGCCGACATTAATGCATCGGGCAATCCCGACCCCCTCTACCACGAGTATCCCGGTTTTGTGGTGTTCA
>CAMHHO010000021.1:0-36966 GCA_946184965.1 uncultured Prevotellaceae bacterium | reverse complement strand
TGAGAAAAGATGCATTATTTCACATTCTTCTTGTTTTTCTTGCATTTTTTTCCTAATTTTGCAGCCGGAATACACCAACAACTAATAATACAATGAAGAAACTACTGTTAGCAGCATTGTGCATGGCGGCTGTCGCTGCCCACGCACAGAAGACGCCGGTGTGGAAAGACCCGGCCGTGAACCAGGTGAACCGCGAGGCACGACGTGCCGCGTTCTTCGCCTTCGAGGATGCCGACAAGGCAAAAGTGAACGACAAGACTAAGTCAGCGCGCTACCTCTCGATGGAGGGCAAGTGGAAGTTCTGCTTCGTCAAGGACCACAACCTCGCGCCGAAGGACTTCTTCGCCGTTAAGTACGACGACTCGAAGTGGGTGGACTTCCCCGTGCCAGGCCTCTTCGAGATTGAGGGCTACGGCGACAAGATCTACAAGAACGTTGGCTACTCCTGGGGTACGACGTTCGATACCAACCCGCCCTTCATCGGCGAAACAAACAATTACACAGGCAGTTACCGTCGCACGTTCGACCTTCCCTCCGACTGGAGCGGTCAGGAAGTCTACTTCCACGTAGGCTCGGCCACGAGCAACCTTGCCGTCTGGGTCAACGGCAAGTACGTGGGCTACTCCGAGGACTCGAAGGTGGCTGCCGAGTTCAACATCACCAAGTATCTGAAAAAGGGCCAGAACCTCATTGCCATGCAGGTGATGCGCTGGTGCGACGGCTCCTACTTGGAGGACCAGGACTTCTGGCGCTTCACCGGCATTGCCCGCGAGGTGTATCTGTATGCCCGGCCGAAGGCGCATATCGAGGATTTTACTGTGAATCAGGATTATATTGATGGCAAGGGTGTGCTTAATGTCGATGTGAATGCTCCTAAGGGAACGACCGTTGAAAAACTGCTGACTGATAACAGCGGCAAGGAGGTGGATTTGGCATCGGTGAAGCCTTGGACGGCAGAGACACCTAATCTGTATAACCTCTTCATCACGCTGAAGAAAGGCAATACCGTGCTTGAAGTCATCAAGCAGCGTGTGGGCTTCCGCCACATCGAGATCAAGGGCGGACAGCTGCTCGTCAACGGCCAGCCTATCCTCATTAAGGGTGCCGACCGCCACGAGCTCGACCCCGACGGCGGCTATATTGTCTCCGTGAAGCGCATGATTCAGGATATCAAGATTATGAAGCAGCTCAACATTAACGCCGTACGCACCTGCCACTATCCCGACGACCCGCGCTGGTATGACCTCTGCGACGAATACGGCATCTACCTGACAGCCGAGGCCAACATCGAGAGTCACGGCATGGGCTATGGTGAGCACACCCTGGCCAAGCGCGCCGACTTCGAGAAGATGCACATGGAGCGCAACGAGGCCAACGTGAAGGCCTTCAAGAACCATCCCTCAATCATCGTCTGGTCGCTCGGCAACGAGGCCGGCTTCGGCCCCAACTTCGAGAAGTGCTACACCTGGATCAAGGACTACGATAAGACGCGGCCCGTGCAGTACGAGCGTGCTCCCTACGAGGGCGGCTATACCGACATCACCTGCCCCATGTATGCCGACTACAACTGGTGCGAGCGCTACTGCAAGGGTAACAACCCCCGTCCGCTCATCCAGTGTGAGTATGCCCACGCTATGGGTAACTCGATGGGTGGCTTCAAGGAGTATTGGGACATGATTCGCAAGGAGCCAAAATATCAGGGCGGCTACATCTGGGACTTCGTCGACCAAGGTATGCGCGACAAGAGCCCCATCACCGGACGCACCATCTTCACCTACGGTGGCGACTACGGCGAATATCCCGCCAGCGACTATAACTTCAACTGCAACGGCATCATCGCCCCCGACCGCCGGCTGAACCCCCACGCCTACGAGGTGGGCTACTACTACCAGAACATCTGGGTGACCGACAAGGGCCTGAAGGACGGTAAGTTCGAGGTCTACAACGAGAACTTCTTCAAGACGCTCGACGACCTGGAGCTCGAGTGGTTCGTAGGCGGTGCCGGCGACCATCACCATGATAACCCCGGCCGTCCCGCAGGCATGACCTTCGGCCACGGCGGCAAGACCGACATCAGCGGCATTCAGCCCCAGCAGCGCAAACTCATCACCGACGAGCAGCTTAGGCAGACCATTGAGCGCGTGCTCGGCCATCATGGCGAGGATAGCGAGGTGTTCGTCATCTTCCAGTTCAAGTCGAAGAACGGCGCGCCCCTCATCGACAAGGGTCAGGTGCTCGCCCGTCAGCAGTTTGCCCTGAACGAGTATAAGTTCCCGGAGCTGAAGACGGCAGAAGGTACCAATGTTACAAAGGAGGAGACTAACACCTACATTAAACTGATGGCTAACGGTACTGATTTCTCTGTAGGTAAGCGTTCGGGACTTATTGACTACTTGAATGTCGACGGCCAGCGCATGCTCCAGTTCCGTGAGAGCATTACGCCCGAGTTCTGGCGTGCTCCTACTGACAATGACTATGGTGCAGGCTTGCAGCGTCGTTTCCAGACATGGAAGAATCCGCAGATGCGCCTTAAGAGCTGTAATGTGAACGGCAATTCCATCGTTGCCAACTTTGAAATGCCCGACCAGAAGGCTACCCTCACTATGACATACACGCTGACCAACGAAGGCGAGGTAATCATCCGCGAACAGCTCTCTACCGACAAGGAGGCCAGAATCAGCAATATGTTCCGCTACGGCATGCAGCTGCAGATGCCTAAGCAGTATGACCGTATAGAGTATTACGGCCGTGGCCCCATTGAGAACTATTGTGACCGCAACTCAAGTGAGTTCATCGGTGTATATAATAATAAGGTACAGGATGAGTATTTCGAGTACGTTCGTCCGCAAGAGTCGGGCAACCACACCGACGTGCGCTGGTTCCGCGTGCTCGATGCCAACGGCAGCGGCTTGGAGTTCTACTCGAACGCTCCGATGGAGGCAAGTGCCATGCCTTACACCATGGATCAGTTGGACGACGGCATGAACAAAGACAAGGCTTGGGGACATCACTCTGGCGACCTCGTCCCTGCCGGCAAG
This sequence comes from uncultured Prevotellaceae bacterium, assembly GCA_946184965.1. Lineage (GTDB taxonomy): Bacteria > Bacteroidota > Bacteroidia > Bacteroidales > Bacteroidaceae > Prevotella. The sequence continues at coordinate 33,928 of CAMHHO010000021.1, read as the reverse complement.
ACACAGGTGTTCATCCAGCAGCGCCAGTTCGGTCTGGGTTGCGTCAACAGCTGGGGAGCTTGGCCACTCGACGAGTATCGTATCAGCTATGGCGACAAGGACTTCACTTTCGCTATCAAGCCTTTGCGTAAATGATGATTAATAAGAACCTTATAGTGGCACTGCTTTGCGCGGTGCCACTATCTGTTTCTGCCCAGCTGCTGAGAGCTAATAAGCAGCAGAAGTTCCCAAAGGATATTCCCGCTGGGAATTATAGCGGTATTACCCCTATTGGCAACGACCGCTATGCAGTTGTCAGCGACAAGACGGCCGACGGTTTCTACATCTTTCATATTGATATCGACACTATCAAGGGACGCATACACAACGTTACCAGCGAGGGATTCTTTTGTAGTGGCAAGCCTTCACGCGACCAAGAAGGCATTGCATGGAATCCTTATTCTCATACATTATTTATTAGCGGTGAAACTGACAACCAGATTATCGAGTACACCGTTAAAGCTCAGCAGACAGGGCGCTGTCTGCAAGTGCCGACTTCGTTTAGCCGGCTCAGCAGTAATTATGGTCTCGAGTCACTATGCTACGATGGCGAAGCACACCGCTACTATACTATCAGCGAACGACCAGCCAAGGGCGAAAGTATTCTTCGCCTGACAGCCTTCGATGACAATGGCCAGATGACTCAGCAATATGATTACGCAATCGATCAGGTACCAGTGAAACGCAAGGGTACTCTGCTCAACGGCGTAAGCGAACTCTGCGCTATTGGTGGTGACCGCCTCTTAGTTCTTGAACGAACAATGCGCCTGACGCCGCTGAAGATAGGTTCATACGTGGAGTGTCGTTTATACATCGTACGCCCCTCATCGGCACAAGTGCTCTCAAAAACACACCTCTACACATTCCGGACGCGCATAAACCTCTTTCGCCGCAACTTTGCTAACTACGAGGGCCTATGCGTTGCACGCCGCCTTGCCGACGGTAGCCTTATCCTTCTCCTGATTGCTGACTCGCAGAATCAATATCGCGGAATTCTCCGAGACTGGCTGAAAACAGTGGTTGTCCGCTGTGATTAAGGCTGTAGATACAGCCCATTTAGGTCGTGCAGGAAGAGTGTCGGCTTCAGGTTGTAGAAACTGACGAAGTCGGAGGCCGACTGCTGGCCGGGGTAGGGGGCAAAGAAGTGGCCGGGACGGTCGTGGGCGTTGCGCCAGACGAGGACGTAGCTCACGGCGTGGCGGGCCAGGACGGGAGCGAGGGCTTGTGTCCACCAGTCTGGTGTACGCAGACCTTCGAAGCCAGTCTCGGTGAGGGCGGCAGCCTTGCCGTGCTCCTTTGCTACGCGGCACACCATCTCGAGATTTTTGTCGAGCTTCTCTGCGTAGGCCTTAATCTCCATTCCTTCGGGGGAGAGCTGGGGTGGGGCTGAACAGTAGCAGTCAAGTCCCATCAGGTCGATGATGTCGTCGCCAGGGTAGCGTTCCAGATATTTCCCGTCATCGCCGTCAGGCTCGGTACCGGGTGAGTAGGCATAGAGGGCATTTACGACACCTTTCTCTTTAAAACGACTGACGATGAGCTGCCAGAGAGCCTTGTATTGCTCGGGCGTGCAGTGGTCGCTGCCCCACCAGAACCAGGAGCCGGTGTGCTCGTGCCAAGGGCGGAACAGCACGGGTACACGGACACCGTAGGGCGTCTCTAAGGAGTTGAGAAAAGCGGCTACACGGTCAAGCCAGGTCAGGAACAAGTCGTGGCGCTCGCCACCTTTGAGCACGGCGGCGACTGTGCGTGTCTCAACGTCTCTGAGCGAATCGGCTACCCATGAGGTACCGCCGCTGAGCGGGTTGTTAAGGTGCCATGAAAGGGTGATCATGCCGCCGCGGTCATAGTGAGCCAGGATTTCCTGTCGGATGCGGCTGAAGGGTACACCGTCGAGGTTAACGGTATCACCTAATTCTAAGTGGCCGAGGTCGAAACTCAGCAGGGCAGGGAAATCGCCGCAGACGCTCTTGACGTCGGAGCGCTGATGAACCGTAGAGTCGTTGTCGCAGTCGGCTTTCCAGCCAATGCCGTAGACGGTGTCGTCGTGGTGGCCGAACATATAGACAGCGCTGTCGCTCAATGCCTTGAGGTTTGTCAGCAGGTTCTCTGTCAGTTGCGTTCGTCCGCTGTCGGCCAGCGGGTCGTTGCTATTCTTGTTGTTGTTGCTGCAGGCGGTCAGCAACAGTGCCGCTGTGGTCAAAATAATGTAATGCTTCATCGGGACTTATTTCAGATTGGGTAGTTGGTCGCGGGTGATGACATCGGGACTGCTCATGGCGGCTTTCCACCACGAGTCGCTACACATCGTGTCGGTAGAACCTTCTCCGCCCTGGTACCACACCATAAAGTGGCTCCAGAGTGCGCCCGCCTGCCAGAAGTCGGAGGGGCGTGCGGCCTCGTTGCCGGTATAGCCGTCTAGCCCACATTCGCCCAGCGCCACCATCTTCGTCGGGTAGCGTGATTGAATCTCGGTAAACTCCTGCTGGTTCCTGGCGCCGTTGTAGCCGTAGAGGTCGCGGGCCACGATGTCGACATACTGGTCGCCGGGATACCAGTCGGTGTCCTGGCGGTACTGGCTGCTGTTGCCGTTGTAGTTCTGGGTGGTCCATACCCAGATGAGGTTGTGGATGCCCTTCTGCTGGAAATAGTCGAACATCGTCGTCCAGAGCCGCTTGCAGACTTCGGCACCGTCGTAGCCCCACCAGAACCAGGATCTGGTCCAGTCGGCCTGCTGTCGGGCTGTAGCATTGCCGGCAGCCTCGTGGAAGGGGCGCCAGGTAGCGGCGATGCCTGCGTCCTGCAGCTTCAGCATGGTGGCGACGACCTTGTCCATCTGACCGTAGAACCACTTGTGTTCCCAGGTGCCTTCCTTCAGCGCATTGGCTGCACGGAAGGTAGTCTCCGAGGGCGTACAGGTGTAGTCGGTGGAGCCTTCGCGCTTGGGCACGTTGAAGTGCCACATCAGCTGAACCAGTCCGCCGGCGTCTGTCCACTGCTGGACGGGCTTGATGGTGGTATAGTCAATCCAGTTGGCAGGGGAGAAGCAGATGTGTATGAAGTCGTAGCAGTTCATGGCCGGATACTTGCCCGTCAGCCGACAGACCTTCTCGGCGCAGTCGTTGTTCCAGTTAACGTTGGCCATGACGCTCGATATGGTCTTCTTGCCGTACTGTTGCAGCAGGTAGCTGTAGAGCTTAAGGGCTGCATCGGTGGTGGCTGCCACTGGTACTGACGAAATACTGCCGCCGGGCGAGGGCTGTGGTTGTTGCTTGGCGGCTGTCTTGAAATGGAGTGTCAGCGCAGGCGCCTTGATGCTGGCATCAGCGGCAGCGACAACGGCTCCTTCGGCCAATGTGAGCGTGTAGTTGGTGTCGTCGCTGAGGCTGAGGGGTATCTCGACTGTTTGGCCGTTGGCCCTGGCCATAAGCCTTGCTCCGTTAAGCGTGATGTCGGCATTGCCGGGCACGAGGACGCTGGTGCTATAGGTCAGCGTCAGCATGGTTGTGGCGGCTGCGTCCACTTCAGCATTGTCGGTAATGCTCTGGCCTGTCAATATGAGGCTGATGGCAGGTGCCGGCGATGGCGTGACGCTGTTTGCTGGTTCGTCGTCGCTGCTGTCGCTGTCGCAGGCCATCATCAGCAGTGGCACGATGATTAAAAGCATTCTTTTCATACGTTCTGTGTGAATAGTGAAGGCAGACTCACGCAGTGGGTCTGCCTTCGCTTGGTTGTTGAGAGGAAACCCTTATTCAGCTGCCTCCAGAATGGGTGACTTGTTCCAGATGGTGTCGAACCAGTAACTCTCGTCAGTGCTGGTGCAGGCCTTGATCATCATTGGCACGACCGTCTCGGCGTCGTTGTACCATTCGCCGGTGGCGTGGTTGAGATAGTCGTTGGCCTCGTCGCCGCTGCCCTTGGCGTTGTTGTCCCAGACGAACATCGGGATGCCGGCCAGGTAGGCTGCACGGCAGAAGAACTCAAGGTAGTACTTACGGAAGGCATTGGCCTGGCTGGTGGTCTGCCAGACGCAGCCATACTCACCGAGGTAGCAGGGAATTCCCTTCTCGATGTAGGCTGTGCGGAGCTTGTAGAGCTGCTTGATGATATACTCCTCGTTGTTGCCGGCTACGGAGTGGGCGGGGTCGGCATTATGTCCCCAGCTGTTGACGCCAGAAGTCTCCGGTGCGAGGCAGAAGTTGTAGGGGTCGTAGCTGTGGACGGCCACGATGAGGCGGTTGGCGGGGTCGTCGGGCAGCACGAGGTGCTCGATGGTGAGGTCGATGTTGGCAGCATAGCCGGCGACGCCGATCCAGCGGGTGGCATTGTTGCCGCCGGTGGCGCGGATGGCATTCACGGCATACTGGTTCCACTGGTTGAGCAGGCCGTACTCAGCATCAGAGCCACCGCTCCAGTTGTCGCCGGCGTGAATCTCGTTGAAGGTCTCGAAGATGAGCTGGTCGCCGTAGGAGGCAAAACGTGTGGCCACCTGACGCCACGTGTTCACGATGAGAGCCGAGTCGACCTTTGCGATGCTGTCGCTCTCGGCGGCTTTGCCCAGGTCGGTCTCGAAGGCGTCGTGGTGGGTGTTCAGGATGACGTTCAGTCCGGCATTGATGGCATAGTCAACACACGTGGCCACCTCGTCGAGGTAGGCGGCGTCGATGACCGAGGCCTCGTCCATGTGGCACGACCACGTGGCGGGAATGCGCACGGTCTTGGCTCCGGCAGCGGCCAGCTTCTGGAAGAGGGCTGCCGACGGCGTGGCACCGTCCCAGTAGCCCCACTGCATGTCGCTGGTGTCGAAGTGGTTGCCCAAGTTCCAGCCCCAGCCCAGCTTCTGCGTCATGGCCGTGGCATCGTTGGCGGGCACGTCCTTGATTTCCCAGGTCAGGCTGACCTCCTGGTCGTAGGTGTGGCCGCCGGGGCCGACGATGAGTCCGGCCGGGATGACGAGCGTTTGCTTCTTATCGAAGTTGACGTCGGCCACGATGGTCAGCGTGTTGCTGATGCCCAGCACCTTGGCCGACTTGACGGGTGTGCCGTTGAGGGTAATCTTGGCAGCATTGGCTGAGGCGAAGCCGATGTTCTTGTCGAAGGCCACGGTGATAGTCTTCTCGCCGTAGAGCAGCACGTTGTCGGCCGTGGCGGGCGTCTCAGAGACAAGCACCGGCGCGCCCACCTCGGGGATGTCGTACTGTGCGTCGGTATCGTTGCAGGCTGTGGCGAGGAGTGCCACAGCTGCAACTGACAGAATATTGAATGCTTGATATAGTTTCATAGTCATAATCGTGTTTTATTATTCAATGGTAACTTTGGTGCAGACGACGTTGTCGCCGTTGAGCAGGAACGAGCCGCCCCAGCCGCCTACAGTCGTGATGTGCTCATAAATGAAGTCCGTGACGGTGATCTCCAGGGCGCCGTTGTGCTCAGAGAGGTCCCAGTTGCCGTTGTTGAAGTCGCAGCCGTCGAAGGCGGTGTTGGGGCTCCAGTGGCCGTCGACGATCTGGCAGTTCCAGGTAGCATCGGTGGCGGTGATGTAGACGCGGATGATGCTGCCCACCTTCATGCCGGCAGCCAGCAACTCGGCACCGCCGTCGCTGAGGATGTAGGGCTGACCGCCCCAGTCGTCGGCCACGGCCTCGCCCGTCCAGACGGTTTCCTCGACAGACTCGTAGTGGGTCGTCGTGATTCGGTCGACGACAACGTTGTCGCCGTTGAGCACGAAGACGCCTCCCCACCACTGCTGCTTGAATGCGGCTTCCAGCATCTCCTCGGTCACGACAAGACTGTAGTAGCCCTTGTTGGCATCGAGGTCATACTCAGTGAACTTGCCGCCTTCCGTGTCGTTGCCTACGCTGCACACGCTTGCATAGGTGGCTCCCCAGTGGCCCTCGACAAACTCGATCTTCCAGTCAGCAGACAGTGGCGTGATGTGGAAACTGATGATGTCGCCAGCGACGACACCGGCATCCTTCAGCTCCTGACCGGCATCTGAGAGGACATACGGCTGGTCTTTCCAATCGTCGGCAACTGCCTGTCCCGTCCAGAGGACGGTGGTCACCTCGGTGTTGGGTATGAAGTCGATGGTGTAGGTAATCTCACCGTTAGAAGAAACGAGGCGTACCTTTGCGCCCTTCTTGGCATTGCCGGGAATACCGATGATCAGCTGGTTGCCGGAGGTCAGCACATACTGGCAAGCCTCGCCGTTGACCTCCACGCCCGTCAGTTTGTCGCCATTGGCAACAGGCAGTGCAAACGAGTCGCCGGCCTTCAGCTCGGCATCTTCAGCGGGCATTTCCGTGAAGTAGCAGAACACGGCCTCCTGGACGTTGATGGCAGGCACGTCGGCCACGGTGGTGCCGTTGGCCAGTGTCAGCGTGGGAGCACCGGAGAGGGCGTTCATCGGGACGCTGAGGATGATGGCCTCGGCGGAAGCGTTCTCGACCTTGACGACATCGGAGCCGTCGCCGAACTGTACGGTCTTGACGAGGTCGAGGTTGGTTCCCTTGATGGTCAGTGTGCCGCCGGCACTCACCGTGGCGTTGTCGTAGCCAGTGACGGTGGGCTTGACGAGCGTGGTGGCCACGTCGACCGTCTCGCCGTTGGCCATGACGAGCTGCAGACCCTCGGTGGCCGTCTCGGGGATGGTGACCACCACCTTGTCGGCAGTGACCTGCAGGTCGGTGACGGCATCGGCAACGTTGCTGAACAGTACGGCGGTGACAAGGTCCATGTCCTTACCGCTGACTGTCAGCGCCTGGCCGGCCTTGGCGGGACTCGGCGTGGCGGTGCACTCAGAGGGCTTCACGGTGGTCAGCGTGGCGACAGGCACCTCGACGCCAGACTTGCAGACGAGGAGAATGTCGCCGCTGGGTGCCTCGACCGGCAGTACGAACGAGAGCTGTCTGCCCTCGTCGGCGACGGTGAAGACGTCGGTCTGGGCGGTTTCCACCTTGATGGCCTTCACCATATTAAAATAGGTACCCGTTACCGTAATCGTCTCGCCGGCCTTGGCCGTGACGGCACCCAGCGCCTCGGCTGAGTTGCGACCCTTTACGCTACTGATGGTCGGTGTGCCTATCTCGATGGCCTCGTCGGTGGTGATAATCTGGTAGTCCAGCTCCTCGTCGGAGGCCACGGTCAGGTCAGCGGTGTAGAGGTCAATCTTACCCGTCTGTGCCTCCTCGGGAACGGTCACGGTCAGCGTGTAGCGGTCGTGGCTCTTGAAGTCGGTCTCGCCCACGATGACGCCGTCGGCGAAGGCCAGCGACTGGATGAGGTTCAGGTAGTCGCCCTTGATGGTGACGAGGTCGCCGGGCATGGCCGAGGAGGGCGAGAAGCCCTCGACAACGATGGGCTCAGTGTAGGTAAGCTCACTCTTGGTGGTGATGGTCTGGTCGCCCTTGGTGATCAGCTTGACGATACCCACCGTGGGGCCGTCCTTGGGCACGGTGACGCGTATCTCGGACGGCGTGCCCGACTTCACGACGTCGTAGTTGGTGATGGGGTTGACACCGGGAATCTGGATGCTTGCAATCTGGTCGAGGTTGCTGCCCACGAAGCGCAGCGTGCCGCCGCGCATGACGGGGTTGGGACCGTAGGCGTTGAGGCTGACACCGCCCAGATACTGGTTAGTGTCGAGGTCGTCCTCGCCGCAGCTTGCCAGCGACAGCCCTGCGAGGGCCATCACCAACAGTGCGAATATATTCTTTGTCTTTTTCATATCTGTCAATTACTTTATAGTGGTTTAGTTATAAGGCACGGCGCGGATGTTGTCAATCTTGATGATGGGCTGGCACTCGGTACCGACGACACCACCGTCGCATACGAAGATGATAAGGCTGGCGAAGTCGTCGGCAGTGAGCGAGCCGGTGGCTGCTGCGCCAGACATGCCGTAGGTGAAGGCCGACTTGATGGGGATGGTCACCGTCACCCACTGGTCGCCGGTGTCGTACGAGCCGGTGGCTGTCCAGGGACGGTAGAGCGCACGCGGCAGTTCGTTGTTGTTGAAGTAGGTGTTGTTGGCACCACCCAGGGTGTTGCCGTCGATGTCCTTCACGCCGGCATTGCCGTTTGACACCTTGTCGACACCGCCGACGATGACCTGCATGGCACCGGCCTGCCAGGGATTTGAGGACGGGATGTACATCTCGAACTTGATGGCCATGTTCTCCCACTTCGAGAAGTCAGCCAGGCTGGTCAGCCTCACACCGTCGCCCTGATAGGTCTCGGGGTCGGCCCAGTTGCCGGGCCAGTATTCGAACGAGTACTTCGAGTCGTTCCAGCCACCAGTTTCGCTGAGGGTCGTAGCGGCGTCGCCTAACTGTACGAAATTGCCCGAGAGGGCGGTCTCGTCCGTCAGGATGTCGCGGGCGTGCCAGCCGTGGTTGCCCAAGACGACGCCCGTCACGGCGTTCGGCGTGTCGAAGTCGAACAGCATGCCGCGTGTGTCCTTGTAGTAGAAGCTTGTCGTGGTCGAGCCGTAGATGCTGGTGACGGTGATGGGACCCGACACCTCGCACTCAGGAACGGTGAACGACAGCGTGCTGTAGGAGCCGCTGATCTGGAGGTCGGTGGCCTGCTTGCCGTTGGGGAAGGTGACGGTGAGCGGCACGTTCGGGTCGTCGATGAAGTAGTTACCGTAGACGGAGGCCGTCGAGCCGGCCTCGGCATACTCGCACGACATCGAGTTGACTGACGGCGCGGGGATGACGACGCTGAAGTCGTAGGTGATGGTGTCCTTGCTCTCGGTGATCATGTAGATCTTGTCGGACACCTCCTGGGGTATGCCCCTGGGTATGGTCACGATGAGCGTGTTGTCGGTGATGTAGCTCGAGTTGAGAATGGCCTTCTGGTCGTTGAAGTACATCTCGTAGACGCTGCGCAGGTTCTCGCCGACCAGGCAGAGCAGCGACTGCGGCGAGGCGCTGGTCACGAGCTCGCCGTTGGTGTAGTGTGTGTCTGCGGCGTCGTTGTTGCCGACAATCTCCGTCGACAGGCAGCGGATGTAGTTGATGGTCGGTGTTCCGTCAGCCACTTCATATTTGTCGGGCTCGTCCTTGCATGAGGTAAGTGTCAGTCCTGCCGCAGCGGCAAGTGCCAGGAGTAAGCCTCTGTTATATCTTGCTGTTTTCATAATTCTACATGTCTTTGATTGTGGTTACTCATAACTATAGGTAGCATAGACGTCGACATGCACGCCATCGACGCTGGTAGCCATGTTCGGGTTGGTCGTCACGTCCTCGGTGGGGAAGGGCAGCAGGAAGAAGTTCTTGCCCGTGTCCTGGTTCTTCTTCATCAGCATCGTCACGTTCGGAGCCGAGGTGGCCTCGTCGTAGCCCTGGTTGGTGACCGTCCAGTTGCCCGTCTCGTAGTAGTTCTTGTAGAGGTCGCCGAGGTTCCAGAACTGGTTACGCTTCTGGCTCTCCAGGTCGTTGATGCAGAACTCGGGGTTGTAGTAGCTCACGCGGACGTAGTCGAACCAGCGGTCGCCCTCCATGGCAAATTCCAGGCGGCGCTCCTTCCAGATGTCGTTCCAGGAGATGGACGTCGGACGCTCGTAGTTCTTGATGGCACGGTGGCGCACGGCGTAGAAGGCGTCGATGGCACTGGCGTCGGTCGTCGTGCCCGATGTGCCGGTCATGGCCTCGGCGTAGATGAGGTAGACGTCGGAAAGACGCAGCAGGTGGGTGGCCAGACTATTATACATGTAGGCCGCCGAGTGGCCGATGCCTACCTGGTGGTCGTAGGCGTTGCCGTAGAGGTGCTTCACGCAGTTGGCGCCTGTGGGCGAGTTGAGTTGGCCGGGGGCACTGCTGTTGTAGTCGGTGTTGAAGATGAAGTCGAGGTAGCTGAAGCCGCCTTTGTCCTGCCAGAAGTAGGGGTACTTGAAGCCAGGCAGCATCATCGTGCCACGGAGTCGGGTGTCGACGTTGTTAATCCAGGCGTCGGGCTGCTGTTCGAGCAGTTTGATGCCGAAGGCCTCCTGCAGGTCGACAGAGGGTGCCGTCCAGTCGCCCCAGCAGTCGCCGAACTCGTCGAAGCCCGACATGCCGAGGTCGCACTGCAGGTAGTTCTGTGCCGTCCAGACGTTGCCATTGGCGGTCCAGCGCCATGCTATCAGACTCTCCTCGCTGTTGTTGTTCTGCAGGCGGAAGACGTCCTCGTAGTTGTCCAGCAACTTGCGTCCCGACTGGTCGATGACCTCCTTGGCCAGCTGTGCAGCCTTAGCCATGTCGTCGGCGTTGAGTGCTCCGCTCACGCCGGCCTTGTTCAGGTAGACCTTGGCCAGCAGTCCCGTGGCGGCGTAGTAGTCAATGCGCCCGGCGGAGTTGCTCTTGGGAAGCAGTGTGCGGGCTTTCTCGAGCGTCAGGATGATGTAGTCGTAGACGTCGGCAATCTTCACTTTCTGCACTGTGTTGTAGTCGCCGGCGGCCAGCGAGGCAGCATTATCGTGGATGATGGGAATCTCGCCGAAGGTGCGCACCAGGTAGAAGTAGGCCATGGCCTTCCACGTCAGGCACTCGCCCATGCTGGTGTTGCGGGCGGCGTCGGAGACGCTGGCGGGCGCACCCTTGATGCTGCTGTAGACGGTGTTGGCGTGTGCGATGACCGACCACATGGAGGCAGCCGCCAGTTTCAGGCTCTGGTCGGAGCCGTTGACGGTGAAGCCTACGTAGGCGTTCTGTCCGGCATAGAGGTTGCCCGATAGCATCTCGCCGATCATGAAGTAGCCGCGCAGCAGGTCGTGCCAGGGCGAGCTGTAGAGATAGCCCACGCCAGCTATGCACTGAGCGTCAGTCTGATAGTAGTTGCCTTCGTTGTAGCTGTCTTCTGCCGGACGGTCGAGGAAGTCCTCGCATGACGTCAGACCCAGCGAGAGGACTACGCCGAATATACCATATTTTAATATATTGAGTTTCATGTTGTTTGTTTTTTGGAGTTAGAAAGATACGTTCAGTCCGAAAGAATAGGTCGTAGGCGACGGATAGCGTCCGTTGTCGAGTCCCATCACGTTCACAGAGGCTGTGCTGACACCGATTTCAGGGTCGTAGCCGCTGTAGTCGGTGATGGTCAGCAGGTTCTGGATGTTAGCGTAGAGGCGCAGCGACTCCAGGCCGAGGGGCTTGAGCATCTTCTTGGGGAATGTGTAGCCCAGGGTGATGTTCTTCAAGCGGACGTAGCTGCCGTCCTCAATGTAGCGGTCGCTCCAGCGGTCGTTGTCGTTGGGGTCCTGAATGCTGGCGCGGGGCAGGGCGGCGCCGCCGTTGGCAATGCGCACGTTGGTGATGTCGTCGTACCAGTTGTAGACCAGCGTCCCGTCGCCGCGGTCGACGCCTGCCGAGTAGTCCTTGGCGGCGTTGATGGCCTCAAGGCGAGTGCAGTCCATGACGTCAACCAGCTGGTTGGTCCAGGCTGAGTTCATGTGCGTGAGCTTCATCTTCAGGTAGTTGGCCACCTTGTTGCCGTACGAGCCGTTGATGAAGATGTTCAGGTCGAAGTTGTTCCAGCGGAAGGTGTTGGTCCAGCCGAAGGTGAACTTTGGCATTGGCGAGCCGATGTTGGTCTGGTCGTTCTCGTCGATGACGCCGTCGCTGTTAAGGTCCTTGTACTTGATGTCGCCAACCCAGACCGTCGTACCCTTGGCGAAGCCGCCGTTGGCGGGGTACTTCACGGGCTTGGCCGACGTCTCGATGTCCTCCAGACTCTCATAGACGCCGTCGGTGACATAGCCGTAGAAGCTGAACAGGCTCTCGCCGACCTGCGTCAGGCTGACCAGGTCGTTCCACTGGCCGTAGCCCTGCAGCGGGGTGTCTGAGTCGCCGAGTGACACGAGCTTGTTCTTATTGAACGAAATCTGGAACTCAGAGTCCCACTCGAACTTGCCCACCAGCGGGTGCGTGTTCAGGGTAATCTCGAAACCTGTGTTGCGTATCGTGCCGTAGTTGCCGTAGGGCGGCTGTAGTAGTGCCGAGCCGTTGGTGATGAGGCTTGAGCCCATGTAGGTGGGCACCTGTAGCTTCATTAGCATGTCGTTCGACATCTTGCGGTACCAGTCGAGGGTCAGGTTGATGCGGTCGTTAAGGAAGCCCAGGTCGAGACCGACGTTCCACTGCTCCTGGCTCTCCCACTGCACGCTGCGGTTGGCGATGTTCAGCGGACGGTAGCTCTTGCCCAGGGCCGTGTTGATGGCACCCACGCTGACGCCCCAGCTGTAGCCGCCGATGGCCGAGTTACCCGTCTGTCCCCAACCGATGCGCAGCTTGCCGTTGCTCAAGAACGACTCTGCCCACGACTTGATGAAGGCCTCGTTCGAGAAGCGCCAGCTGGCGGCCAGGGAGTGGAAGCCTGCCCAGCGCTTGTCGGGACCGAAGTTCGACGAGCCGTCGTAGCGGTAGGTGTATGTGGCGTTGTAGCGGTTGTCGTAGCTGTAGGTCCAGCGTGTGAAGAACGAGGCCATGGCCGAGCTGCCGAAGCCGACGCCGATTTGCGGTGTGCCGTCGCCGAGTTGCGGGTTGTGTACCTCGTTCGAGGGCAGCGACGTGTTGGCCACGTTGTTGTAGTCGTACTTCGACTCCCAGGCCTCCTGGCCAACCATCGCTGTCAGCGAGTGCAGGTCGAAGGTGTGGCTGTAGGTGATGTAGTTCTTCAGCTGCCAGAAGGTGCTGCTGTTCTTCTGCACCGAGGCGTAGTTGTCGTCGCGGGTCCATGTGCCCAGGTTCACGGTGGGCTTCCAGCGGTCGCCCTTGCTCGAGCTGATGTCGTAGCCCAGTTCGGTGTGCCACGTCAGGTCCTTGAAGGGTGTCACCTCGAAGAAGATGTTACCCGTCAGTTTCTTACGGTTCAGCTTAATCTCGTCGAGCATAGCCATGGCGATGGGGTTCGGATTGGTGTAGCCCTCCTGCGAGATGCTGGAGTACGAGCCGTCTATATTATAAATAGGTATAGTAGGGATGGTGGTCAGCGAGTAGTTGATCAAACCCTCGTCAGAGTCGGCCAGCTTCAGGTCGTCGTTGGTGTTGGTGAAGGTGGCGTTGACACCCATCTTCAGCCACGACTTCAGCTGGGCGTCGATGTTGGTACGCACCGACAGACGGTCGAACTTCGAGCCGATGATCGTACCCTCCTGGTTCATGTAGCCCGCCGACACGTAGTATTGCATCTTGTCGCTACCGCCCTGTGCACTAATCTGGTGAGAGTGCTGGATGGCGGTTTGGAAGACGGCGTCCTGCCAGTTCGTACCCTTGCCCAGCAGCGAGGGGTCGGCCAGGTTGGCGTCGGCCTGCAGCTCGCCCTGGTTCACCAGGTTGTTGTAGAACTCGGCATACTCGCGCAGGTTCATCATGTCCAGGCGCTTCGTCTGGCGGTTCACGGCCATCATGCCGTTATACGAGAACTTGGCCTCGCCGGCCTTACCGTGCTTCGTCGTGATGAGCACCACGCCGTTAGCACCCTGTGCGCCGTAGATTGCAGTGGCCGAGGCATCCTTCAGAATCTCCATCGAGACAATGTCCGCAGGGTCGATGGTCGACAGCGGCGAGATGGTCGACACCGAGCCGTTGCCCAGAGCATCGCCCAGACCGTAGGCGGCACCGCTCTGTCCACCGCTCTGGACGATGACGCCGTCGATGACGTAGAGCGGCTCGGCATTGGCGTTGATGGTGGCGGTACCACGCACGCGGATGGACGACGACGAGCCCGGGGCACCAGAGGTCTGCACGGCGGTGACACCGGCGGCGCGGCCCTGCAGCGACTGGTCGAGAGAGGTGATGATAGAACCCTTCACAGCCTGCTCGCCCAGCGAGACCGAGGCACCCGAGATGTCGCTCTTTTTCATCGTACCGTAACCGACGACCACCACCTCGTCGAGCATCTTCTTGTCCTCTTCGAGCGTGATGTTGTAAGTGTTGCGGCTGTCGACCTTCACCTCTTTGGTGACGTAGCCGATGTAGCTCACGACGAGCGTGGCACCGGGCGCGGCATTGAGCGTGAACTTTCCGTCGAAGTCGGTGGCAGCACCCGTCGATGTGCCCTTTACCAACACACTGGCGCCGATGACAGGCCCCATAGCGTCCGTCACCGTTCCAGTAATTTTCTTGGTGGCCTGTTGCTGCTCCATGGGCAACGGGGAGCCATTACCTCCCGCAAAGGCCTGCGGAGACATGCCGAGTAAGCTTACCAGGCACGCTCCAGCAAGAATCTTCTCTTTACTGTAAATTAAACTCATACATTAGTATTTAGTTTGTTAATAAATAATAGTTTCCTTGTAGTATGGTTTTAAGTATTTGGATGCAAAATTAGAATTATTTTCCGAATTACAATGACTTTATTTTGCTTTTAACTGATACTTTCCTGCAAAAAGAAGCGTTCGCGGCCACAAAATGGGAAAAGTGTCTGATTATGTCAAGAAAGTATTAAGCCGATTCGGCATTTTTCATTATCTTTGCATCGCCAAAAACAGTAAACAGTTTATGAAAAGTCTTGAGAAAACGCTCCTGATGCTGCTCGGCCTACTGATGGCCCTCACAGCAAGTGCCCAGATACGGGGCAACAACATTGTCGTCAACGTCCAGCCCGACCATCAGGACTGGAACTACCGTGTCGGCGAAAAGGCTCGCTTCACCGTCAGCGTGCTGCGCTCGTCTACCTTATTAAATAATGTAGAGGTCAGCTACGAGGCCGGCCCGGAGATGTACCCGGAAACGAAGAAGACCACGGTCCTCAAGGATGGCACGATGACGTGGACCGGAACGATGAAGAAGCCCGGTTTTTATCGGCTGAAGGTCACCGCCAAGGTCGGCGGCCGCGAGTACTCGGGTGCCTGCACAGCCGCCTTTTCGCCTGAGAAGCTGCAGCCTACAACCATCTGCCCCGACGATTTCGACGCGTTCTGGCAGCACGCCATTGAGGAGTCGCGCTGGACGGCCCTCGAGCCTACGCGCCAGCTGCTGCCCGACCGCTGCACCAAGGATGTCAACGTCTATCAAGTCAGCTTCCAGAACGTGCGCTGGGGCAGCCGCACCTACGGCATCCTCTGCGTACCCGTCAAGCCTGGCCGCTATCCGGCCCTGCTCCGCGTTCCCGGAGCCGGCGTGCGTCCCTATCAGGGCGACGTCTATACCGCCTCGCAGGGTGCCATCACCCTCGAGATTGGCATTCACGGCATCGACGTCACCCAGCCGCAGGACATCTACGACCGCCTGAACAACGGTGCCCTCAGCGGCTACTGGAACTTCGGCCTCGCGTCGCGCGATGACAGCTACTACAAGCGCGTCGTCCTGGGCTGCATACGCGCCATCGACTACATCGAGCAGCTCACCGACTGGAACGGCCGCGAACTGGGCGTCACCGGCTCCAGTCAGGGCGGTTTCCTGACTTACGCCACCGCCGCACTCGACCCCCGTGTCACTTTCGCTGCTGCTGTCCACCCGGCTCTCTGCGACCACACAGCCTCACTTCAGGGCGTTGCCTGCGGCTGGCCCCACTATTTCTATTGGAATAAGGGCAAGGGCATGGAGCGTGAGATTACCACGTCGCGCTACTACGACGGCGTCAACTTCGCACGCCGCATCAAGTGCCCCACATGGGTGTCGTTCGGCTACAACGACGACGTCGTGCCGCCGACTACAGCCTATGCCACCTATAACATCCTGACTGCCCCCAAGACACTCAGCGTGTATCAGCAGACTGCCCACTTCTGGTATCAGGAGCAGTGGGACGAGTGGCAGCAGTGGCTACTTCAGCAGATGAACATCGATAATGCCGCCACGCGACTGGCCGACCGTCTGGAAACCCTTCAGAAGCGCGGTTACATGGCCGGCCATCAGGACGATCCCTTCTACGGTCTCGACTGGGAGTGGGAGTGGGGACGCAGCGACATTCGCGACCTCGTCGGCGACTATCCAGCCGTCATGGGCTTCGACCTTGGCGGCATCGAGGTTAGCGACCAGAAAAACCTCGACAGCGTGCCCTTCCTGCGCATCCGGGAGCAGCTCGTGGCTCACGTTGAGCGCGGCGGCATCGTCACCGTCAGCTGGCATCCGCGCAACCCGCTGACCGGCGGCACGGCCTGGGACGTCAAGACGCCCGGCGTCGTCACCAGCATACTGCCCGGCGGCTCGCAGCACCAGAAGTTCCAGTTGTGGATGCAGCGTGTCGGCGACTTCCTCGCCTCGCTCAAGGATGCCAGCGGACAGCCCGTCCCCGTGATCTTCCGCCCCTGGCACGAGAACAACGGCTCCTGGTTCTGGTGGGGACAGAACAACTGTACCGACAGCGAGTTCCGCGAACTCTGGAACATGCTCCAGGACTACCTGCGCAACGACCGCCAACTGCACAACCTCCTGTGGAGCTACTCGCCAAACCTCGACGGCCAGTGGACGCTGCAGCGGTTCCTCGCGCGCTATCCCGGCAACGACCGTGTAACGCTCATCGGCGAGGATGCCTATCAGTGGGGCACCGAGCAGGACTTCCTGACCGCCGTCAGCGCCGACCTCACGTTCCTCTCGGCCTTCTGCCGCGACAATGGCAAGCTGCTCGCCCTCACCGAGTGCGGTCTGAAGAACATGACCGACGCAACTTGGTGGACGCGCGTCCTGAAGCCCGTCATGGACCGTTTCCCCATCAGCTATTTCCTGCTTTGGCGCAACTATAAGAAGGAATTCTTCGGCCCCTCCAAGAGCCATGCCTGCGGAGCCGACTATAAGCGTCTCTACGATGCTCCCAACACGTTGTTCCTCAACGACATCAGCCGGCAGTAGGGGTTTATTCGGAGTAAACCCGCCATTTATTCGGAGTAAACCCGCCATTTATTCGGAGTAAACCCGCCATTTAGTCGGAGTAAAATACAACTTTGCCCAGACACTGACAGGTTGCAGCGTCTGGGCAAAGGACAAATTATGAAAGGAGTCGTTAGGCGTTATACTCCTGCCAAGACTTGATTTGGACGTCCTCTTGTTTCATAGCGGTGAAGGCTTCGATGAAAGCCTTAGCCAGACGGACGTTGGTCATCAGGGGGATGTTGTGGTCGATGGCACCACGACGGATGCGGTAGCCGTTGGTCAGTTCACGCTTCGTGTGGTTCTTCGGCACGTTGACGATGAGGTCGAACTTGTGGGCAGCAATCATGTCCATCACGTTATTCTCGCCGTCCTCGTCGGGCCAGCTGACGGGCGTTGCCTTCACGCCGTTGTCGTTGAAGAACTTAGCCGTACCGCCGGTAGCGTAGACCTCGAAGCCCTTCTTCACCAGTTCCTGTGCAGGCTCCAGGAGCGACACCTTGCCCTTGGCACCACCAGAGGAGATGAGAACCGACTTCTTAGGCAGACGATAACCCGTTGCAATCAAAGCATTTAACAGAGCCTCATTCAAGCTGTCGCCCAAGCAGCCAACCTCGCCCGTTGACGACATATCGACACCCAGAACGGGGTCGGCATTCTGCAGTCGGGCGAACGAGAACTGGCTGGCCTTGACACCAATGCGGTCGATGTCGAACTCGCTGCGGTCGGGGCGCTCGTAGGGTGCATCGAGCATAATCTTCGTGGCCGTCTCGATGAAGTTGCGCTTCAGAATCTTCGAAACGAAGGGGAACGAACGCGAGGCGCGCAGGTTGCACTCGATGACCTTCACCTCGCGGTTCTTAGCCAGGAACTGGATGTTGAACGGGCCAGAAATGTTCAGCTCTTTGGCTATCTTACGCGAGATGTGCTTAATCTGGCGGATAGTGGAGTAGTAGATGTGCTGGGCGGGGAACACCATCGTGGCGTCGCCAGAGTGAACACCGGCATACTCAACGTGCTCAGAGATGGCGTACTCGATGACTTCGCCCTTGTCGGCAACGGCGTCGAACTCAATCTCCTTGGTTTCGGTCATGAATTTCGAGATGACCACAGGGAACTCCTTCGACACCTCGGTGGCCATGTTGAGGAAGCGATGCAGCTCCTCGTCGTCGTAGCAGACGTTCATGGCAGCGCCGGAGAGCACATACGATGGGCGCACGAGTACGGGATAGCCAACCTGGTTGACGAACTCCTTCACGTCGTCGAACGATGTCAATGCACGCCATGCGGGCTGGTCGACGCCCAGCTTGTCGAGCATAGCCGAGAACTTGTCGCGGTTCTCAGCGCGGTCGATGTTGACGGGGCTGGTGCCGAGCACGGGCACACCCTGACGGTGCAGCTTCATGGCCAGATTGTTAGGAATCTGACCGCCCACAGAGACGATGACGCCCTTCGGCTGTTCGAGGTCGATGACGTCGAGCACGCGTTCCAGCGACAGTTCGTCGAAGTAGAGGCGGTCGCACATGTCGTAGTCGGTCGACACGGTCTCGGGGTTGTAGTTAATCATGATTGACTTATAACCCAGCTTACGGGCCGTGTTGATGGCGTTCACCGAGCACCAGTCGAACTCTACGCTGGAGCCGATGCGGTAGGCACCCGAGCCGAGTACCACTACCGACTTGTCGTTCTGGTAGTAGTTGACGTCGTGTTTCGGCTTGTACTGCTCGCCGGCAGGATTGCCAAACGCGGGCGTGTGCGTGTATGTAAAATAGAGGTAGTTGGTCAATTCGGGATGCTCCGAGGCGACAGTTGGGATGCGCTTTACAGAGGGCAGGATGCCGCGCTCCTTGCGATACTGACGCACTTGCAGGTTTTCCTTCTCCATGTTCGTAGCCGTCGACTTCAGCACGAAACGTGCTATCTGGAAGTCGCTGAAACCGGCACGCTTCACCTCTAAAAGGAATTCATCAGGAATATCCTCCAACTTATTATATGTCTGCAGCTTATGCTTTAAATCTACGATGTTCTTCAGACGCTCGAGGAACCATACGTCAATCTTAGTCAGCTCCTCAATACGCTCTACCGTATAACCCTCTTCCAGAGCCTGAGCGATGGCGAAGATACGCAGGTCGGTGGGGTTCTGAAGAGCATCGTCGAGGTCGTCGAACTTTGTATGGTCGTTGCCCACGAAACCGTGCATGCCCTGACCAATCATACGCAGGCCCTTCTGAATCATCTCCTCGAACGAGCGACCGATTGACATAATCTCGCCGACGGACTTCATCGACGAGCCAATCTGACGGCTCACGCCAACGAACTTCGTCAGGTCCCAGCGCGGAATCTTACAGATCATGTAGTCGAGGCTCGGGGCGACGTAGGCTGACGACGTTGTGCCCATCTCGCCAATCTGGTCGAGCGTATAGCCCAGCGCTATCTTGGCAGCGACGAAGGCGAGGGGATAGCCGGTGGCCTTCGAGGCCAGAGCCGACGAGCGACTCAGACGTGCGTTAATCTCGATAATGCGGTAGTCGTTGGTAACGGCGTTGAAGGCAAACTGGATGTTGCACTCGCCGACGATACCCAAGTGCTTCACGCACTTGATGGTAATCTCCTGCAGCATATTTACCTGCTCCTCGGTCAGCGAGCACGTGGGAGCTACGACGATTGACTCGCCCGTATGAATGCCGAGCGGGTCGAAGTTCTCCATCGAGGCAACGGTGAAGCAGCGGTCGTTGGCATCGCGTATGCACTCGAACTCAATCTCCTTCCAGCCCTTCAGCGACTCCTCAACAAGAATCTGCGGCGCAAACGTGAAGGCCGACTCAGCCAATTCAATAAACGCCTTTTCATCGGGACAAATGCCGCTGCCAAGACCACCGAGGGCGTAGGCCGAACGGATCATGATGGGGAAGCCAATCTCGCGGGCAGCCTTCAGCGCGTCGTCCATATTCTCGACGGCGTGGCTCACGGGAACCTTCAGGTCGACCTCGGCCAGCTTCTTCACGAAGAGGTCGCGGTCTTCAGTGTTCATAATGGCTTCAACGCTGGTTCCCAGCACCTCTACGCCGTACTCCTTCAAGACGCCGCTCTGGTAGAGCTCCGTACCGCAGTTCAGCGCCGTCTGGCCACCAAAGGCCAGAAGAATGCCGTCGGGGCGCTCCTTCTTGATGATTTCTGTGACGAAGTAAGGGGTTACTGGCTGAAAATACACCTTGTCTGCTATGCCTTCCGAAGTCTGGATAGTAGCGATGTTGGGGTTAACTAACACGGAGGAAATTCCCTCCTCACGTAGTGCTTTCAACGCCTGGGAGCCAGAATAGTCAAACTCACCAGCTTGTCCGATTTTAAGGGCGCCCGAACCAAGAACGAGCACCTTCTTCAATTTTTTGTTCATAATTAAGCTGAGTATGTTAATTGCATTCTGGGCTGCAAAGGTACGAAGTTTTTAGCATTCTGCCAAGAATCTTACGAGAAAAATTTTCATTCTGCAAGAAAGGTGCATAAACATGACAAAAACGTGCCTTACCTTTCTTAAAATATATTTATATATTTGGTGGTATCAGAGAAAATGCGTACCTTTGCACATCTTTTTTGAAAAAAGTAATAAAAACAGAAATAGAAATGAGCAAGAGATTTGCCGAACACAACGGCATGAACCTGACGCAGACGAACAACGACGTGCTGCAGATGTGGAAGGAGAAGAATGTCTTCTGGCGCTCAGTCAATGAGCGCGAAGGCTGTCCACAGTTCGTATTCTTCGAGGGTCCTCCCTCGGCCAACGGCCATCCGGGCATTCACCACGTGCTGGCACGTACCATTAAGGATACCTTCAACCGCTACAAGACCATGCAGGGTATGCAGGTTAAGCGCAAGGCCGGATGGGACACCCACGGACTGCCCGTAGAGCTGGGCGTCGAGAAGGAACTTGGCATTACCAAGGCCGACATCGACAACAAGGAGTCGGAGAAGTACATCTCGACCGAGGAATACAACCAGAAGTGCCGTGAGAACGTGATGAAGTTCACCGCCGAATGGCGCGAGCTGACCGAGCGCATGGGTTATTTTGTCGACCTCGACAATCCCTATATCACTTACGACAACAAGTACATCGAGACCTTGTGGTGGCTGCTGAAACAGCTCTACCAGAAGGACCTGCTCTACAAGGGCTACACCATACAGCCGTATTCGCCAGCTGCCGGAACGGGACTCTCCAGCCACGAGCTGAACCAGCCCGGTTGCTACCGCGACGTGAAGGACACGACGTGTACGGCGCTGTTCCGTATGAAGAACCCGAAGCCCGAGATGACAGGGTGGGGGACTGCCTACTTCATGGCCTGGACCACTACCCCCTGGACGCTGGCTGCCAACTCGGCACTCTGCGTAGGTCCGAAGATTGACTATGTGGCCGTAGAGACCTACAACCCCTACAGCGCCGAGAAGATTACCATCGTGCTGGCCGAAGCCCGTCTGGCTGCCTATCTGGCTCCCGAGGGTGAAATCACCGACGGCGGCGAGATGCCTGAATATAAAAAAGGTGAAAAGTTCATGCCCTATCGCATTGTCGGGCGCTACAAGGGTACCGACCTCGTGGGCATGGAGTACGAGCAGCTGATGCCCGCCATCAAGCCGATGGGCGACGCCTTCCGCGTGATACCCGGCGACTATGTGACCACCGAGGACGGTGCCGGCATCGTGCATATTGCGCCCAACTTCGGTGCCGACGATGCCTTTGTAGCCAAGAAAGCCGGCATTTGCCCCATTGTGCTCATCGACAAGAAGGGCAATGAGCGCCCCGTTGTCGACCTGCAGGGCAAGTACTTCAACATCGATGACCTCGACCCGGAGTTCGTTAAGAGCTATGTCAACGTCAGCGAGTGGCAGAAGTTTGCCGGCCGCTACGTGAAGAACGCCTACGACGACAGTCTGACCGAGAAGGACGAGACGCTCGACATCAGTATCTGTATGGACCTGAAGGCACAGGACAAGGTGTTCAAGATTGAGAAGCACACCCACAACTATCCGCATTGCTGGCGTACCGACAAGCCCGTGCTCTATTACCCGTTGGATTCGTGGTTTATTCGCTCGACGGCCAAGAAGGAGCGTATGTTCGAGCTGAACAAGACCATCAACTGGCAGCCCGAGTCGACGGGAACCGGCCGCTTCGGCAACTGGCTCGAGAATCTGAACGACTGGAACCTCTCGCGCAGCCGCTTCTGGGGCACCCCGCTGCCCATCTGGCGCGACGAGGAGGGCAAGGCCGAGAAGTGCATCGGCTCTGTCGAGGAATTGTACGATGAAATCGAGCGTTCTGTGGCCGCCGGCATCATGGCCGAGAACCCGCTGAAGAAACAGGGCTTCGTGCCTGGCGACATGTCGAAGGCAAACTACGACCGCATCGACCTGCATCGCCCGTACGTTGACAACATCATCCTGGTCAGTGACGAGGGCAAACCCATGAAGCGCGAGACCGACCTCATCGACGTGTGGTTCGACTCCGGCTCTATGCCTTACGCACAGGTACACTATCCGTTCGAAAACCGCGATTTAATCGATAAGCGCGAGGCTTTCCCCGCTGACTTCATCAACGAGGGTGTCGACCAGACGCGCGGCTGGTTCTTCACGCTGCACGCCATTGCCACAATGATTTTCGACTCTGTGGCCTTCAAGAACGTCATCTCGACGGGCCTGGTGCTCGACGCCAAGGGCAACAAGATGTCGAAGCACGTGGGCAACGTCGTCAATCCCTTCGAAATGATCGAGAAATACGGCTCCGACGCCGTCCGCTTCTATATGCTGACCAACTCCGAGCCTTGGGACAACCTGAAGTTCGACCCCGAGGGTGTCGACGAGGTGCGCCGCAAGTTCTTCGGCACCTTATATAATACGTATAGCTTCTTCGCCCTCTATGCCAACGTCGACGGCTACGTCCCGTCTGTTGCTGTATCACAGCAACCAACAGAACAGCCCGAGATTGACCGCTGGATTCTCAGCTGCCTGAACACGCTCATCAAGGGCGTCAAGAAGGAGCTCGACAACTATGACCCCACACGCGCCGGCCGACTCATCGACGCCTTCGTCAACGACGACCTCTCTAACTGGTACGTGCGTCTGAACCGCAAGCGCTTCTGGGGCAAGGACATGAGCGACGACAAGCGCTCAGCCTACGACACGCTCTATACCTGTCTGCTGACCGTCGCCAAACTGATGGCGCCCTTTGCCCCGTTCTATGCCGACCAGCTCTACAAGGACCTTGGGGGCGAGAAGGACAGCGTCCACCTGGACGACTTCCCCACCGCCGACGACGCCGTCATCGACAAGGAGCTTGAAGCCCGTATGGAGATGGCCCAGAAGATTACGTCGATGGTGCTTGCCCTGCGCCGCAAGGTGAACATCAAGGTGCGCCAGCCGCTGCAGGCCATCATGGTGCCTGCCACCGATGAGCAGAAGAAGCACATCGAGGCCGTGAAGCAGCTCATCATGAACGAGGTGAATGTCAAGGAACTGAAATTCGTTGAGGGTCAAGGCATTCTCGTCAAGAAGGTAAAGTGTAACTTCAGGACGATGGGCAAGAAGTTTGGCAAGCTGATGAAGGGTGTTGCCGCTGCGACGGACGCCCTGAGTCAGGAGCAGATTGCTGAACTGGAGCAGAACGGCACCATCGGCATCAGCGTCGAAGGTCAGAACCTGACCGTCGAATTGGCCGACGTCGAGATTATAAGTGAGGACATTCCAGGCTGGCTCGTTGCCAACGAAGGTACGCTGACCGTCGCCCTCGAAGTGGAACTTACCGACGAACTGCGCCAGGAGGGTATGGCCCGCGAAATCATCAACCGCATACAGAACCTCCGCAAGGAGAGCGGTCTTGAGATTACCGACCGCATCAGCGTCGTCATCTCGCCCAATGCCGAAGCCGAAGCTGCCGTCAAGGCCTTCGGCGACTACATCAAGACGCAAGTTTTGGCCGATTCCATCGATATTGCCGCCAACAACGGCACCGAGGTGGAGTTCGACGACTTCAAACTGAACATAACAATTACCAAAAACTAAAACATACAAAATGGAAACAGAGAAAACCCGCTATAGTGACGAAGAGCTCGAGGAGTTCCGCACTATCATCAACGAGAAACTGGCTTTGGCCAAACGTGACTATGACCTGATGATGGCCTCCATCACCAATCAGGACTCTAACGACGTCGACGACACGTCGCCCACCTACAAGGCTTTGGAGGAGGGTAGTGCCACCCAGTCGAAGGAGGAGATTATCACAATGGCCGCCCGCCAGCAGAAGTTCATACAGGGCTTGAAGGCTGCGCTCATACGCATTGAGAACAAGACCTACGGCATCGACCGCCTGACGGGCAAGCTCATTCCGAAGGAGCGCCTGAAGGCCGTGCCTCACGCTACGCTCAGCGTCGAGTCGAAAATGATGAGCAAGAAGTGAACGGCTCAAGCAGACTATTATCACGAGGGTGGCTGGCAACAATCATTGTCGTCAGCGCCATCGTTATCGACCAGCTCATCAAGATCTGGGTCAAGACCAACATGACGCTCCACGAGAGCATTCGCATCTTCGACTGGTGGTACATCTCGTTTATCGAGAACAACGGTATGGCCTACGGCATGCAGATAGGCTCGAAGCTGGCGCTGTCGCTGTTCCGCGTAGCGGCTATATCGCTGCTGGCCTACTACGTCTGGCTGCAGGTCAGAAACAAGGCCCGCAAGGGCTACATCGTCTGCCTTTCGATGGTGCTGGCCGGTGCCATTGGCAACCTCATCGACAGTATGTTCTACGGCCTGGTGTTCAGCGCTTCGTCGCCTTTCTACACCAGCTATTTCGTGGAGTTCGGCACGGGCTACGCGCCGTTCCTGATGGGCAAGGTGGTCGATATGTTCTACTTCCCGCTCATTGTCACGACGTGGCCCGAGTGGGTGCCTCATTTCGGTGGCGAGGAGTTTATCTTCTTCAGTCCGGTCTTCAACTATGCCGACGCCAACATCTCCGTCGGCGTTGTGCTGCTGCTGCTCTTCTACAGTAAGGAAATCAGTAAAATCAGCCTGAAGCGTGAGTAGGAAACTGTTGTTTATCGTTGCAGCCACAGGACTCATCCTGTCGTGCAAGCCCACCGTACCCTCGCAGTTCATACAGCCCGGCGATATGGAGGACCTGCTGGTCGACTACCATATTGCTCAGGCTATGGCTACTCAGAATTCCAAGAAGGACGACGAGCGTACGTTCAACGAGACGCTCTACTTTGCTGCCGTGCTCGAGAAGTATGGCTACTCGAAGGCCGAGTTCGATACGTCGCTGACCTATTATTATACGCGCGCCGACCGTTTCGCCGGTATGTATAAGAATGTGGTCAAGCGACTCAACGAGAGTGCCATGAGCCTTGGTGCGTCGGAAGGCGAGCTGACCCGCTTCAACAAGCTGAGTCTGAACAGCGACACCGTCGACGTCTGGGAAGGCCGTCTGTCGGCCATGCTGATGCCTTATCCGCCTTACAACAGGATAGACTTCGAGCAGAAGGCCGACACCTCGTTCCGCAAGGGCGACTCGTTCCTCTTCATCGTCCACAACGACTTTATCTATCAGGAAGGTATGCGCTCGGCCGAAGCCTGCATCGTGATGAAATACGACAACGACACCGTCGTGAGCAAGGCCTTCAGCATTTCGTCGTCAGGCGTCAACCAGATACGCGTGCCCATGCTTGAGAACCGCAAGGTGAAGGACATTCGCGGCTACATCTACCTGACTCCTGAGAAGCAAGTCTCGTCGACGCTGAAGATGATGATTGTCAAGAACATCCAGCTGATACGAATGCGCAATAAGAAAGATGAGGACGCCCCCAGGCTGAAGAGGGACTCACTTGCGGCTGGTGCTCAAAGATTACACTCTGACACACTAAAAACCAAAGACATATGAACTTAAAATTCCGACTTGCCCTGATGAACTTCCTGGAGTTCGCCGTATGGGGCGCTTATCTGACATGTATGGGAAACTACCTCGGCGTAGCGGGCCTCGGTAGTCAGATTTCATGGTTCTACGCCATCCAGGGTATCGTGTCAATCTTCATGCCGACCATCATGGGTATTGTGGCCGACAAGTATATTCAGCCCCAGCGCCTGTTGGGACTCTGCCATTTGGCAGCCGGTGCCGCCATGCTCTGCTGCTGGTGGATGGGCGCTTCGGCCGGCTTCGGCAATGAGCTGCCCAACAAGGCTGCCTTCATTGCGATGTACACCGTGAGCGTGGCTTTCTTCATGCCCACCATCGCTCTGGCCAACACAACCGCTTTCACCATACTGAAGAGCAACGGGCTCGACACCGTCAAGGACTTTCCGCCCATCCGCGTGCTGGGAACGGTCGGTTTCATCGCTACTATGTGGTTCGTCAACTGCGCAGTCTGGGAGGACGGCAGCTTCTCGTTCACGCTGGCTGAGAACGCCCATAAGTTCCAGTACACCCACATGCAGTTCTTCGTCTCAGGTTTCCTGAGCCTCGTGCTGCTGGTCTACTGCTTCTTGGCGCTGCCCGAGTGTAAGCTCGAGAAGAAGCCCGCCACCTCGCTCGCCGAGTCGTTCGGTCTGAACGCCTTCAAGCTGTTCAAGTCGAAACAGATGGCCCTGTTCTTCATCTTCTCAGCGATGCTCGGTATGTCGCTGCAAGTGACCAACGGCTATGCCGGTCCGTTCATCACCAGCTTCAAGGGCTCTGCCGATGCTGCTGTAGCCACCTCGTTTGCCGCCAATAATGCAACGCTGCTCACCTCGATTTCGCAGGTCAGCGAGGCACTCTGCATCCTCATGATTCCGTTCTTCCTGAAGCGTTACGGCATCAAGATTGTGATGCTCATGTCGATGTTCGCATGGGTGTTCCGCTTCGGTTTCTTCGGTATCGGCAATCCCGCCATGCCCGGCGTGCTGCTGTTCATCCTGTCGTGCATCGTCTATGGTGTGGCCTTCGACTTCTTCAACGTCTCGGGCGGCATCTTCGTCGACCAGGTCTGCGAGCCGTCGGTGAAGGCCTCTGCCCAGGGACTCTTCATGCTGATGACAAACGGCCTTGGTGCCACCATCGGAACGCTGGCTGCCGGCGAAATCGTCAACCACTACTGCACGTGGCAGGACGGATTCCTCGTGGGCGACTGGCAGACGTGCTGGTTCATCTTCGCCGGTTTTGCCCTCGTCGTGGGCATTGCCTTTGCGCTGGTGTTCCATCCTGAGAAGAAGTAAACTGCTCGTGCCATGAAGTGGGTACAGCTGTTCTACAAGGATTTCTCCGAGATCATGGGGAGCAACGGTTTCTCCGTTGCCCGTCTTACTGATGCCGATGAGCAAAGGGCCATCAGCGTCATTTGCGACAAGGCCATGACCGAACAGATGTCTATCCGCTTCAATCGTCTGCCCGGCCGGAAGATGATGCTGCCCGAGGTGCTCTTCCAGATGCTGTCCGACGTAGGGATGGGCAATCTGGAACTAATGGTCTACGACATTCATGACGGGCAGTATATCGTGTCGCTTCTCAACAAAATGACCAATTCCTTCCTGCCTATCCGCATGAGCGATGCCGTGCTCCTGCATTACATCACTCGCATACCTTTCTATATTAACGAGGACCTGATGATCAGGCAGAGCTCGCCCTACACCCCCGAGGCGCGCGGCATCCCCATTCCCATCAACACCCTCGACACCGAGCGTCTGAATTTAGAGCTTGAGCGCGCCATAGCCGAAGAGGACTATCGGCTGGCCTCACACTTGCACGAAGAACTGCAAAAAAGGAGCAAGCAATGAAGGAGACCCGCTTTTTCTATGCCCCCGATGCTGCCAGTTCGGCCGAGCTGCCTGCCGACGAGGCCAATCACGCCCTCAAGGTGTTAAGGCTGAAGGCCGGCGACGAGCTGCTGCTGATGGACGGCTGCGGTCATATCCATCGCGCCGAGATTACCCAGGCCACAGGCCGTCATTGCCTGTACCGTATTCTGGAGACTACGTCGGTGGAGCCCCAATGGGCGGGTCACGTCCATCTGGCCATTGCGCCGACGAAGATGAACGAGCGTATGGAGTGGCTCGCCGAGAAGGCTACTGAGGTGGGCATCGACGAGCTGTCGTTCCTCAACTGCCAGTATTCCGAGCGTCGCGTCCTGAAGACCGAGCGCATTGAGAAGATAGTCGTCTCAGCAGCCAAGCAGAGCCACAAAGCCTGGATGCCTGCTGTCTGCGAGCTGACCCCGTTCCGCCGGTTCATCAGCGAGCATACATCGGGCCACCGCTATATAGCCCACTGCTATCAGGAGGTCGAGCGCGTCAATCTGTTCGACCAGCTCTGCAGCCTTCAGCCCACTGACGACACACTGGTCCTGATAGGCCCCGAGGGCGACTTCAGCATCGACGAAGTGCGCGAGGCCGTCAGCGCCGGCTTCGTCTCCGTCGACCTGGGCGAGAGCCGACTGCGTACAGAGACCGCCGGACTCTCGGCAGTCATGATGATGCAGCTTGCCCGACAAATAACAAAAGCAAAACAACGATGAAAAGACTGTCTCTTATCCTCCTGCTGGCCGCAGTCACACTGGCTTCGGCAGCCGATTCACTCACCATCAAGACGCTGTTTCGCGAGATGCCCGACTCCATCATCCCGTATCTCACCAAGAACAACCGGCTCGACTTTATCGACTTCATGGAGTCGGGGATGAAGGCCGAGGTCACCAATAGCTTCGGAGGCAAGAGCCTGATGACGGCACTCAGCGACGATTCCATCAGCATACGCCTCAACGAGGCATGCCAGTTCGACCTGCTGCTGCTCACCGTCACCCACGACGTCGACAGCTGCCGGCAAATCATTGCGGTCGTGCGTACCCTCGGGCGCGACGACGACATTCGCGAGTCGGAAGCCCCGCAGTTCTTCACCGTCAACTGGCGACAGCTGAGCTCCGCCCCCGCACTCTCGGCTGACTCAAAAAAGCGATTACAGTCATGCACGAAACCACTAAATATTCTTAATTTCTTGGACGAAAGATTTAACAAATACTAAATCTTCGGCTTCTGAGGAACAAAATCATCGAAGATTCGAAAAAATTTATATAAATTTGCAATGTGTTTTTCATGGTATTAGATTATTAAGGTTAATAGGAAGTTGGTTGTCGTGAGACAGTCAAGTTTCATTTCATCAGCATTAATTATTAATTTTATTATTGCTGGTGATTACGACAAAAAGGGGTGCCTGCGAAGGTACCCCTTTTCCGTGTCCCAAACCCTTTTCTTCTACCCGCCCGCCATAACGCTACGGATATTACCAAGCTTATCGACATTCTGCTGAAACGTTAGTTACTTGTAGTACCCGATGCGGACGAAGCGGCGGGGTGGGGCGAAGGGGTTCCAGGAGACGTGAAGCCAGGTGGGGGCGGTGAGGAGCTGGTCGGTGTGCTCGCACGACTTGAGGAACTCGACGAGGCGCTGGAGCTGGGCAGGGCTCTGGGGACGGATGTCGGCGGCCTGGCCGATGAGGTGCTGCGAGTTGCTGACGCCGCCGACGAGGCTGTTGACCCGGCTGTTGCGGTAGCCGGAGTTGATGAGGATGGGGCCTACCTCGAGGCGGGCGGGCTCCTGGAGCATGAGGCAGCCGTAGGTCAGGTTGGCCACGGCCTGCATGGTGGGGACGTTGTCGGGGTACTTGTTCGGGTTACAGAACTCGCCCAGCGAAAAGTGCTTACTGAGTTGAGTGTTTTTCATTGATTTTCCTTGTTATGAGTTTCACATAATAGTCGAGACCGAAGATGCTGGCGGCGAGCAGGAAGGCCTGGGCCACGTAGACCAGGAGTCCGCCGGCCACGTCGTCGATGTGGACGACCTGGTAGGCGACGAGGGCTATACTGCTCACGATGAGCAGCACGGCACAGGCATACTGTGAGATTTTGAAGCGCGTGTTTTCCATCGTATTTTTCCTTCTGTTGACTCTACAAAGGTACGAAAAAAAGGTGAGACGGCCAAATTATTTCTGGGAAAATATAACAAAATTACTTTGCTCCTTTTCTCCTGTTGCACTCACGGCACAGCATTTGGCAGTTCTCAATGACCGTGCGGCCACGCTCGCGCCACGATGTGATGTGGTCACCCTCCATAAACTCGAAGTCGTACCCCTTGCCGCAGAGTGGGCAAATGTGGTTCTGCTTCTCCCACACGGCGATCTTGATGTCCGGTGGGAAGGCGCGCAGGTCGAGGTAGTGCTCGTCGCCTGTCAGCACGTAGGGAATGATGCCTGCACTGTGCAGAATCTCGCTGTCGCGCATGAGTGCTGATATGCGCTGGCCGAGGGCGGCCGTGTCAAGCGTCTACCCGGCGGTAAACGGGGCGGAAGGTGACGATAAACTCGGGGTTTACTGGCGGGTAGCAGCGAGTGTGGGCATGACGAAGTAAGAAAGTAGGAAAGTCACTTGATGACAGGAAGGAAAACGGAGTGTGCAACATGTGATACAAAGTGGACACGAAGTGAAGATTACATGTATAATTTATTTATATATAAATAATTAATATAATTACTATAATTACTATAATTACTATAATTACTATATAATAATACCTATATTATTTCCTTCTACTACCACTAAAAAACATTCCTGTCTACAAGTGACTTTCTTACTTTCCTACTTTCCCCCCTCGTTTTGTTTGAAAGTATCAGAATTATTGCTTATTTGCAATCAAAAACGCACTATTCTGTTAAATACTTGCAAAATACAGAAAATAATTAACTTAAAATATTGCAGGTTTTAAGAATTGGCGTACCTTTGCAGCATCATGAAGAAAAGTACGATTTGGCTCATAGCAATTGTGATGGGGTTGTCCTTCTTAGGACTCCTCTTCCTGCAGCTCTCCTACATCGAGCAGATGGCGAAGATGAAGAAGGAGCAGTTTGACGAGTCGGTGAGCCGCAGCCTCTACCAGGCGTCGCACAACCTCGAACTGAACGAGACGCGGCGCTACTTAGAGAAGGACATCAACGAGACTGAGCGCCGCGCCTTCAAGCAAGACTCTATTATGGCACGCTCGGGAATGCTGAACGACGTCATACAGCACACTCATCAGTACTCTGTTGCCGGCAAGGACGGCACCGTCTACTCATCGTTTGAGCTGAAGACCATCACCACGAAGCCTTCGACCATACCCAAGGCCATGATACTGCGCTCGGACAGGAGCTCTATCGACGAGGCATCGAAGTCGCTGCAGGCGATTGTGCGCAACCGCTACGTCTACCAGAAGGCCCTGCTCGACGAGGTGGTCTACAACATACTGTACCAGGCCAGTGAGAGGCCCCTGAAGGAGCGCGTCAACTTCAAACTGCTCGATCAGGAAATCAACACCCAGCTGCTGAACAATGGTATCAACATACCATACCACTTCACGGTGTCGACCGCCGACGGCCGCGAGGTCTACCGCTGTCCCGACTATACCGATGAGGGACTGCGTTACAGCTACACGCAGGTGCTCTTCAGCCAAGACCCGTCGTCAAAGATGGGCGTGGTGAAGATTCACTTCCCTGATATGAACAGCTACATCATGTCGAGCGTGCGGTTCATGATTCCCGCCATCGTGTTCACCATCGTGCTGCTCATTACCTTTATCTTTACCATCGTGGTCATCTTCCGTCAGAAGCGCTATACTGAAATCAAGAACGACTTCATCAACAACATGACGCACGAACTGAAGACGCCCATCTCGAGCATCTCGCTTGCAGCCCAGATGCTGGGCGACGACTCGGTGGCCAAGAGTCCGCAGATGCAGAAGCACCTGGGCGGCATCATCAACGACGAGTCGAAGCGGCTGAGGTTCCTCGTCGAGAGAGTGCTGCAGATGTCGATGTTTGACCGTAAGTCGGTGTCGTTCAAGAAGAAGGAACTCGACCTGAACGAACTGCTCGAGCAGATAGCCTCCACCTTCTCACTGCGTGTGGAGCATACCGGCGGAAAGATCTTCTTAGAGATAGAGGCTGTCGATTCGGCCATCTACGTCGACGAGGTTCACTTCCAGAACGCCATTACCAACCTGATGGACAACGCCGTGAAGTATCGCAAGCCCGACCAGCCGCTCAACCTCTATATCCGTACGTGGAACGAAAAGGGACGGCTGTGCTTCTCGATCCGTGACAACGGTCTCGGCATCAAGAAGGAGAACGTCAAGAAGATATTCGAAAAGTTCTACCGTGTGCATACCGGCAACGTCCACGACGTGAAAGGGTTCGGACTGGGCCTGGCCTACGTGAAGCGCATCATCGACCTGCATGAGGGCGAGATCAAGTGTGAAAGCGAATTGGGTAAGGGAACGACATTTACCGTCTCGTTGCCTATCCTGGAAGAAACATCATAGTATTAACAATAAAAACAGAAAGATTATGGAAGACAAGTTGAAAATTTTGCTTTGTGAGGACGACGAGAACCTGGGTATGCTGCTCCGCGAGTATCTGGCTGCAAAAGGCTATGAGGCAGAGCTGTGCCCCGACGGCGAGGCCGGCTTCAAGGCCTTCCTGAGAACGAAGTTCGATATTTGCGTGCTCGACGTGATGATGCCCAAGAAGGACGGCTACACGCTGGCACAGGAGATCCGTCAGGCTAATGCCGAGATTCCCATCATCTTCCTGACCGCCAAGACGCTGAAGGAAGACATTCTCGAGGGCTTCAAGCTCGGTGCCGACGACTACATCACCAAGCCCTTCTCGATGGAGGAGCTCGTGTTCCGTATTGAGGCCATCCTGCGCCGTGTACGCGGAAAGAAGAACAAGGAGTCAACGCTCTACCACATCGGCAACTTCACCTTCGACACCCAGAAGCAGCTGCTCTCCATCGGCGAGAAGCAGACGAAGCTCACCACCAAGGAGAACGAGCTGCTGGCACTGCTCTGCTCGCATGCCAACGAGATTTTACAGCGTGACTTCGCCCTGAAGACCATCTGGATTGACGACAACTACTTCAATGCCCGCTCTATGGATGTCTACATCACCAAACTGCGCAAGCACCTGAAGGAAGACCCGCAGATTGAGATTATCAATATCCACGGCAAGGGCTACAAGCTCATCACGCCGGAGGAAGAGTAAGCCTCCCCACAACCCCCTCCCGTAGAGGGGGCTTTTTTAGCGAGACATGAACAGATACGTGAAATACTTAGGGATGGCGCTGATAGTCATCGGCGTCCTCCTTTTGATAGTCTGCAAACTGGCCGGATGGCAGTCGAACGCTGAGCTGCTCATAGGGCTTGTTCTTGTCGTTTCGGGCTATTTTCTGCACGTTTGGCTGCAAAAACGGGGCCAGAAGTACTAAAAACCGTTAAAGTAGACGTAATTCTCAATCCTCAATTCTCAATTTTCAATAAAAAGTAGTACCTTTGCACCCGCTTTTGAGCAAACGTAACATTATTAATTATTTAACGTAGTATGAATCAATACGAAACCGTTTTCATTTTAACTCCCGTTTTGTCTGATGATCAGATGAAGGAAACGGCCGCAAAATTCAAGAAAGTCCTCACCGATAAGGGTGCAGACATTCTCAACGAAGAGGCCTGGGGATTGAAGAAAATGGCTTATGCCATCAAGAAGAAGTCTACAGGTTTCTACTGCCTGTTTGAGTTCAAGGCTGAGCCAGAAGTGATTAAGACCTTGGAGACCGCCTTCCGCCGCGACGAGAAGGTGATTCGTTTCCAGACTGTTAAACTCGACAAGTATGCCGCAGAATACGCTGAAAAGCGTCGCGCCAAGCTTGGCAAAAAAGAAGAGGAGGCTTAAATTATGGCAGAACAGAGTGAAATCCGCTATTTGAATGCTCCTTCTATCGACACGAAGAAGAAGAAGTACTGCCGTTTCAAGAAGAGCGGCATCAAGTACATTGACTACAAGGATCCCGAGTTCCTGAAGAAGTTCCTGAACGAGCAGGGTAAGATTCTGCCCCGCCGCATCACGGGCACCTCTCTGAAGTATCAGCGCCGCGTGGCTCAGGCCGTCAAGCGCGCCCGCCAGATTGCGCTGCTGCCTTATGTAACCGATATGATGAAGTAAACATTAAGGAGGACAACGCATTATGGAAATTATACTGAAAGAAGATATTATCGGCTTAGGTTTTAAGAACGATATC
>CAMHHO010000020.1:0-37093 GCA_946184965.1 uncultured Prevotellaceae bacterium | reverse complement strand
ATTCTCAATTCAAATTCCCCATCTCTCCATTTTTTGTTCTCTTATTATGTTTCCATGGTGGAAAAACAATTTTTCAAGCTTTGAAAATCAAATTTTCAAAGCGTGATGAAAAAGCTGACTGACTTTTTGAAAATGTTTTACACCTCAATTGTCAGTTCAGCTGGTTCAGTGCAGGAACGCGCAGGGTTCGGTGCAGGAAGAGTCTTGGCAGATTTTGCCTAATTGCCTGATTCCCAGTGGTCAGTGCAGGAGTGCAGGAAAACAGTAATTTTTGTTCGGGGGTATGGGGGCGCAGAAAGCGCTTACGCCATGAGCAGGTCGTAGAGCTCCTTCATGCCCGCCGAGGCACCCTTCTGGATTTGCTTCACGCGGTCGCCCGCCGAGATGGGGTTCGGGTCGATCAGGTAGACCGAAGTCGAGGGACGGGCGTAGTGCAGCAGTCCGGCGGCGGGGTAGACGGCCAGCGACGTGCCGATGATGATCATGATGTCGGCCTCCTGCACCTCGTCGGCGGCAACGCCGATGTTGGGCACGGCCTCGCCGAAGAACACGATGTAGGGCCTGAGCAGCGAGCCGTCGCCGGCCAGCGTGCCGGGGGCCACCTCGCAGTTGTCGGGCGTCAGCTGCTGGATGTAGCGTGGGTCGTCGACGTCGCGGCTCGAGCAGACCTTCATCAGCTCGCCGTGCAGGTGGATGACCTTCGTCGAGCCGGCCTGCTCGTGCAGGTTGTCGACGTTCTGCGTCACCACCGTCACGTCGTACTTCTGCTCGAGTGCTGCCACGAGCTTGTGTCCCTCGTTGGGCTTCACGCCCCAGCACTTCTTGCGCAGCATGTTATAGAAGTTCGTCACCAGCGTGGGGTCAGCCAGCCATCCCTCGTGGGTGGCCACCTGTGCTACGGGATATTCCTCCCACAGTCCGTCGGCATCGCGGAAAGTCTTCAAGCCGCTCTCCACCGACATGCCGGCACCAGTCAATACAACTATCTTTTTCATACACAAAACGATTAAATTTGTGCAAATATACGCATTTTAGGTCAAAAGGTAGCGGCCTTTAACTCCTTTTAACTCCTTTAACTCCTTTAACTCCCTAAAAAGTAGTACCTTTGCGCCGATTTTCGAAAATTTGCACCTTATTATTAAAGAGAAAGCATGGATAAAGTAAGTTATGCCCTTGGTCTGGGCATTGGTCAGCAGTTGGCACAGATGGGTGCCTCTGACCTGAATATCGACGATTTCGCACAGGCCATCAAGGACGTCATCAGCGGCAGCGAACTGAAGGTTCAGCACCGCGATGCACAGCAGATTGTACAGGATTATTTCGCAAAGAAGGAAGAGAAGCTCAATGCCGAGCGTGCCGTGCAGGGCAAGGCTCATAAGGAGGCCGGCGAGAAGTATCTGGCCGAGAATGCCAAGAAGGAAGGCGTCATCACGCTGCCCAGCGGCCTGCAGTATCAGGTACTGAAAGAGGGCAACGGCAAGAAGCCCAGCGCCAAGGACACTGTGAAGTGCCACTACGAGGGCTTCCTCATCGACGGTACAGTGTTCGACAGCAGCGTTCAGCGCGGCGAGCCTGCCACATTCCCCCTGCAGCAGGTGATTGCCGGCTGGACTGAGGGTCTGCAGCTGATGCAGGAAGGTGCCAAGTACCGCTTCTTCATCCCCTACCGCTTAGCTTACGGCGAAGGTGGTGCCGGACAGATGATTCCCCCGTTTGCAACGCTTATCTTCGACGTGGAGCTGATAGAGGTGATTTAGCCTCATTACATCGAAACATCGGAATATCGAAATATCGAAACATCGAATAATAAAAAAACAAAAAGCAATGAAAAAATTAATGTTTGTAGCCGCTATGGCTATTGTGGCCGCAGGCTTCACCGCTTGCGGCAATGGCACTCCGAAGGCCAGCCTGAAGAGTGATGTCGACTCCATGAGCTATGCCATCGGTATGGCCCAGACTCAGGGTCTGAAGGACTATCTCGTAGAGCGCCTCGGCGTAGACACCGCCTACATGGGCGAGTTTATCAAGGGTCTGAACGAAGGCGCCAACGCTGGCGACAACAAGAAGAAGGCCGCTTACTATGCCGGTATCCAGATTGGTCAGCAGATTGCCAACCAGATGGTGAAGGGCATCAACCACGAGGTGTTCGGTGAGGACTCTACGAAGACCATCTCGATGAAGAACTTCATGGCCGGCTTCGTCAGTGGTACCACTGGCAAGGAGGGCCTGATGACCGTTGAGCAGGCTCAGACCGTCGCCCAGACCAAGATGCAGGAGATCAAGGCCCGCGAGATGGAGAAGACCTATGGCCCCAACAAGGAGGAAGGTGAGAAGTTCCTCGCTGAGAACGCCAAGAAAGACGGCGTGAAGACGCTGGAGAGCGGCGTGCAGTACAAGGTCATCAAGGAAGGTAATGGTGCCATCCCCGCCGACACCTCGCTCGTTAAGGTTCACTACGAGGGCCGTCTGCTCAACGACTCTGTCTTTGACAGCTCTTACAAGCGCGGCGAGCCTATCACCCTGCGCTGCAACCAGACCATCAAGGGTTGGACCGACGCTATGGTTCACATGCCCGCCGGCTCTATCTGGGAGGTTTACATTCCTCAGGATCTGGCTTACGGCGAGCGTGAACAGGGCATCATCAAGCCTTTCTCGGTGCTCGTATTCAAGATTGAACTTTTGGAGGTGAACCCTAAGAAGTAAACCATGAAGAAAGTGGTATTATTAGCACTCGCTGTGATGGCGAGTGCTTCTTTTTGCACAATCGATGCAAAGAAGAAGAAAAAGGAAGTGAAGGAGGAGCAGCCCGTCATCGTTCCCGTGGAACTGAAGAACGGCTCCGACTCCGTCAGCTATGCCGCCGGTATGGCTATCACTAACGGTCTGATGCCGTTCCTGAAGCAGCAGCACGGTCTCGACTCTACCAGCATCGGTACATTCCTCAAGGCTTTCGAGGAGGCGATCAACGCCGGCGATTCGCCTGAGGCCAAGGCCCGCATAGCTGGTGCCGAGATTGCCAACCAGGTGAACAGCCGCATGCTGCCCGGCATCAGCGGCGACTTCAAGGACTCTCCCGACACCATCGTCGCCAACCTCTTCTATCGTGGATTCATCGACGCTATGAAGCAGGACAGCACGCACTTCAGTCAAGCTGCTGCCGAGGAGTTCTTCAGAATGAAGCAGGAAGTCGACAAGAAGGCCAAGGACGAGAAGCTCTACGGTGCTAACCGCGAGGCCGGTGTTCAGTTCCTGAAGGAGAATGCCAAGAAGGAGGGCGTCATCACCACCGCCTCTGGTCTGCAGTACAAGGTTCTGGTGCAGGGCGAAGGCCAGGTGCCCCAGAGGACCGACAAGGTGCAGGTACACTATGAGGGTCGCCTGATTGACGGCACCGTCTTCGACGCCTCGAAGAAGCATGGTGACAAGCCGCTGGAGTTCCGTGCCGACCAGGTCATCAAGGGCTGGACGGAGGCGCTCACGATGATGCCCGTCGGTTCGAAGTGGCAGCTCTTCATTCCGCAGGAGCTGGCCTACGGCGAGCGTAACACGGGCAACATCAAGCCCTACTCTGCTCTCATCTTCGATGTCGAGTTGGTAGGCATTGCCGGTGACAAACCCGCGGAGCCAGCTAAGGCCGAACCCGCAAAGCCGGCGGCGAAAAACACCAAAAAGACAGCCAAGAAGAAGTAAATTCTTTATAATGTGCCACGAAAGTGGCACATTTTTTTGTTTTTTCCGCTTTTTTGTTGCTCAATTCAGCAAAAATGGTTACTTTTGCTGACAAAATGTAACGAAAACGCATTATCATGGAAAAAATCGACAATCTCGACAAGAAAATTCTGAGCATCTTGTCAAAGAATGCGCGCATTCCGTTCAAGGATGTTGCCGCAGAGTGTAATGTGTCGCGTGCAGCCATTCATCAGCGTGTGCAGCACCTGATTGAGGCCGGCGTCATCACCGGCAGTGGTTTCGACGTGAACCCCAAGAGCCTCGGCTACAGTACGTGTACCTACGTGGGCATCACCCTCGAGAAAGGCTCCATGTACAAGGATGTGGTTGAGGAACTGCAGCACATCCCCGAGGTGGTGGAGTGCCACTTCACCACGGGTCCCTACACCATGCTCGTCAAGCTCTATGCCCGCGACAACGAGCAGCTGATGGAGCTGCTTAACGGCTGTTTGCAGGGTATTCATGGCGTTACGTCCACAGAGACGCTTATCTCGTTGGAGCAGAGCATCAAGCGCGAGATTCCCGTACACTTTGAAGAGATTGAGAAGTGAAAAGTGGGAAGTGAAGGGTGAAAAGTGAAGAGTGAAAGGTGAAAAGTTTTAATCTGCAGAACCATATCGACGCGGTGTACAGCGGCTATCCCGCTGCCAGCCGTCAGCCCGTCATTGGCATTACGGGCAACTACGAGGACCTTACCTGCAAGTTGGGCAAGGGCTATTACCAGTCGGTCATCCGTGCCGGGGGCACGCCCGTCATCATTCCGCCATCGGCCGACAAGGCCGTGCTGATGAACACGCTCGACCACATCGACGCGCTCATCCTCAGCGGTGGCGGCGACATCAACCCCTTGTACTGCGGCGAGGAGCCGGTGCCCGGACTCCGTGGCATCAACTGCGAGCGCGACCTGCCCGAGCTGCTCATCACACGCCTGGCCTACAACCGCCAGATGCCCATGCTCGGCATCTGTCGCGGCATTCAGACGCTGGCCGTGGCGCTTGGTGGGAAAGTTTGTCAGGATATAAGCCCCACCCCCGCCCCCTCCCCCGTAGGGAGGGGAGGCCTGGTCAAGCATTCGCAGGATGCCGACCGCTCGGAGCCGACTCACTCCGTCACCATCAGTGAAGGTTCCACCTTATTTAATATATATAAGGACGAACAGCAGCGTTCAACGTTCAACGCTCAACGTCCAACGTTATACGTCAACTCCTTCCACCACCAGGCTGTCAGCGAGCCGGGCGAGCGGTTCCGGGTCGTGGCTACTGCCACGGACGGCATCATCGAAGCCATCGAGAGCTCAGAGTACAAGAGCATCCTCGGCGTGCAATGGCACCCGGAGTGCCTTGGCGACGACGGCCTGCCTCTGTTTGAGTGGCTCGTCGCTGAGGCTAATGCCTACCGCCACGCCCACGAGGTGCACAACCGCGTGCTGACGCTCGACACCCACTGCGACACGCCGATGTTCTTCCCGCAGGGCATACATTTCGAGCAGCGCGACCCACGCATACTCGTCGACCTGCACAAGATGACCGAAGGCCGGCAGGATGCCACCATCATGGTCGCCTACCTGCCGCAGCCGAAGATGGGCGAGACCTTCTCCAGCAAGGTCGCCTTCGACGTGCAGGGCCCCACGGAGTATGCCGACCTTATTTTTGACAAGATAGAGGAGATTGTCCAGGCTAATGCCGACTACATCGCTCTGGCCCGCACCCCAGGCGACCTCTACGAGAACAAGCGCCACGGCCGCAAGTCGATCATGCTCGGCATCGAGAACGGGCTGGCCCTTGGCGGCGAGCTGAAGAACGTCGAGCACTTCGCCGACCGCGGAGTGGTCTATATCACCCTATGCCACAACGGCGACAACGACCTCTGCGACTCCTGCCGCGGCTGCAACACCCACGATGGCGTCAGCCGCTTCGGCGAGCAGGTCATCCGCGAGATGAACCGTCTCGGTCTGATGGTCGACCTGAGCCACGCCGGCGACAAGTCGTTCTACGACGCCCTCGACATCAGTCAGGCGCCCATCGTCTGCAGCCATTCGTCGTGCCGCGCCCTCTGCGACCACCCCCGCAACCTCACCGACGACCAGATGCGGCGTCTGGCAGCTGCGGGCGGCGTGATGCAGATCACCCTTTACAACGGCTTCCTCGTCAAGGACGGTGAGGCCACTGTCCTCGACGCCATCGCCCATTTGGAGCATGCCATCCGCGTCATGGGCATCGACCACGTCGGCTTGGGCACCGACTTCGACGGCGACGGCGGCATCCGCGGCTTGCGCGACTCGTCGGAGCTGATCAACTTCACGCGCCAGCTACTTGCCCGCCGCTACTCCGAGCGCGATATCCAGAAAATTTGGGGCGGCAACTTCCTCCGCGTCATGACACAAGTACAGAAAAGGTAAGAAAGTAAAAAAGTAAAAAGGTAAAAAAGTAAAAGGGTAAGAAAGTAAAAAGGTAAAAAAGTAAAAAGAGAAAACGGATGAGAAATAGATGTATTGGGAAAGTAATGAGGACGGTAAAGAGGCTTTTACCTTTTTACCTTTTTACCTTTTTACTTTTATCCTGCGGCAACACCAAGAAAAGTACTGTCGAGACGGCGACGTCACAGCCCGTCGGTCCGGCGTTCATGGCCGACTCGGCCTACCTCTTCTGCCAGCAGCAGTGCGACTTCGGACCGCGCACGATGAACAGCGAGGCCCACGACCGCTGCGGCGAGTGGATTGCCGAGAAGTTCCGCCAGTATGGCATGGAGGTCACGCTGCAGAAGGCCGACCTTCGGGGCTACGACGACACCCGTCTGCGCAGTACCAATATCATAGCCTCGTACCGCCCGGAGCTTACGCCGCGCGTGCTGCTCTGTGCCCACTGGGACAGCCGGCCCTGGGCCGACAACGACCCCGACGAGGCTAACCATCGTAAGCCCGTGATGGCTGCCAACGACGGCGCATCGGGCGTGGCTGTCATGCTCGAGGTGGCACGGCTGTTGGCGGGCGACACGCTCGCCGTGGGCGTCGACTTCGTCTGCTTCGATGCCGAGGACTGGGGCACCCCGCAGTGGGTGGAGACGGAGGGGAGCGATGCCGACACCTGGGCGCTCGGTGCCCAGTACTGGGCCATGCAGTATGCAGCCGACGCCTCGGCTCCCCGTTACCGCTACGGCATCCTGCTCGACATGGTGGGCGGCCAGGGGGCTCGCTTCTATCAGGAGCAGGTGTCGCTCGCCTTCGCCCCCGACGTCGTGCGCCGTGTGTGGAGTGCCGCCCAGACGGTCGGCTACGGCAGCCTGTTCCCCAAGGAAGAGGGCAACGCCATCACCGACGACCACCTGCCGCTGAACCGCGTGGCAGGCATCCCCTGCATCGACATCATCCCCCACTATCCCGACTGCGAAGCCAGCTCCTTCGGCCCGACGTGGCACACCGTTAACGACGATATGCAGCACATCGACCGCAACACCCTCCAGGCCGTCGGCCAGACCATCATCCAGGTGCTGTTCAGCGAGTAGCTGTTATTCACGAAAAGACCTCCCATCCTCCCGTTTTCTTCCGAAACGCCTTTCTGCATTGGTGTTTCAGCACGGGAGGTTAAATGCCGAGAGGTCCCGTCGACCTCCCGTCACCTACACCTTTCTCAGCACAGCCGACGGGAGGTCGAAGGAACCTCTGACGGGACCTCTGACGGGAGGTCTCAAAACTTCGGAAACCTTTTATACATCGGGGTTGCAGAGGTCACACGGGAGGTGTCGTCACTTTTTTATTTTGTCTTTACGCCCCTTTTGGTCGGAGTAACCCGCCGGTTTACTCCGACCAACCCGCCCACTTGCTCCGTTCAACTCGTAGTGTATAAACATGCAAACAAATAGTTCGTTTCCAGTT
Source organism: uncultured Prevotellaceae bacterium (assembly GCA_946184965.1). Lineage (GTDB taxonomy): Bacteria > Bacteroidota > Bacteroidia > Bacteroidales > Bacteroidaceae > Prevotella. The sequence continues at coordinate 29,493 of CAMHHO010000020.1, read as the reverse complement.
CGACCTCTACCTGCAATAAGGTGCGACGGTGAAAAAGGAAATTCATTGGACGCTTACTAAAACAGTAGTCGAAATAAGATACGCAAAAAAAATCGAAAAAAAACATGGAAAAATTTGTATAATCCAAATTAATTGTCTAAATTTGCAGCGGAGTTTATAAACTGATACCTTAAAATAATGTTTGATATGAAACAAAACAATCAAAGTTCGTGGGCTGCGCGCCTGCGTAAAATTTCAGCCCTCTGCCTGATGCTGGTTGCTTCTACTAACCTCTGGGCAGCAGACAAACTGACGATCACGCCTGATGTCAAGGCTGGTCAAACTGGTACAATTACCATTGCTCTCGACAATGCGACGGACTACACGGCATTCCAAATGGACATTAAATTGCCTGCAGGCTTGAGCATCGAAAGTTCGGGTGCTATGCAAATTGTCTCTGCGGTTGATGCAGACCACAACTTGGCCTACAACACCGTTGATGGTGTCACGAAAGTGGTTGCCTACTCTTTCGATGGTGCATCTAACGGTAACGAGGCTTTCAAGGCTTCTGGTGACCTGCTTGTGATTACTGTTACAGCTGCTTCTGACTACGAGCCTGCTGATGTTGAAGTGTCAGATATCACTTTTGTCACGTATGGTGCTCTGGAAGCTGTTACAAACTTTACAGTTGTGAATGAGCAGGGCGTAGAAATTCTCCTGGGTGATGTAAATAGTGACGGTACAGTAAATACGCAGGATATCTTGCTGATTGTGGACAAAATTCTAGGTGTTGAAAATCCTTCGTTCAATCCAGTTGCAGCTGACCTTAATATTGATGGAGAAATTAACACGCAAGATATTCTTTTGGTTGTTGACATTATTTTAACCACTAATTAATGAAAATTATGAAAAAAGGTATATTAAATCTGCTTTTCCTTGGTGCCGTATCCAGTATGGCTTCGGCCCAAACGCTGACTGTTGGTGATGTAGAAATCATGCAAGGAAAAACAGCTAGTTTTGAAATGACTGTTAACCTTGAGGGAAACAGCTATGCAGGATTGGAGTTCGATATGCAATTCCCCAGCGGTTTTGCTACTACCCAAGGTAGTGAGGTAAAGGCTTCATGGGATAAAGGTAATATAGCTCCAGGTCTTCTTAACAGTGAAGGTAAAGGAACTGTAACATGTTATTCCGGTAGTAACTCTGTTATTCCCGATGGTATTTTTGGTACAATTGAGTTCTCTGTAGATGCAACTGTTCCTGTTGGCGAATATGATGTGACACTGTCAAGAATCTCTTTCTTTACAAAGACCGAGACAAAGATTTTGTCAGATGTAACCTTTAAGGTAAATGTTGTTGATGAATTAACGCTTGATGAAGAGTCAACGACAGCTCCAGCCCCTGCTAGTGATGCAAAGGTAAAGGTTTTGCGTACTATCAATGGTGGAAAGTGGAGCACAATCTGCTTGCCGTTTGCTATGACTGCAGATCAGACGAAGAAAGCTTTCGGTTCTGGTGTAACGTTGGGTGAATTCGTCGAATATGCCACTGATGTTGACGATGCTGAAAACATCGTTTCCATAACTGTTGCGTTTGATGCTGTTGATGCTATTGAAGCAAATTATCCTTATATTATTAAGGTTGAAAACGACATCACAGAGTTTACTGTTGAAGGTGTTGACATTGCTCCTGAAGAGGCTATTGCTGAATTCGATAACGGTAAGACAGGATCTCGTCGTCAAGTATTTGGATCATTCATCGGTACGTATGTAGCTGGTACTGCAGTTCCCGCTAAGGCTTTGTTCCTCGGCGATGGCCAGTTCTGGTATGCAACGAGTAGCACTAAGCCAATGAAAGCTTTCCGTGGCTATTTCGATTTTGTTGATGTTCTAGCAGCCGCGGAAGAGGCTGGTGCTCGTATCAACATCACCTTCGACGACATTACCGCTATTAAGGGTATTAAGACCACCAATGGTGAAGAGATTTACACTCTGAGCGGTCAGCGCGTGAAGAATGCCGGTAAGGGCGTTTATATCGTGAATGGTAAGAAAGTCATTAAAAAGTAAATGAAGACAGCTATGAAGAAAGTATATTTTGCTCCCCAGACGGAGATACTGGAATACATGACCGAAGAGATGATTGCCGCCAGCGGCGTTATCAGTGAAGATCCATTCGATATTGGTTATGGTGGCATAGACATTGAGGGCGAGCTCGATCCCGAGTCCCGCATCCCGATGGGTAAGTTCATCTTTGGCGAGTAATCAACGAAGAAAGCATAATTAAGTAATGCCTGCCGGAGTTTTCTCCGGTAGGCATTTTTTTATATTCCTCTCTTTTTCCTTTAGAAAGTGCTTGCGTTTAAGATTATTTTTGTATCTTTGCACCGATAATTTTAAATAGAGTAGCTATGGCAACAATGGTAAGGCAGCCTCTTAATGCTGCACAAATAGAACTATTAAACTCTGTAGCCCATTTGGATTCGGAGGAAGACTTACGTGAGTTGAAACACACATTGTCTTTGTTCTTTGCCAAATTGGCTGACAAAGAAATGAATCGCCTATGGGATGAGGGAGTTCTCAACGATGAGGTAATTGAGAGTTGGAGACACGAACATATGCGTACTCCATATCATCCAAAAATGTAATAGGCTGATGAGGCATGAGCAATTCCTTATCGATCTGCAAAAACGTCCTTCTGGTTAAGTGCTTTTTTTCATAAAATATGAAACGTAAAATATGAAATACATATGGCAATGAGAAGATGGAACAAGTGTAAGAACAAAGTGCTGACACAGATGCTGACGTGGCTCGGCATTGGGTCCTCGGCCCTGCTGTTCATGGCCTGCTACGGCCCGGCACCGAGGAACTACCAGCCGGAGCCTTACGAAATCGGCGATGACACCGTCGAGTATGTGACTGAGGATTCACTGGAAGTGGTGGAGCAGACTGACTCCGTGAGTGTTGCCGACGAACAGCAGTGAACGCACACACCTTTTGATATGTCGAAGTGGCAAAAGAGCCGCTTCGGCATTTGTTTTTTGATACTTTAACGCAGAAAGGCGCGCGCGTCGGCAATTTCTCAATTTTCAATTATCAGTTTTCAATTCTTTTTCGTACCTTTGCACCCGTAAAAAGAGTGAGTATTCATCATAACAAAAAAATAACAACAAAAGTATGGCAAAGTTAGATTTGACACAGTATGGCATCACTGGTTCAACCGTGATTGCCCACAATCCGTCGTATGAGTTCCTCTATGAGGAAGAGACTAAGGAAGGTCTGACCGGTTTTGACAAAGGTCAGAACACTGAGCTGAACGCTGTAAACGTGATGACTGGTATCTACACCGGCCGCTCGCCTAAGGACAAGTACATCGTGAAGGATGCACAGAGCGAGGACAAGGTGTGGTGGACCAGCGAGGAATATAAGAACGATAACCACCCCATGACCGAGGAGGTCTGGAAGACCGTCAAGGAGATTGCCATCAAGGAGCTCTGCAACAAGAACCTGTACGTGATGGACGCTTTCTGCGGTGCCAACGAGGCTACCCGTCTGCGCGTGCGCTTCATCGTCGAGGTGGCCTGGCAGGCTCACTTCGTGAAGAATATGTTCATCCAGCCCACTGCTGAGGAACTGGAGAAGTTCGAGCCGAACTTCGTCATCTACAATGCTTCTAAGGCCAAGGTAGAGAACTACAAGGAGCTGGGTCTGAACTCAGAGACCTGCGTAGCCTTCAACACCACCAGCCGCGAGCAGTGCATCATCAACACATGGTACGGCGGTGAGATGAAGAAGGGTATGTTCTCGATGATGAACTACTACCTGCCCCTGCAAGGCATCGCTTCGATGCACTGCTCTGCCAATACCGACATGGAGGGTAAGAACACCGCTATCTTCTTCGGTCTCAGCGGTACAGGTAAGACCACGCTTTCTACCGACCCGAAGCGCCTGCTCATCGGCGACGACGAGCACGGCTGGGACGACGAGGGCGTGTTCAACTTCGAGGGCGGCTGCTATGCCAAGGTTATCAATCTCGACAAGGAGAGCGAGCCTGACATCTACAACGCCATCCGCCGTGACGCCCTGCTCGAGAACGTCACTGTTGACGCTGAGGGCAAGATTGACTTCGCTGACAAGAGCGTGACCGAGAACACCCGCGTCAGCTATCCCATCAACCACATTGAGAAGATTGCCCAGAAGGTGAACGGCAAGAGTGCCGGTCCCGAGGCTAAGAACGTTATCTTCCTCAGTGCTGACGCCTTCGGCGTTCTGCCTCCCGTGAGCATCCTGACCCCGGAGCAGACGAAGTACTACTTCCTCTCTGGTTTCACAGCAAAGCTGGCCGGAACAGAGCGCGGCATTACCGAGCCGACTCCTACCTTCAGTGCTTGCTTCGGCCAGGCATTCCTCGAGCTGCACCCCACGAAGTATGCTGAGGAGCTGGTGAAGCGCATGGAGAAGAGCGGTGCCAAGGCTTATCTGGTGAACACCGGTTGGAACGGTACTGGCAAGCGTATCTCTATCAAGGATACCCGCGGTATCATCGACGCCATCTTGGGTGGCGACATCCTGAACGCTCCCACGAAGAAGATTCCTTACTTCGACTTCGAGGTTCCCACACAGCTCAACGGCGTGGCTTGGGGCATTCTCGATCCTCGCGACACCTATCAGAACCGCAACGAGTGGGAAGAGAAGGCCAAGGATCTGGCTGCCCGCTTCATCAAAAACTTCAAGAAGTACGAGGGCAACGAGGCTGGTAAGGCTTTGGTCGCTGCAGGTCCGAAACTCTAAGAAGTGAAAAGTGAGAAGTGAAAAGTGATAAGTTGGCCGTGCCGTGAAGGTGCGGCCAATTTTCTTTTTGATATATGTCAAAAAGCAAAGAGTTTTAGGCAATTACTTTTCACTTTTCACTTCTAACTCCTCACTTCTTCGTACCTTTGTACTCAGTAGTCGTGAGACTACGTCGTTATTCATTAGGTTAATAGTTAATAGATTAAGGTAAAGATTATGTTATTAGATTTTCAAACAACGGTCATGTTGGTTGTTGTGGCTATGACAACGTTGTTATGCGTAGTTACATTGACAATGACTAACATCCGTTAGAAGGAGTGCGGGGTGAGTGATTCATACCGCACTCTTTTTTTGTTGGTAAACCTAAAACAAACTTAAAAACACGTATTTTATCCTTATTTTATAGAATAATCGGGCTAAAGTGAGCGTTTTTTTGGGAAAAGTGCGTAACTTTGCACCCAAATTTGTAATTGAATATTCGATGAAAAGAGTTTTCCAGGTTATCTGTGGGTTGCTCACGGTCAGTTGGCTGTTGACGTCGTGTCTGAATTCAAGCGATAATGAGACGACGCTCTACGACGACATGGCGGTTAGTACCTTTAAGTTGGGCACGCTCAACAGATATCTGCATACGACCACGAAAGAAGGAAAAGATACAGTCTACAAGTCCACCTATGCCGGGGATGCTTACAAGATGACTATTGACCAGCTGAACCATCGGATTTACAATATCGACTCGCTGCCTTATGGTACCGATTGCGCCCATATCATCTGTAATGTCACGACGAGAAACAACGGCGTCGTCTACGTTAAGTCGATGATCAGCGACACGCTTGTATACTTCCAGTCAGGGAAAGATTCCATCGACTTTACGTATCCTCGCGTGTTCCGCGTCTTCTCCACCGACGGCTCTGGTAGCCGTGATTATATGGTGACGCTGAATGTGCGTAAGCAGGAGACGGGTAAGATGAAGTGGACTAAGATGGCTTCCGGCACACAAATGCCAGAGCCATACAACGCAGGCTGGCAGTTTGACATCAGCCCAGATGGTCATGGTATTGTGGCCAGCACCGACCACTGGGCAACTGCTGTCGAGGAGCCTGTCAACGGCGAAGACAACGCGCTGCTTCCGGTTCGGAACTATAGCTCAACTTGCTGGAATCTGGATAAGGGTATCGTGTATGCCCTGATGATAGGCGACAACGACCTCGTCGACAAATCGGTGGTCGTCTGGCGCCGGCTGATAGACAGCGACCAACCCACGGAGTGGACATATCTGCCTCGTGACGAGGGGAACCACTACTACCTGCCCAAGGGACAGAGCTACTGGCTGCTGCCTTATACTGACGGCAGTGTACTGGCTGTCGACAGCAATGGTAATATATACCAAAGCCGTGACCAGGGTATCACATGGAAGACGACGCCACAGTTGGTTAGTCCAGTGAGTTCGGTGGCCGCTGCGGCTACTGACAGCGACGGTGCTATCTGGCTCATGGAGAGCGAGACGGGCGTCGTGTGGTATGGAGAACTGACCAAGTGAGCCTATGAGACGCGTGCTGGTCGTTATTCTGTTGCTGACAGGTGTCCTTGCCATGAGGGCACAGGAGGACCCTGAGTACAGGATGGAGATTGGCGGCGGCATTGGCGTGGTCAACTATCTGGGCGACTACAATGGCAACCTGCTGAAGAACCAGCAGCCCATGGGGAGCCTGGTGGCCAAATACCGTTCGAACCCGCGTATGTCGTGGGTGTTCAACGTGGGCTATGGCAAGTTGAAGGGACAACTGTCCGACGTGCAGACATGGTACCCTGAGGGCGAGCAGTTGCCGCAGTCGTTCAGTAATGCACTGATTGATGGCAGCGTGCGCTTCGAGTACAACTTCTGGGCTTATGGCACCGGACGTGAATACCGTGGCGCCAAGCAGGTGGCGCCTTTCATCGCCTTCGGGCTGGGCGTCTGCCATGCAAGCACTCCCGAGAAGGGAGTGTTGGCCATGAATGTGCCGCTGGGCTTGGGCGTAAAATATAAGGTACGCGACAGGCTGAACCTGACTGCCGAATGGCGCATGCACTTCACGGGCAGCGACAAGCTCGACGGCGTGGTCGACCCTTACGGCATCAAGAGCACCGGACTGTTCAAGAACACTGACTGCTACGGTGCTTTGCAGGTCTCGCTGACCTACGATATATGGGCAAAATGTAAAACATGTAATAATGACAGAGACTAATCAGACATTGGATATGACACGTATCCCCGAGCACATTGCCATCATCATGGATGGCAACGGTCGCTGGGCTACCGATCGTGGACTGGACCGCACCTTCGGCCACAAGGCCGGACTCGACACGGTGAAGAAAATCACGGCAGAGTGCGCACGGCTCGGCGTGAAGTATCTGACGCTATATACCTTCTCGACAGAGAACTGGAATCGCCCCGCCTATGAGATTGAGGCGCTGATGGGGCTGGTGCTCAGCTTCATCGAGATGGAGCTCTTCACCGACAACAACGTGAAGTTCCGGCTCATCGGCGACAGGAAGCGACTGCCTGACAGTGTGCAGGAGAAAATCCGCTATATGGAGGAACTGACCGGCAAGAACGACGGCATGACGATGGTGGTAGCCATGAGCTACTCAAGCCGTTGGGAGATAACTGAAGCCGTACGCCAGATTGTTACCGAGGTGAATGATATGAAGCTGCCCAATAACATCGTCAAGAACCTGAAGACGGGCGGCATCCGTGCCGAGGATATCACCGAAGAGTTCATCAGCCAGCACCTCTGCACCAACTTCATGCCCGATCCCGACCTGCTCATCCGTACGGGTGGCGAGCTGCGCATCTCGAACTACCTGCTCTGGCAGATAGCCTACTCGGAGTTGTACTTCTGCGACACCTACTGGCCTGACTTCGACGAGGCTTGCCTGCACAAGGCCATCATCGACTATCAGGGACGCCAGCGCCGCTATGGCAAGACGGAGGCACAAGTGGAGAGCGAAAGACCCACCCCCAGCCCCTCCCTGTAAAGGAGGGGAGTAATTACTCTATAGCGACATATAGAAACATGATGAAATATAACATATTAAAAACTGCAGACAGGCTATTCACTCCCCTCCATACAGGGAGGGGCAGGGGGTGGGTCTCTCTGTTGCTTTTTATCTTATTACCCTTTGGCGCCTTCTCTCAGGACAAGATCGTCAACCCTGACATCTCGTATGCCGGAACGCCGCGCACCTGCGAAATCGGCGGCCTGGCCGTTGAGGGAGTCGAGGGCTACGAGGACTACGTGCTCACTAACCTGTCGGGACTGTCAGTGGGGCAGGAGATAGAGGTGCCCGGACAGGAGATTACCGAGGCCGTGAAGCGCTACTGGCGTCACGGACTCTTCTCGCGTGTGAAGATTACGGCCGACTCCATTGTAGGCTCGAAGATATACCTCTGCATACACTTGGCCCTGAGGCCTCGCGTCAGCGAAATCAACTATATCGGCCTGAAGAAGTCGGAGCGCGAGGACATGGAGGCCAAGCTCGGCATTATGAAGAACGCGCAGATAACGCCTAACATGATTGACCGCGCCAAGATTCTTGCCAAGAAGTATTTTGACTCTAAGGGCTACAAGAATGCCGAAATTGAAATTATGCAGCGCGACGACGTCTCGGGTAAGAATCAGGTTATCTTGGATGTCAACGTCGACAAGAAGGCCAAAATGAAGGTGCGTAACCTTATCTTTGAAGGTAATGAGAACTTGAAGTCCAACAAAATCAAGGGTTCGCTCTTTTCCAAAGGCGCATTCGGCAAGATACACGAGGCTGGCAAGTTGTCGGGCTTCATGAAGGCCAAGAAGTTTACCGACGAGCGCTACAAGGAGGCCAAGGAAGCCCTTGTCAATAAGTATAACGAACTGGGTTATCGCGACATGACCATCCTTGAGGACTCTGTCTGGAACGCTGACGAGAAGCACGTCAACGTGCTGGTGCGCGTCGAGGAGGGACAGAAATACTACCTGCGTAACATTACATGGGTCGGTAACACCGTTCTCCCCACTGACAAGCTGGACGAGCTGCTCGGCATGAAGAAGGGCGACGTCTACAACCAGCGTCAGATGCAAAAACGACTGACTGAGGATGAGGATGCCGTCGGCAACTTCTACTGGAACAACGGTTACCTCTTCTACAACCTGCAGCCCACGGAGGTCAACATCGTCGGCGACTCCGTCGACCTCGAGATGCGTATCTGGGAGGGCACGCAGGCTCACCTGAATCATGTGCGTATCTATGGTAACGACCGACTGTATGAGGAGGTGGTGCGCCGCGAACTGCGTACCAAGCCCGGTGACCTCTTCTCGAAGGAGGCCTTGATGCGTTCGGCCCGCGATTTGGCCTCGATGGGACATTTCGACCCGGAGAAGGTGGACCCGAAGGTGGAACCCAACAACGACGACGGCTCCGTGGACATCAACTGGAACCTGGAGCAGAAGTCCAACGACCAGATAGAGTTCTCGCTCGGCTGGGGACAGACGGGTGTCATTGGCCGTATCGGCCTGAAGCTGAACAACTTCTCGATGCGCAACCTCTTCGGTCGCAACTCGATGCACCGCGGCATCATGCCTATTGGCGACGGCGAGCAACTCGGCGTCAACTTCCAGACCAACGGTTCGTACTATAGCCAGATCTCTACCAGCTACTCTACGGGATGGTTTGGCAATAAGCGCCCCAACTCGCTCTCAGTTAGCCTGTTCTACTCTAAGCAGTCGGATATCTCAAGTTACTATCGTAACAATGCCCTCTACAATAGCTTATACGGCGGCTATGGTTATGGCTACGGTTATGGTATGTACAACAACTATGCTTACAACTACGAGTCGATGCTCGACGACGACAAGAACATCCGTATGTTCGGTGCCTCTCTCGGTTGGGGAAAGCGACTGCGCTGGCCCGACGACTACTTCCAGTTCATGGCCACGCTGGGCTATACTCGCTACATGCTTCGCGACTGGAACTACTTCTATATCGCCAACGGTAACTGTAACAACCTGAATCTGGGTCTGACGCTGTCGCGTATGTCGACTGACAACCAGCTCTTCCCGCGCCGCGGTTCGGAGTTCATGCTCTCGCTGACCATGACTCCGCCTTGGTCGCTCTTCGATGGCAAGGACTATGCCGGTCTGGCACTTAATCCTAACTCAGCCACCTACGAGAACGAGTTGCAGGACATGTACCGCTGGATCGAGTATCATAAGTGGAAGTTCAAGTCACGCACCTTCACTGCTCTGTCGAGTGCCCAGAAGTGCTTCGTGCTGATGACTCGTGTGGAACTGGGTATCCTCGGTTCCTATAACAAGGACAAGAAGTCGCCCTTCGAGACCTTCTATGTCGGTGGCGACGGCATGAGCGGCTATTCATACAGCTATGCTGAGGAGACCATCGGCATGCGTGGTTACGACAACGGCTCTATCTCTACTTCATCGGCTTACACAGAGTCATCTGGCCGCCGTACGTCGAACAATGCCTATGCCTACGACCGTTTTACGCTTGAGCTGCGCTATCCTTTCATGTTGGGCAATACTACCATCTACGGACTAGGATTCATTGAGGGCGGTAATGCTTGGGCTGACATCAAGAAGTTCAACCCCTTCAACATGAAACGCTCTGCCGGTGCCGGTGTCCGTATCTTCCTGCCCATGGTCGGCCTGATGGGTATAGACTGGGCCTATGGTTTCGACAAGGTCTATACCAGTGGCGGTTGGAGTCGTGGCGGCAGCCAGTTCCACTTCATTCTGGGACAAGAGTTCTGATTATTGATAATAGATAATTGACAATTGAAAATTATGAAGAAAATCCTATTTATCCTTTCCATGTGCATATCGGCTCTGTCGATGCAAGCACAGAAGTTCGCATTAGTGGATATGGAATATATCCTGAAGAACATTCCCGCCTATGAGCGTGCCAACGAACAACTCTCGCAGGTTTCGAAGAAGTGGCAGGCTGAGGTCGACGCCTTGACTACCGAGGCGCAGACCATGTACAAGAACTACCAGAACGAGGTGGTTTTCCTCTCGGCCGAGCAGAAGAAGGCCAAGCAGGATGCCATCGTTGAGAAGGAGAAGCAGGCCGCCGAGCTGAAGCGCAAGTACTTCGGCCCCGAGGGCGAGCTGTTCAAGAAGCGCACCTCACTGATGACGCCCATCCAGGACGAAATCTACAACGCCATCAAGGACATCAGCGAACTGCGTGGCTACCAGTTGGTACTCGATCGTGCCAGCGACACCGGCATCATCTTCGGCTCACCCAAAATCGACATCTCAAACGAGGTGCTGGGGAAATTAGGTTATAGCAATTAAACCTGTCACACCCCGTTACGTCCCTTAAATATCAACATTTTTAATAATACGAAAGCAATGAAGAAGTTTATCATTGGCGCTCTCTGCGCCATCTGCGGTTTCACAACCGCTAACGCACAGGCCAAGTTCGGTCATGTGAACACACAGGAAATCATCCAGGCCATGCCTGAGTACAACAAGGCAAAGACCGAGATTGAGGCTCTGACTAACCAGTATGAGGCCGACCTGAAGTCGATGCAGGATGAGCTGCAGAAGAAGGGCGATGCCTTTGAAAAGGAGCAGGCTACGCTGCCCGATAACATCAAGCAGCGCCGTCAGCAGGAACTGCAGGACATGTACACGAAGATTCAGCAGAGCTTCCAGGACAACCAGCAGGCTCTGGCCAAGGCCCAGCAGGAGAAGATGCAGGCCATTACTACTAAGGTGCTCGATGCCATCAAGTCTGTCGGCCAGGCTGGCGGTTATGTCTACATCATGGAGATGGGTGCCGGTATCCCCTACATCTCGACGACCCTCTCTACCGATGTTACTGCTCAGGTGAAGCAGAAGTTAGGACTGAAGTAAAACCTCAATTTAAACCCTTTATGACCTGCACCGCTTGTCAGCGATGCAGGTTTTTTGTGAATACAAAGTACTTTTCTCGACATTGTGAATAGTTGGCGACAACGGTTGAAAGAATAGTGTAAGAAAAAAAAGATGAGAAATAAATTGTCAATTCACAAAAAATGATTACCTTTGCCCACAAGAAAGGAAAAAGAAAATGAAAAGAATCGTTTTAATGATATTCGCCAGTCTCGTACTAACGACTGCTCAGGCGCAGCAGGACACTCCGCTCCAGCTTCGTTTTGGCTATCTTAGCTACGACAGCGTCCTTGTTGCCATGCCGGGCTATGCGCTTGTGAAGAATACGCTGGCTAACATGCGGTCGCAGTATGAGGCTGAGATGAAGCGGGTGGAACAGGACTTCAACTTGAAGTATGAAGAGTTTTTGGAGGGTCAGCGCGACTTCCCCGAGACCATCCTGCGCAAGCGGCAGACCGAACTGAAGGAGCTGCTGGAACGCAACGTCAGCTTCAAGGCTCAGGGCCGTCAAGAATTAGCTGAGGCTGAGGTTAAGGCGATGGCTCCGCTCAGGAAAAGGTTAGAGACTGCTTTGTCGAAGATAGGCCGTGAGCGCGGCTATGCCTTTATCCTCAATACCGATGCCGGTGCTGTGCCTTTTATCAACCCCGATATGGGTGACGATATCAACCAGCTTGTGAAAGATGCTTTCAAGTAGTCCCGGTCCCATCGGTATATTCGACAGCGGCTACGGCGGACTGACCATTCTGCATGGCATACGCCAGCTGCTTCCCGAATACGATTATCTGTATCTGGGCGACAATGCCCGTGCGCCTTATGGACCACGTTCGTTTGACGTGGTCTATGAGTTTACACGGCAGGCTGTCGCCAAACTCTTCCAGATGGGGTGCCACCTTGTTATATTGGGCTGTAATACAGCCTCGGCCAAGGCCTTGCGTACCATCCAGCAGGTTGATGTGCCGCAGTGGGACCCTGATCGCCGCGTGTTGGGCATCATCCGCCCGACGGCCGAGGTCATCGGTTCTCTTACCGATAGCCGCCATGTGGGCGTGCTCGCCACCGAGGGCACAATCCGTAGCGAGAGCTACAACATGGAAATCCAGAAGCTGCATCCTGATATCAAGGTTTCGGGGGTGGCCTGCCCGTTCTGGGTACCGTTGGTGGAGTATAACGAGGCTGATTCGCCTGGTGCCGACTACTTTGTCAAGAAGCGCATCGACGAAATTATGCGTCTCGACCCCAAGATCGACTGTCTCATTCTGGGCTGCACACACTATCCCTTGCTGATGCCCAAGATTCTGAAGTATCTGCCCCATGGCGTCCGCGTTGTGCCGCAAGGTGAGTATGTCGCCGACAGCCTGCAGCACTATCTTGAGCGTCATCCTCAGATGGAGCAGCGTTGCTCGAAGGGCGCTACCGTCCATTATATGACCACTGAGAATCCCGACAAGTTCAAGGAGCAGGCGCAGTTGTTCCTGCACGAACCAGTCGAGGTTGAGAAGATAACGCTGGAGAAGTGACGGAGAGCCTTAGCTGAGCAGTCGGCGAGAGAAGTAGCGGACTGGATACCAGACGGCGAGGAATCCGACGGCAATGACTGTCACGAGAATAAGCAGGATGTCCTCGGGGTGGACGCTGACAGGGTAGGCGTTGATGACGAACGAGCCGCTGCTGGAACCGAGCTTTACCAGTCCGTAGGTTTGCTGCAGCCAGCAGAGCAGCAAGCCGATGCCTATGCCAATGACAGCGCCAAGGATGGAGATGAGTCGCCCTTCGAACAGGAAGATGCGTGTAATTACCTTGTCGGAGGCGCCGAGGTTGCGCAGGGTGACGACGTCGTCCTTCTTGTCGATAATCAGCATTGATAGCGAACCGATAATATTAAAGCAGGCCACAATCAGAATGAACGTTAGGAAGATGTAGGCTATCAGCTTCTCAATCTTCATAATCTTAAAGGTCTCGTCCTGCTGCTCGAAGCGGTCTTTCACGTAGAAGTCGTCGCCCGCAATAGTCTGCATCTCTTTTTTTACCGACTCAAAGTTGCTGCCGGGCTTCAGTCGCAGCTCTAACGACGACACCATGCCCTGCTGCTCGAAGACGCGGCGCGCAAATCCCAAAGAAGTGATGATGTAGTTCTTGTCGTACTTAGCCTGTCTGACGCAGAACAACACGCCAGGCGAGTAGAGCTCGTCTTCGATGAACGACTCCTCGGGGGCGCTCATGTCGAACTGGCCCTCACGGCGCGGGGCGAAGATCTTCAGCGGATGGTCGTACATGTAGCCCGTGTTAAGCGTCTCGGCCAGTCGGATACCGAGCAGACCGTAGTGCATGTCGGCAGCGTGGAGTTCGAACTGTCCGTCGCCCACCAATATTTCGCCGATGTGCGTCAATTGGTCGAAGTTGTCATCTACACCCTTCAGCGTCACCATGGCCTGATGACCGTCATAGAGGGCCAGCGCCTGGTCCTCTAAGCATTCGGTGGCCACGTCCACCTGCGGCAGTTCGCGTATCTGCGTCAGCCGAGGGTCGTCAGCGGCCACACTCTTGCCCTTGACGGGCGTCACCTTCAGTTGCGGGTCGAATGAAGTGAGGAACGAGGCCACGAGGTCGTGGAACCCGTTGAAGACACTCAGCGTCACCACCAGGGCCATCGTTGCCACGGCGACACCCACCACGGAGATGCCGCTGATAACATTGATAGCGTGTGTTGACTTCTTCGAGAAGAGGTAGCGCCGGGCTATGTAGAAAGGGAAATTCACTTTTTTACCTTTTACCTTTTTACCTTTTAACCTTTTTACTTCTTCAACAGCTCGTCTATATGGTCGATGTAGTCCAGCGAGTCGTCAATAAAGAAGCGCAGCTCGGGAACGATGCGCAGCTGGTTGCGGACGCGCTGGCCCAGGGCATAGCGTATCGACTTTTGGTTCAGCTCGATATTCTGCAGCAGTTCCTCACCCCGCTCTGAGGGGAAAATGCTCAGGTAGGCGGTGCAGATGCTGAGGTCGGGCGAAATCTTTGTGCGCGTCACGCTGACCATTACGCCGTGCATGGCGCGTGTCTGCTCCTGGAAGATGATGCTTAGCTCCTTCTGCAGCAAACGGGCTATTTTGTTCTGTCTTGTTTCTTGCATATTGGTGTTCTTTTGGCAATTTGGATGCAAAGTTACGAATTATTTCTCATTTCTCATTTCTCTTTTCTCTTTTTTTTGTACCTTTGCACCCAAAAGCAAGAAAACAGATAGACTAAGGATGAAAAAAGCAGCTTTTAAGACCATCGTGGTCATGATAGTTCTGATGTTGCCGACGACGGCCGGTGCCCAGAAGAGAGTTGAGGGAAGCGTAAGCGCCGATGTTATCAGTCACTATATATGGCGTGGACAGGATCGTGGCGGATTCTCCGTACAGCCCGCTATGTCGGCCAGCTGGCAGGGACTGTCGTTGGGCGTCACGGGTAGTACAGGCTTCTCGTCCGATGACCCGCAGGAGATTGATGTCACCCTTGGCTTCGAGCGTTGGGGCGTCAACATCGGCGTTACCGACTATTGGGAGACTGGTATTGAAGAGAACAATCGCTATCTGCACATTGAGAAAGAAGGTGCCCACCAGTTGGAGGGTAACATTGGCTATACCTGTAAGTATTTCAGCCTGCAGGCCTATACCATTTTCTGGGGCAAGGACCGTAAGTGGAACGGTGACCGCGCCTATTCTACATATGTGGAATTAGGAGTTCCTTTCAGTCTTGGTGGTGTCGACTGGCAACTGCGTGGCGGCTTCACGCCTTTTGAGAGTGCCGGTGACCGCACGCCGAAGGTGGAGAATGGCTACTATACAGGTAAGTACGACTACAACTACTATTACGCCGAGGGCTTTGCCTGCGTTGAGGCAGCCCTGCGTGCTACGAAGACGCTTGACATCGGTTTTTCGAAGATGCCCGTCTTTGCCGAGGTCAACATCAATCCTTACCTCCAGACCGCCCAGATGGTCTTCGGCGTGACCATTCAGCCGTTCTAAGCCTTATCAAAAGGGCACTATGGTGCCGACTTAAGTTAAAACGGCGACGTTGGATGATAAAACGGCGTCAATGGATGATAAAACAGTGGCATTGGATTATCATCCATTGGCAATGATATATCTTTTCTCGACATAAACTATCGGATATGCGTCAGCAGGAGTTTCATGTTGCCAGTGGCCACCAAACGTTGTGTGGTTGCGGGCAGCAGAACGGTTTGGGCTGCCTGAATGGAAGTGGTGTCGGAGCCGTCGGCGGTGAGGGCGCCCTGACCGCTGACGGCCATGACGACTACGAAGCTGTCGATTGATGAGCAGTCGACGGCGGCAGTGCCGTTGACGGGCAGCACGCTGGTCGTGAAGTAGGGACAGCTGATGACCTCGGTCGGTTTGTTGACCGTGGGCTGGTAGTGGGTGCGGTAGTCGGGCAGCACGTTGTAGTCGGTACAGTCGGCGGCCTGCTCGATGTGGAGCGGTCGCAGGTGGCCGTCGCGGTCGCGGCGGTCGTAGTCGTAGAGACGGTAGGTGGTGTCGCTGGTCTGCTGAATCTCGGCCACCATGCAGCCGGCGCCGATGGCGTGGATGCGGCCGGCGGGAATGAAGAAGACGTCGCCCTCGCTGATTTCATACTGTGCCAGGGCCTGCATGATGGTCTTGTCGGCCACCATCCGCCTGAGCCCCTCGGCATCTGTCTGTACTGCCAGACCGTTGTAGAGTCGGGCACCGGGTGCCGAAGGCAGTACGTACCACATCTCGGTCTTTCCGCTCTGCAGTCCGTTGCGGCGGGCTGCCTCGTCGTCGGGGTGTACCTGTATGGAGAGGTCGTCGCAGGCGTCGATAAACTTGAAGAGCAGCGGGAACTGGTTGCCGTGGCGCTGGTAGACGCTGCGGCCCACGAGCTGCTCCTTCAGTGTGGCGACGAGCCGGTTGAGGGGCATGCCACGGTATGGACCTTCGGCCACGACGGACTCAAAGCCCTCGACGCCCGATATTTCCCAGCTTTCGCCGATGTCGTTGCGGTCGCTGATGCCCTTGAGGCGCGCTATCTTGCTGCCGCCCCAGAGCTTGGTCTGTATGATAGGTTCAAACTTGAACATTCAACCTTTACCTTTTTACCTTTTTACTTTTTTACCTTTATCCCTTTCGTTCTATGATTTCAAGACACATTCGCGAGTTGTGATAGGGGCACTTCCAGAAGCCGGCGTGGTCGTCGTCCTGGTTGACGGTGCCGTCGGGACGGCGGCTCCAGTACCACTCGCCGTGCTCGCGGTCGATGAGCTGCTCCTTGATGTACTGCCAGCAGCGCTGGGCCTTGTCGAGGGCTGAGGCATCGCCGAAGTGCTGGTAGATGTTCATCCAGCCCACGACGTTCTCGGCCTGTACCCACCAGTGGCGGTCGGCGTCGACGTAGCCGGTGTCGAGGTTGGCCTCGTGGGTCATCGAGCCGTCGGCGTTGAGGCCCTTCTCGCTGGCTTTCGCCACCATTCTCACCACAGGCTCGACTTGGGCCAGCACGTCGGCGTCGCCCAGCACGAGGGCGGCCTCATGCAGCAGCCAGGAGCATTCTATGTCGTGGCCGTAGCTCTCGAGGCGGCCGCCGCCGCGCGTCCAGTCCATCTCGAAGAAGAGGTCGAGGTGGTGGGTCTCGGGGTTGAGGATGCGGGCGGTGAAGATGGCGATGAGGCGGCGGAGGGCGGCGGAGACGGCGGCGAGGGGGGCATCGGGGACAGCGAGGGGGGCAGCGGCACCGCCGCTGCACAGCGAACAGGAGGGGCTTGGAGAACTGGAGGGACTTGGAGAGCCGGAGGGGCGGAGCTCCTGTAGGGCGCGGAGGAGGTTGGTGTAGGGCTCGAGGATGTGGAGGTGGGTGTTCTGCGACTTGGGGTAGTTCTGGTCGAGGTCGCTGAGGCGCATGTCGGCAATGGGTTGCCAGTCGCGCGTAGTGGCCTCGATGTATCCGCCATGCTGCGGGTCGAGGGCGTGCTGCTCGATGCAGTCGAAGAGCCTAAGGGCATAGCCGAGCGCCTCGCTGTCGGCGGTGGCGCGGGCATACTCCGAGAGGGCGTAGAGGGCGAACCCCAGGGCGTAGAACTGCTTCTTGGTGTCGAGGGGTCGGCCCTCGGCATCGAGGCTCCAGTAGACGCCGCCGTAGTCAAGGTCGATGAAGTGGGCCACGAAGTAGTCCTTGGCGCGCCGGGCCATTTCGAGGTACTCCGGTCGGCGCAGCACGCGGTAGGCGGCTGAGAACGACCAGAGGATGCGGGCGTTGAGGATGGCGCCCTTGGGGGCGTCGGGGCGCAGTTCGTAGCGGCCGGTCATCTGGCCGTAGAAGCCGCCGCGCTCGCGGTCCTGCATCTTGTCCATCCAGAAGGGCAGGATGTTCTGCGTCAGGACTTCCTGCATTTCTGCTTTCATGGCTGCGACGGTGTCGCTGCATAGGGGAGGACAGGTGGGCATAGGGCTATTTCTTGATGGGATAGATATAGGTGAGGCCAATCATGATAAGGGCGATGACGGCGGGGAAGAGCGAGAATAGGCTCCACACCATCGAGAGCACCGAGTCGGTGATGCTGGCGGGGTCGACCATCGTGTTGCCCATCTCGTCGGTCATCATGCTGGCGCCGGCCAGTCCGAGGAAGAGGGCTACGAGCGAGCCGCTGATGGCCGTGCCGAACTTCTGGGCCATCGTTCCGCTGGAGAAGATAAGTCCCGTCGATGAGGTGCCGTTCTTCTCGGTGGCGTAGTCGGCCACGTCGGCATACATCGACCAGAGCAGGGGCGAGTAGAGGCCGATGCCCACGCTGGTGAGGATGACTAGGGCCACCATCACCCAGATATAGTCGGGACTCATGGGGATGAAGAAGAAGCCAACGGAGAAGACGAGGCAGATGACGGCGGCGGCGATGAATGCGCCGCGCTTCGAGCCGATCCACTTGGTGAACTTGGGCGACAGGCCGCCGAAGACCATGCACGTCAGCTCGCCGAAGGTCATGAAGACGGTGTAGTTGATGATGAGTCCGCTGACGGTGACGTCGCCCTTCAGACAGTACTCAAACATATAGCCGGCCACGGCGTAGCGGAAGCCGTTGAAGAAGTTGGTGCAGATGCCGATGAGCGTCAGGATGATCCACGGCTTGTTGTGGAAGAGGTCGGCGAATGGCTTGAACGAGAACTTCTCGGCGCGCACGGGCTTCAGCCGTTCCTTCGTCAGCAGTCCGCAGGCCAGTGTGCCGATGGTGGCCAGCAGTCCGAAGAAGGCTCCCAGCACGGCGTACTGGTGCTGGTCGGTGCCGCCCACCATCTTCTGCAGGTAGGGGAACGACAGCAGTGTGATGAAGCCCATGGCGTAGGCGCCCACCATGCGGAACGACGAGAACTGGTTCTTCTCGTTGTCGTCGTCGGTCATCACGCCGAGCAGCGAGCCGTAGGGCACATTGACGGCAGTGTAGACGGCCATCATCAGCAGGTAGAGCGAGTAGGCCCAGATGCGCTTGCCAACGGGACCGAAGTCGGGCGTGTAGAGCAGCAGGGCGAAGATGAGGCCCAGGGGCACAGCGCCGTAGATGAGCCACGGGCGGTAGGTGCCCCAGCGCGACTGCGTGCGGTCGGCCAGCGAGCCCATCAGCGGGTCGGTGACAACGTCGAACATGCGGGCGATGAGCATCAGCGTTGCCGCGTCTGCAAAGGTCAGTCCGAAGACGTTGGTGAAGAACAGCGGGAAGGCTATCGACATAACTTTCCACGTGATGCCGCCGGCGGCGGCGTCGCCTAAGGCGTAGCCTATTTTCTCTTTTAGTGTTGCCATTGTTGTTTAGTTGTTTTGTTATTTCGATGTTTCGATGTTTCGTTGTTCTTGGCGATGAGCCGCTTGATGGTCTCCACGCTGGCGGCGGTGGTGAGGCCGTCCTCAGGGGTGTGGAGGCAGTAGTCGGAGAGGCGGTCTACGTCGGAGACGGCTACGTGGAGACGGGTGTCGGCGGTAGCGTAGTAGATGAGCACGCGCCCGTCGTCGTCCATGATCCAGCCGTTGGCGAAGGCTACGTTCATCACGTCGCCGACGTACTCCTGCCCCTCGGGTACGAGGAAGTAGCCGCCGGGCTGGGCGATGACGCGGGTGGGGTCGTCGAGGGCTGTCATATACATATACAGCACGTAGCGCAGGCCGTCGGCGGTGCCGCGCACACCGTGGGCTAGATGGAGCCAGCCCTTGGGCGTCTTCAGCGGGTGGGGACCCTCGCCGTTCTTCACCTCGGTGATGGTGTGGTAGTGGCGGGCGTTGATGATGCGCTCGTCGCGCACCTCGGCGTGGGTGATGTCATCGACGAGTGCCCAGCCGATGCCGCCGCCAGAGCCGGTGTCGATGAAGCCGTCCTGCGGACGGGTGTAGAAGGCGTAGCGCCCGTCGACGAACTCCGGGTGGAGCACGACGTTGCGCTGCTGCGAGGGCGAGACGAGGTCGGGCAGCCGCTCCCAGCTGACAAGGTCGTGGGTGCGGGCGATGCCGGCGGTGGCTGTGGCGGCGCTGAGGTCGGCAGGCTTTGAAGGGTCGTGGCGCTCGGCACAGAAGACGCCGTAGATCCAGCCGTCCTCGTGGCGGGTGAGGCGCATGTCGTAGACGTTGGTAGCGGGGTCGTCGGTGTCGGGCATGGTGATAGGCTCGGGCCAGAAGCGCCAGCCGTTGATGCCGTCGGGGCTCTCGGCCACGGCGAAGAACGACTTGCGGTCGGCGCCCTCGACGCGGCATACCAGCAGGTACTTGCCGTCCATCTTGATGGCGCCGGCATTGAGCACGGCATTTATCATGATGCGCTGCATGAGGTGGGGGTTGTCCTGCTCCGAGAAGTCGTAGCGCCACTCAAGCGGCGTGTGCTCGGCAGTCAGGATGGGGTAGCGGAACTTCTCGTAGATGCCGTTTCCATAAGGAACCGGTTCGTTCTTGCGGGCCAGCAGTGCCTCGTGGCGTTCGCGCAGGGCCTTTACTCTTTGTTGGAAGTCTGTCATGGCGTCATGTTATTTCAGTTCAAACACACGGCTGGAATATTCTTCTCTCAAGGGCATCTCGACACCGACGTTCATCAGGAAGCGGCCCGTGAACTGCTTGCCGTTGAGCTGGCAGGGACGCTGGCCGGTGCGCACGTTGCGCTCGGTGAGGGTGTAGGTCTTGTCTGGGTTGAGTCCGGCCAGGCGGATGCGGGGCAGGGGCTGCCCGGCGAAGTTCTCTGTCTTGTAGACGAAGAGCACGGCTGTTGAGCGGGCATCGTCGGTATACATCAGCGAGGCCACGCCCCGGCGGTCGTAGGGCGACAGCAGGCGGTAGAGGTTACCCGTCTGTATGGTAGGGCGCAGCTGCTTGTAGTCCTTGAAGCAGGTGGTACACTGCTGGCGCTCCTCGTCGGTCATGTCCTTAGGCTGCAGCTCCATGCCGAGCCGGCCGCTCATGGCCACGTCGCAGCGGAACTTCACGGGAATGGTGCGCCCGCCGGTGTTCCAGTAGGGGCAGTGGTTGATGTGGGCGGCCATGGCGTTGGCGGGGAAGAACATCGACGTCCCCCACTGTATGTAGACGCGCTGCAGGGCGTCGGTGTTGTCGCTGACCCAGAACTCGTCGTAGTAGGGCAGCAGACCGTAGTTGGCACGGCCACCGCCCGAGGCGCAGTCCTGGATGACCACCTGCGGGTACTTCTGGCGCACGCGCTTGAGCACCTTCAGCAGTCCCAGCTGGTAGTCGACGTAGAGGTTCGACTGCTTGTTGGCGGGCAGGTAGAGCGAGCCGTAGTTTTGGATGGCGCAGTTGGCGTCCCACTTGATATAGGCTATGTCGGGGTTCTCGGTCAACAGGTTGTCGACCACGCCGAAGACGAAGTCCTGCACGCGGGGGTTGGTCAGGTCGAGCACCACCTGCGTACCACCACGGCCCTGCTTCAGCTGGCGGCCCTTGGTCTGCAGCACCCAGTCGGGGTGCTTCTCGTAGAGTTCGCTCTTGGTGTTGGCCATTTCAGGCTCAATCCAGATGCCGAACTTGATGCCCTTCGCCTTAGCGGCACTGCAGAGCGCGCCAAGGCCGTTGGGCAGCTTCTGGCGGTCGACCACCCAGTCGCCGAGCGACGTGGTGTCGTCCTTGCGTGGGTACTTGTCGCCAAACCAGCCGTCGTCCATGACGAACAGCTCGCCGCCGAACTTCGCGATGTCGTCCATCATCTGCACCATGCGTTCCTCGTTGATGTCGAAGTAGAGGCCCTCCCAGGAGTTGAGCAGGATGTCGCCCACGTTCATGCCCCGGTGGAACATGCCGCAGGTGCGTGCCCAGCGGTGGAAGTTACGGCTCACGCCACTCATGCCCTCGTTTGAGTAGGTCAGCGCTAGATGGGGCGTCTCGAAGGTCTGCTTAGGCTCCAGCACGTAGTGCCCGGCTGTCGGGTCGATACCGGCGTAGAAGTGGTGCTGGCGGTTGTCGGTGGTGTTCAGCCGCAGTTCGAAGTTGCCGTTCCAGCAGAGGGCGGCGCCGATAGTGCGGCCCTGGTTCTCCTGCGGCTTCCCGTCGAGCGAGAGCATCAGCTCGGGGGCGTCGAGGTGGGAGTTGCGGGCACCGTCGGAGTTGCGTATCACCTTTATGCCGCGCGTCAGCGGCTCCTGCGTCACTTCGGCTTCCGTAGCCCAGTCGCCGTGGAGGTGGGTCACCCAGACGTCGCCCTGGCGCAGTGCCAGATGGCCCGAGTCGTAGCGCTTCAGCGTGACGGCGCGCTTCTCCTGGTGCTCGATGCTGGTCCAGGTCTCGATGACGTCCACCTTATTATATGCTTTATAGTAGAGCTTCACCGTGACGGGCAGCAGGCGGTCCTTCATCGTGAACGTGTGGACGGTGGCGTCGCCGTCGGTCGTCTTGCTGTAGTCGGTGACTTGCAGTTCAAGGTTCTGGTCGCCGCCGGCGTGCTCCACCTGGATGGCGGGCAGATGGATGGCATCGACGGTGCCGAAGGCCGGCAGTGCCGGGAAGTTAAGGTCGTCGCCGGCATCGCGCAATTCCTTCAGCGAGGCCGTCTTGTCGCCGAAGTAGGCCATGTGCAGATCCTGACCCTCCCGGGCATGCAGCAGCAGTTGCAGCGTGGGGGTCTCAACAGTGACGTCGCCCTGCCAGGCAGCTGCCGGAAGGGCGGAGGCGAGGAGCATTGCTCCTGAAAGGATGACAGTCTTTTTCATCGTGTTTTTAGTTAATGCGGTTTTCTGGGTACAAAGGTATGGCTTTTCGCCGAAATGGCCACCCTTAATCTTGCTTGATGCTGACACTTTCCATGAACGTCCCATTTCTCAGATGATGACCTTCGTCTTACAGTATTTCTCGCGGAACTCCGTAGGACTGCAGCCCTTGCGCTTGCGAAACAGGCGGTTGAAGTTGCTCAGCGTGTTGAATCCGCAGCAGTAGCAGATCTCGCTCACGGTGTCGGTGGTGTCGATCAGGCGGCGCGCAGCGTTGCCCAGTCGGATGTCGACGATATACTCGCTCAGGTTCTTGCCCGTGTGGAGCTTGAAGAAGCGGCTGAAGGCCGACGGCGTCATACCGATCATCGACGACAAGTCCTCAAGTCGCAGGTCGTCGGTGATGTGGGTGGCTATGTGGTTTTTTACCTTCAGCACGCGCCGTGAGTCGCTCTCGATGCTGACCTTGGCAAAGGCCGACGACGACAGCTCGCGGGCATCGTCATACTTCGACAGTTCGTAGAGAATATAGAACAGTTCATGGACCATCAGGAAGCTCTCCTCGATGGCCGACAGGCGGACGAGCCGCTGGTAGATGGCCATGACGGCCTGCATGGGGAACGCCAGCCCGTGCTTGGCGCGCACCAGCATCCGGTAGATGGAGCGGAAGGGGTTGGTCTTCAGCGGCGACCCCTCGCGCTCGAAGTCGAGGTAGAACTGGACGGTCACTTCGTGGATGTCCTGACTGTGGCACTCGTGCTGCTCCCAGACATGCTCCAGGTCGGGGCTGGTGATGAGCACCAGGTCGTAGTCGCCTATCACCTCGCTTGAGTCGCCCACCACCCGGCGGCAGCCCGCTGCCTGCTCGACGAAGTTCAGCTCGAACAGGTTGTGCTGGTGGATGGGGTAGGTGAACTCCTTCTTGTGGCGGTCGGCCACGTACATGAAGTCGTGCTCGCCGAGCGGCGTTATCTCGTGCAGCACCTTCGATTCCATTGTCATAGGTTTGTATCTGCTTTTGTTCTTTCGGGAAGAATGCTGCAAAGATACAATATATATTTGAAACCACCAAATTTTTTCCCTAAAGACGCCGCTTACGCCCAATTGCCTACAGGCGGGCATCAAAAAAAGGGGCGTTTGTTTTGTTCTTATCGCCTTTTTTTGTATCTTTGCCCCCAAAAACAGCTAAGTGATGAAAAAGATACTCCTATTGTTGGTCATGATTGCCGCCCAGACGGTGGCGTTGGCAGCCCAGCCACAGTTCGGGCAGCAGCCGAAACTGGTGGTGGGCATCGTGGTCGACCAGATGCGC
Organism: uncultured Prevotellaceae bacterium; assembly: GCA_946184965.1. GTDB lineage: Bacteria > Bacteroidota > Bacteroidia > Bacteroidales > Bacteroidaceae > Prevotella. Next base: position 5,297 of record CAMHHO010000020.1, on the reverse strand, counting down.
TGGGACTACCTGTCGCGTTACTACGATAAGTTCACAGGCGACGGCTTCCGCCGCCTGATTGATGACGGTTTCTCGTGCGACAACTGTCTCATCAACTATTTCCCCACCATTACCGCCATCGGCCATACGTCAGCCTATACCGGCACGACGCCCGCCTTCCATGGTATTTGCGGCAACACCTTCTACATCGACGGCCGCAGAACCTACTGCACGGATGACTCGACCGTCAGCGTCGTGGGCACCGACAACCAGAAGAAAGGCCGGATGTCGCCCCGCAACATGCTCTCGACAACCATAGGCGACCAGCTGCGGCTGCACACCGACTTCGTGTCGAAGGTCATCGGCATCAGCTATAAGGACCGTGCCGCCATACTGCCTGCAGGCCACTCGGCTAACGCCGCTTACTGGCTTGACACGAAGAACGGGCAGTTTATCACCTCGACATACTACATGACCGAGCTGCCCGACTGGGCCAAGCAGGAGAACCGCCGCCTGAAGCAGAACCGCGACGTGCAGAAGGCGGGCGAGGACATCGGCCTCTACCCCCTCTGCGGCACCATCACCACCGATATGGCCATAGCTGCCCTGAAGGGTGAGCGCTTAGGCAAGGGGCCGCGCACCGACATGCTCTGCGTCAGCTACTCACAGACCGACGTCATCGGACATAAATACGGTACACGGGGCGACCAGACCGACCAGGCCTACCTGCAGCTCGACCGCGACCTGGGTCGTCTGCTGAAGGCCCTCGACGCCCAGGTGGGGCGCGGCAACTACCTGCTCTTCCTGACTGCCGACCACGGTGCCGCCCACAACTCGCAGTTCATGCAGGACCACAAGATGCCCGCCGGCAAGTGGGAGACCCCGGGCGTGAAGAACAGCGTCGAGGCCTATATCGCCAAGAAATTCGGCAATACGAAGCCCGTCATCATGGCCGAGATGGACTACCGCTACTACCTCAACCGTCCGGCCATTGCCGCACAAGGGCTTGACTACGAGCAGGTGAAGGCCACGGCCATCGAGTGCCTGCGCCAGACGCCCCACGTCAGCTTCGTCGTCGACTTTGAGCGTGCCGCCCAGCAGGCGCTGCCGCCCGTCATCCGCGACCGTGCCCTCATGGGCTATCACTACCGCCGGGCCGGCGACATTCTTGTTGTGCCCGATCCGGGCTACTACTCGTTCGGCTCATCGTCGTCGCCCATCGGCACCACTCACGGCGAGTGGAATCCCTACGACGCCCATATCCCCCTGCTGTTCTTCGGCTGGAATGTCAGCCACGGGGCTACGTCGCGCGAGGTTCACATCAACGATATCGCCCCGACCATCTGTCAGATGCTGCACATCCAGCAGCCCAATGCCTGCACGGGCGAGGCCATCGTGGAGGTGATGAAATAATAATATAATAAGGTGGCAGTTGCCGTAGCGAGGGGTTACTTCGTTAGTTTCTTTTAGAAATTCCTGGACTCTGGTCCAAAGTCTCCTTGCGATTGTTGCACTGCCACCTTTTTCTTTTTATAATACCGTAACTAAGATGAACTATAATTCAAAGCTGAAGGGGATGGACACCATAGAGAACCACGAGGGTGGCAAGGCCTACGCCATGACGCCCGAGTTGGAGCTCTATACCGCCGTGGTGACGGCATCGCTCAGCGATACGACCTATGAGAAGGAGGACGCGCGGGTCGAGCGCATTGCCCAGCTCGTGGGTAAGGTGTCGCCGGAGTTCGTCGCCCGACTTGCCGTCTACACCCGCACGGAGATGCACCTCCGTAGCATTCCGTTACTATTGCTCGTCGAACTGGCCAAGGTCCACAACGGCGACAGCCTCGTAGCGCGTGCCGTTGAGAAGACGGTGCTGCGGGCCGACGAGATTATGGAGCTGCTGATGTGCTACCAGTGGCGCAACCCGTCGGACGATGTCCGCAAGAAGCTCGGCCACCTGTCGCGCCAGATACAGAATGGGCTGCAGCGCGCCTTCAACCGCTTTGACGAGTATCAGTTTGCCAAGTACGACCGCGACACGCTGGAAGTGAAGCTGCGCGACGCCCTCTTCCTGGTTCACCCCAAGGCGAAGGACGCCGGGCAGCAGGCGCTGTTCGACAAGATTGTGAACCGCCAGTTGGCCATTCCCTATACGTGGGAGACCGAGCTCTCCGCCCTTGGCCAGCAGTCGTTTGAGAGTCCTGAGCACAAGAAAGAGGCCTTCCGTGCAAAGTGGGAGGAGCTGATTCGCAGTGGCAAGCTGGGCTATATGGCATTGTTGCGCAACCTGCGCAACATGCTGCAGGCCGACGTGTCGCAGGAGGACGTCGGACGTGTAGCCGACCGCCTGTCGGAAGCCGCGCAGGTGGCTGGCGCCAAACAGTTGCCTTTCCGCTATCTCTCGGCCTACCGTGAACTGGAGGAGGTGACCTCACTGCATACGCAGACCGTGATGACAGCCCTGGAGAAGGCAGTGAAATATTCGGCCAACAACATCGAGGGCTTCGATGAGCATACCCGCGTGCTGCTGGCATCTGACGTCAGCGGCTCGATGTGGACGCCCATCAGCAAGCGCAGTACGGTTCGCAATTACGACATTGGCCTGCTGCTGGCCATGCTTCTCAGAAACCGCTGTAAGCAGGTGGTCACAGGCATCTTTGGCGACTACTGGAAAACCGTGAACATGCCCAACGACAATATCCTGATGGCGACCCGGCAGTTGGAGAAGATTGCCAACTCCGTAGGCTACAGCACCAACGGCTATAAGGTCATCGACTGGCTCATCAACAACAACATGGTGATGGACAAGGTGATGATGTTCACCGACCTGCAGATGTGGGACAGCACGGGCCGCCAACAGGACATTGAATTCTACTGGAAGAAGTACAAGCGCATTGCGCCTGATGCCAAGCTCTACCTGTTCGACCTCGTCGGCTATGGTCAGTTACCGCTGCGCCTTGTCTCGGGCGATGTCTATCTCATTGCCGGCTGGAGCGACCGCGTGTTCGACGTGTTGTCGGCGGTTGACCGTGGCGAGGACGCCTTGGCTGCTATTTCCAAAATTGACGTATAGAACGATAATCATTGAAAATATGAAGAAGAGACTCTTCCTGGCGCTGATGGCCCTTGTTGCTTTGTCGGCACAGGCAAAGGTGAGGTTGTCGCACCTCGTAGGCGACAACATGGTGTTGCAGCAGCTGACGGAGGCCCGCCTCTGGGGCTGGGCCAAGCCCGGCGCCCAGGTGAAGGTGACGACGTCGTGGAGCAGTGATGTCACGACGGTGAAGGCCGCCAAGGACGGCGCGTGGATAGCAAAGGTCAGGACACCGAAGGCATCGTATGAGCCGCTGACGCTGACCTTCGACGACGGCGACGGACCGCAGACCATCCGCAACGTCTTGAGCGGCGAGGTGTGGGTGTGCGCCGGTCAGTCGAATATGGAGATGCCCGTCAAGGGCTTCTGGGGCTGTCCCGTCGAGGGCTATAACCAGGCCGTCGTCGATGCCCGCAACCACCGTGCCGTGCGCAGCGTGAAGGTGCCGAGCATCATGCGCATGGAGCCTCAGGCTGATGCGCAGTGCGAGTGGCGTGAGTGCGGGCCGCAGACGGTAAGCGACTTCTCGGCCACGGGCTACTTCTTTGCCCGCACGCTGCACCAGGCCTTGGACATCCCCATTGGCATCATCGAGGCCAACAAGGGCGGTTCGCGCGTGGAGAGCTGGCTGACGAAGGAGAACCTGCAGCGGCACACCAAGGAGCCTACCGACTCGGCCGGCATCGTGGCCTTCAAGCCGGAATGGGACTACCATCGGGCGCTGGTCTGGGGCAACGGCACGTTCAGCCCCATCCTAAACAGTACGGTGAAGGGCATCCTGTTCTATCAGGGCTGCTCGAATGTCGGCGACCCCGGTAACCAATATTCCGAACGGCTGAAGTTGCTCGTCGAGCAGTGGCGCCAGCAGTTTGCCTTGGGCGAGATTCCGTTCTACTTCGTCGAGATAGCACCCTACCACTACGACGACGTGAACGGTACGCAGGGTGCGCTGCTCCGCGAACAGCAGCAGCGGGCGGCGGAGATGATACCCAACAGCTCGCTGGTTTGCACCAACGACCTGGTCTACCCCTACGAGACGACGCAGATACACCCGGCGCAGAAGCAGCAGGTGGGCGAGCGGCTGGCCTGGACGGCGCTGAACCGCGACTATGGTTTCGGGCAGGTGCTCTACAAGAGTTCGAGGTATAAGGATATGACGGTCAAAGGCGACACCGTCTTCATCCACCTTCAGGACAACTACCATACCGACGCACCCTTTGAGCAGATAGCAGGCTTCGAGGTGGCCGGTGCCGACCGCGTGTTCCATCCTGCCCGTGCGCAGCACTTCTGGCAGCCCGGCGGTGGCTACTGGGACGAGGCGATTATCGTGACAAGTCCCGAGGTCAGGCAGCCCGTGGCCGTGCGCTATTGTTTCCGCAACTTCCAGTTGGGCAATGTGAAGAACGGCGCCAATCTGCCGCTGTTCCCCTTCCGTACAGACAATTGGTGAAAATGGGACATCCGTTAGAGAAATTCAAGTTCTGTCCGGTGTGCGGCAGTGCCCGCTGGACGGAGCACAACTTCAAGAGCAAGCAGTGCCAGGACTGCGGCTTCGTGTATTATGCCAATCCCTCGGCGGCAACGGCGGCCTTCATCCTGAACAGCCGCAACGAGCTGCTCGTGGCCCGTCGGGGGAAAGAGCCCGCCAAGGGCACGCTCGACCTCGTGGGTGGCTTTGTCGATATGTATGAGACCGTCGAGGAAGGTATGCGCCGTGAGATCATGGAGGAGACGGGCTTGGAGGTAGACGAGGTGACCTACCTGTTCTCGGTGCCCAACCAGTATCTGTATAGCGGAATGGTCATCCACACGCTCGATGCCGACTTCCTGGTGCGTGTCGGCGACGACGCTAAACCAAAGGCAGCCGACGATGCCGCCGACTGCCTATGGATTCCTGTTGAAGATGTCAACCCGGCAGACTTCGGACTGACGTCCATTCGCCGGGCTGTGGAGCGCTTCCTCGAGGAGCGGCTCTGGGAGAAATACTAAGGCCGCGTCTGGCCTTCGCCTTCAATCAGCCATTTATAGGTCGTAATCTCCTCCAAGGCCATCGGGCCGCGGGGGCCGAGTTTCTGTGTGGAGATGCCAATCTCGGCACCGAGGCCGAACTGTGCGCCGTCGGTGAAGCTGGTCGGCGCGTTCCAGTAGACGCAGGCCGCGTCGACATGAGCCTGGAACTTACGGGCGGTCTGTTCGTCCTGCGTAATGATGGCTTCGCTGTGGC
>CAMHHO010000019.1:0-37825 GCA_946184965.1 uncultured Prevotellaceae bacterium | reverse complement strand
CGGCATCCTGCGAGAACATATAGCACACGGTGTAGATGGTGCTCTTGTGTTCTGCAACGGTTTGCGCAAACTTTTGTTCTAATGTCGTCATTGTCGTTCTGTTTTCTGAATCTTTACCCATTAGACGCGGCAAAGGTACAAAAAACTACAGGGAAACAGAAAAAAAAGAATATTTTTCTTACGGCTGCTCGTCGAAGATGCTGAACGTGGCGGGCAGGTTCGACAGCTGCACCTCCAGCTGGCGGTCGGCTTCGCTGTTGAAGGTGACGTACCACGACGGGGGCAACTGGTGCCAGATTTGGGTGGTGGGTGATAGGTGATGGGTGGTGGGAGAGAGCGTCAGCGTGGCCTCCATGTTGGGGAATCCGCCGCCCGTCTGCTGGCTGAATTCAGCCTCCTCTTTCGTGGAGTCGCCGTCGCGGCCGGCGTAGTACATCTTGTAGCGCACCTCGGCGGGGTAGAGCGTACCGTCGGGGCGCTCGCCGTAGCTGACGCGGTAGTCGCGGGTGAACGTATCGACGCGGTAGCCGAAAATGCGGGCCACGTTGTACATCATGGTGCCTATGCGCTCATGGCGGTTGGTCTTCGTGCCCGTCGAGCGGTAGGCACTCTTGACGACGCAGCGCACGGTGTCGAGAATCATCCAGCCGCGGTCGTCGCTGTTGCGCTTGGCCTTGAAGCTGAGCTTCACCTCGTTCCTGTTCGCGCCCTCGTAGTCGGCATAGTGGTAGAAGCGGTGGTCGCCGATGAAGTCGCGCGTCAGGTCTTCCATGAAGTCCTCGTAGAGCATACGGCGCAGGTTCTGCGTGTCGGTGAGCCGCGTGGAGTCGGAGGCTACGATGTGGGCGTCGGCGCTGTCACAGTGCAGCTCGTAGCGCTTGCGGCCGGGGCATTTCGTCCGCAGCAGTCCCTGCAGGTGGAAGCGGTAGATGTTGTCGCGCCCCATGCTCTGCGTGTGGTAGTCCAGCTGCTCGCAGCCGTCGTGGGTGAAGTAGTTCTGGGTCTTGCGCCTGACGGTCTGCTTCAGGCAGCGGCGAATCCACTCAGGCTCCTTGTTGGTGACCACCACCTCGCCGGTGCTCAGATACTTCGGCTTCAGGAATATCGTGTCGGCCAACTGCCTGACGATGAGCCGCTCGTAGTTCAGATGGCTGACGGTGAGCCGCTGGAACTGGAACCCCACCCGGGCAACGCCCTGCCCGTTGGTTATCACCGAGCGGAAGCGGCCGCCCTCCTTGGTATAGAGCGAGGCATGGCTCACGGGCAGGTGAGTCTCGGCGTCGGCCACCACCGTCGTCACGGCGTCCTGGGCGTGGCTCGTGGCGGCCAGGAGCGTCAGCAGGCTGAGGAGCACTCTGGACATAGGCCCTTAGCCATATAGTTGATGTCGTGCAGCTCGTAGCCCGCAGGCAGACCGACCGTGGGGATGGGCATATCGGTCAGGCAGAAGGTGCGGTGGCACCGCTCGCAGTAGAAGTGTACGTGCTGGTCGTCGTCCTCGGTATGTCCGTCGTGGCTGTGGCACAGTTCGTAGCGCACACCGTCGCCACCGTCCTCGATGACGTGTACCAGGTGGTGCTCGCGGAACAGCGTCAGCGCGCGGAACACGCCCGACTTGTCGATAGACAGGATCTTGTACTCCAGCTCCGTCAACGACATTGGCCGCTCAGCGGCGGCCAATGTTCGAGCCACGACAATGCGGTTTGCCGTCGGCTTAATGCCATGCGACGCAAGAAGCGCCTCACACTCTGCACTGTTCATCATAATTTCCACATCGTGGAGTCGTTGAAGTAGTCGATGCGCATGGCCTTCCTGACCTCGTCCATCGTCTGGGCACCCACTTCGCGGGCCTGCTCGGTGCCGCGCTTCAGGATGTTCTGAATCTCGGCAATGTCGGTCTCCAGCTCAGCACGGCGCTGGCGCATCGGCTCGAGAATCTTGTTGAGCACCTCGTTCAGGAACTTCTTGCACTTCATGTCGCCCAGACCGCCGCGCTGGTAGTGCTCCTTCAGCTCGTCGAGGTTCTGGTACTCGGGCCAGAAGTCACGGAAGTCCTGGTCGCACGAGAAGGCGTCGAGATACGTGAACACGGCGTTGCCCTCCACGTGGCCGGGGTCGCTGACGTTCAGGTGCAGGGGGTCGGTGTACATCGAGCGCACCTTCTGCCACAGCTCGTCCTTCGAGTCGCTCAGGTAGATGCAGTTGCCGAGCGACTTCGACATCTTCTCCTTGCCGTCGGTGCCGGGCAGACGGCGGGCCGTCTGGTTCTCAGGCAGCATGATGTTGGGCTCCACCAGAACAGGGGCATACGTATTGTTGAAGCGGTTCACCAGCTCGCGCGTCACCTCGAGCATCGGCTCCTGGTCCTCGCCAACAGGCACCGTCGTCGACTTGAACAGTGCAATGTCGGCTGCCTGCGAGACGGGGTAGCAGAAGAAACCCAAGGGAACGCTCTCGCCCTCAAAGCCGCGCATCTTGATTTCGGTCTTCACCGTCGGGTTACGCTGCACGCGGCTCACGGAGATGAGGTTCATAAAATAGGTGGTCAGCTCGGCCAGTTCGGCAATCTGACTCTGTATGAATATCGTACACTTCGCGGGGTCGAGCCCGGCCGACAGGTAGTCGAGGGCTACGTTGATAATGTTCTGGCGGATTTTCTCCGGATTGTCAGCATTGTCGGTAAGTGCCTGAACGTCAGCCATGAAAACAAACATACGGTCGTAGTCGCCTGCATTCTGCAGCTCTACGCGGCGGCGCAGCGAACCCACGTAGTGGCCCAGGTGGAGCTTACCCGTAGGACGGTCGCCGGTAAGTATTACTTTTCCCATTTTTCTTCAGTCTTTATGTAAAACGGTTGCAAAGGTAATACTTTTTTTTGGTTTTACCTTGGGAAACCATCATTTTTTGGATTTCCGGTAGTGAAACTCATCAAAGTCGCTGAAGAGAGGCACTTTCATTTCAGACGATATGTGACGGGAATCGTATATTTCACAGCGACAGTCACGCCGTTCTGCCGGCCTGGTATCCACTTGGGCATAGCCTCAACCACGCGCAGCGCCTCGGCATCGAGCAGCGGATGGACGCTCTTGACGACTTTCGCATTGCTGATACTGCCGTCGCGCTCCACGAGGAAGGTCACGACAACGCGGCCCTGAACGCAGGTCTCTTCGCACTCCGGCGGGTATTGCACGTTATTCTCTAAGTACTCCATCAGTTTCCTGTCGCCACCCTGGAACATCGGCATCTGCTCGGCTATGTCGCCGAATATCTTTGTGGTATCAGGAGCAACCTGTGGTTCGACGACCACTTCACCAGATCTGAGCACCACACCTTCATCATCTTCCTGTTCCTCTTGCGTTACGAGCGGAGCTTTCTGGGGTCGGGCTGCTTTCTGAGAACGCTGCTCTTCAACGAAGCTCGCTGTGTCAGGCTCTTCGGGTACGGCCACTTTGCCTACTACCATACGTTCGGTAGTAGTATCTGCATACTCCACATCGCCCTCCGTCAATTCGGGCTTGTTCGTGATGACCTTCGTACTCGACTGGGTACAGGCCGAGAGTAGTCCGACCGACACGCCGATTAGCGACACTGCGCGTCCTAATTGCCGCCGCAGCCCGAGCTGCTGTTCCAGATAGCGCACCTCAGCCTCGCAGGCGGGACAGGTGCCCTGACACGGCCCTTCGTAGTGGCATTCGCGCGGTTCATACTTAATGTCGTTGGCCTGTGCAATTTGTCTGCGGATGGCCTTCAAAGTCTTGCAGGTTGATTTTCCTTTTACCATAGTCTTGATTGTTTTAATTGTTATCTGCCTGCAAAGATACAAAAAAAACATCGCCCTCCGCAATACCCTCATCGTCTTTGACACGCTCCATAATGGTTATGTTGCTATAAGTCAACAAGATACAAATACGTTGAATCCCTACTTTGACACGCGCAGAACAAACAAAAACGGCGTCTGAAAGAGGAAGGAATGAAACGGTGACAAATTGTAACCAGTTGAATCTTTCGCTCAGAAGACGGAAAGATACGCTTGATGGATGTAGCCAATTAAAGACCGACTATTGCTAATCGGTCTTTCTTGAATTTCAATCGGGATATTTAGGAGATATACCCCATTGGTTTGTTCCAACATCTGAATCCTTGAACATCCAAAAGATAGGTAAAATAGGACATAGCATCCACCACCCACTTCTTCCGACATCGTGCAATCGTCTTGCTGTTACTGCAATCAAGGGAATGTCAAGAATAATGGCAACAACTAAAGTTAATAGTGGTAATTCCTCAAAAGCCGAACGACAACACACATAGACAAACACCACCACTATAAGGAAAGGGAAAAACTCTGAACGCCTTGACCGTCCTTTGAAATCCGTGTACTTTTTAGTAAAGCAATCAAAAATAGCATTACCAAAATCAAGCATCCGCATCCCGTTGATTGGGGTGTTACCTTGCTGTTGGTTGCTGATAGGGCATCCACAACTGGGACAAACATTTGCCTTGTCTGATATTTGTTGCCCACACTCGGGGCATTTTATAAGTGCCATTTTAGAGATTATTTTTTAGTATTTCCAACTCTTGAACAGCTTCTTGATTGCCTTGTTCTGCTGCTCTTTTAACTAAATCGTAACCACGTGTTTTGTCTTGTTCAACACCAAATCCCATAAAATAGCACATACCTAAAAAGAGTTGTCCATCTGAGAAACCTTGTTCGGCAGATTTCTTAAACCATTTGAAAGCTTCATCGTAATTATTGGTCTCAAAATAATCTTTACCAACATTACATTGACCATCGGGATCATCCTGTTCTGCTGCTTTTCTCCACCATTTCATGGCCTCTTCATGGTTTTTGGTAATACCATTCAATCCATAATCATAACAACCAGCTAATTGGCATTGTGCTTTTGCATATCCTTGATTCGCGGAAGCCTTCATCAATCGAAATGACTCTTTAAAATCTTGCGGAACCCCCATCCCATGATTATATGCATTTGACAAATAAAATTGTCCTTTTGCATTATTCTGTTCGGCAGATTTCTTAAACCATTTCACAGCCTCTTCGAGGCTTAGAGAAACACCTTCTCCCTTGACATAGCAAAAGCCAAGATTAGCCTGGGCCTCAGGATTTCCACTTTCTGCAAGTTTAACAAGTTCTTCGCAATATTCGGTAGGGACATTAACATTACTCTTGGAATTGCCTCCACACGATGCAAGGCAGAAGACTATTACAAATAGTATTCCTGCAAGTGTCATAGACTGTTTCATTGTTTACCTCCTTTCTCTATAAGAAGTTGTTTGCCGTTGTTTTTTGGTTTTTTACCATCAATTTGCTCCTTTTCCTTCGGAGTAGGAACGTTATCAATCAAATTGCCTTTACGTTCCACTTGCTCATTCATTTTATTTGACATAACTTGTTTTTTATGCCCCACTGACTCAAATGGAACGTGTTAATAATGTGATAAGAAGGCATAAAAGAAAAGCGGAGTCACCATTTACCTAAACTGCCATGTGGGGCTTGGACTCCCTGAATTTACAGAAAAGGAACGTTACTCCGCTTGGCAGTATTTCGTAAATGGTACGAAAACACACCAAGAGAGCGTTTCCCACTTTCTGATAAATTCATTGGCGGTAGCCAACTGGTGAAGTGTCCAAGTTCACATGCTCAGAAAAGCGAAAATGCGCTATCAAATATGTCTTGCAAATGCCACAAGTGGCATATTGCAAATGCAAAGGTAAACAAAAAAGGTGAAAGCCCCAAACTTTTTTCGTTAAAAGTTTGGGGATAAACTGGAGTTTTTCTACTATGGTTATTTTCGATCGCAATCAGTGACTTTGTATAATTGTCATTCGTTCTTTTTATGTTGCACTTCTTGCACTTCTTGCACCTGGCCGTATAATTATACACCGGATGAATGTTTATGCGGTTGATGGATGGCATCGTCAAAAGGGGGCGGTTTTTACGCAAAACCCGCTGCGTTTTTTCTAAAACCCATCGGGTTTTGAGCAAAAAGCGCCGCTCCTTTCCAACTGCATATTTATCCACACGGCAGGTGCAGGTTCCAGTGAGACTTTCGTTGGCAAGTTGCACCTGAATATCCGCTGATGCACAGACGGTTAGGCAGGAAGTGCAAGATGTGCAAGTAGTTTCTGCCTTTACCTTTTAGAAAAGAAAAATGGCTTTTTCCTTTGTGTTTTGCTTACTTATTCGTACCTTTGCAACTTGAAAAGGTAAAAAAGTAAAAAGGTAAAAAAGTAAAAAAAGGAATATGGAATCAAGACTTGTCATTTACAATACGCTGACGCGCCAGAAGGAGCGCTTCGAGCCGATTAACGCCCCCCATGTGGGCATGTATGTCTGCGGTCCCACCGTCTACGGCGATCCGCACCTGGGCCACGCCCGTCCCGCCATCACGTTCGACCTGGTGTTCCGCTACCTCAGGCATCTGGGCTATAAGGTACGCTACGTGCGCAACATCACCGACGTGGGCCACCTGGAGCACGATGCCGACGAGGGCGAGGACAAGATTGCCAAGAAAGCGCGGCTGGAGCAGCTGGAGCCGATGGAGATAGCGCAGTACTACACCAACCGCTACCATCAGGCGATGGACATGCTCAACGTGCTGCGCCCCTCGATAGAGCCGCACGCCACGGGCCACATCATCGAGCAGCAGCAGCTGGTGCAGCAAATCCTCGACAACGGCTTCGCCTACGAGTCGAACGGCTCCGTCTATTTCGACATCGAGGCTTACAACAAGAAGTACAAGTACGGCATACTCTCGGGGCGCTCGCTTGAGAACATCAAGGACGAGAGCCGCGAACTGGCCGGCGTGGGCGAGAAGCGCAACCAGGCCGACTTCGCCCTGTGGAAGAAGGCGCAGCCCGAGCACATCATGCGCTGGCCATCGCCCTGGAGCGACGGATTCCCCGGCTGGCACTGCGAGTGCACGGCCATGGGCCGCAAGTACTTGGGCGAGACGTTCGACATACACGGCGGCGGCATGGACCTGGTGTTCCCCCACCACGAGTGCGAGATTGCCCAGGCCACGGCCTCGATGGGCCATCAGGCCGTGAAGTACTGGATGCACAACAACATGCTGACCATTAACGGCCAGAAGATGGGCAAGTCGTACAACAACTTCATCACGCTCGAGCAGTTCTTCACCGGCAACCACCCGCTGCTGGAGAAAGCCTACTCGCCGATGACCATCCGCTTCTTCGTGCTCTCCGCCCACTACCGCGGCACCGTCGACTTCTCGAACGAAGCCCTCGTAGCCGCCGAGCGCGGCCTCGAGAAGCTGATGAACGCCATCGCCGACCTCGACCGCCTGTCGTCTATGACGTCACAGTGTGACGTCGAAACCGAGAAAGTGGTAAAGAGCCTACGCGAGAAGTGCTATGACGCCATGAACGACGACTTCGCCACGCCGCAGGTCATCAGCTACCTGTTCGAGACCTGCACCGTGGTCAACAAGCTCATCGACCACAAGGCCACCATCTGCGCCGACTGCCTGAAGGAGCTGAAGGAGGTGATGCACCTCTTCGCCGAGGATATCCTCGGACTGAAGGCCGAGAAGAACGGCACTAATGATGAGCGCGAAGCCGCCTTCGGCAAGGTGGTCGACATGGTGCTCGAGCTGCGCGCCAAGGCCAAGGCAGACAAGGACTGGGCCACCAGCGACAAGATACGCGACGAACTGGCCGCTGCCGGCTTCGAGGTGAAGGACACCAAGGACGGCGTGACGTGGAAGCTGAATAAATAGCGTGTGAAGAAGTGTGCCTGTCTCCTGCTTTCCTGCGGGCCAAATTCCACCTGAACCGACTCGACAGCATCTCGACGAGCGAAGAAGAGGAGATAGCCACCTCGATGCGCACTGACCTGTTCTACCAGACGGCTACCACGCGACTGGTCGACGAAAAGATACAGGCTGACGGCGACACGCTGGGAACGACCAGCGGCTACCGGCTGGTGATGACGGCGGGCAACCGCAAGACCAGTCAGGTGAACCTTGGCGTTTCCGTCGGCTATTGCAACAGAACCAAGGAGCCGTACTTCTATATTAACTTAGGATATGACTTTTAGCGAAATGCCTCTTTCGGCATTTCAACGGCTAAGGTCTGACGCTTGAAGTCCTCGAACGAGAGGAAGTCAAGCCCTCTGTGCGGGCGTTTGGTGCCCCACGAGTTTTTCATGACGAAGTATTTCTTGCCTTGGTCGTCGTGGGCTATGCCGACGATGGCCATGGCGTGGCTGCGGCTCTCCCAGCAGACGCCGTGGTGGCGGCGCACGGCGTGGGCGGTCTTCTCGAGCAGCGTGTCGATGTGAATATTCAGAAAGCGCTGGTGCAGCCAGTTGTCGGGAACGTCGAGCTCAACCTCTTGATTATAGGGCTCGCGGGCGGTACTGGTCAGACAGATGTACTCGCCGGGGGCACAGACGCTGCGGGCAAACTCGTGGGTGGTGTATTCGGCGCCGTACATGAAGACGAACTGTGGCGCTGGCGTATCGACGGTGCGCATGGCGTCGTAGCCCACGATGCCATACTTCTGGATGAGCGACAGCAGCGTGGCTCCCATGCCGCGGCCCGACTTCGGCGCCTGCGGCTCCTGCTTGAGCTTCTGCTCAATGAAGGCCGGCGCCAGGTTCACGGAGTCGCCCCAGCGCAGGTGCTCGGTCTCGATGGCGGCGAGCATGGCGTAGGCCCAGCACAGCTGCGACTTACCCTGATTCTTTACTGGCGTCATGGGGTTCATCACCTCATAGACGTAATGCATCGTCGGCTGCTGGGTGCAACCGACGATGCATAGTAGTAGTGCCAAGCACGAAAGACAGATAATCTTTTTCAATTACTCAGCAACGAGTGTAAAGCGCTTGAAAGCAACAATCTTCAGCTCCTTGTCCTGCTGGGCGAGCCACTGGCTGACAGTAGCCTTGTCGCCGTCGCCGAACTGGAACTCCTGGTCGACGAGGCAGTTCTCCTTCAGGAACTTCTGCACGCGGCCCTTGGCGATGTTCTCAATCATGGGCATCTTCAGCTGAGCCTCACCCTCGACCTTGGCCTCGGCAATGATCTTGCGAGCCTCGTCGGCCTGCTCCTTGGTGAGCCAGCCCTTGGCCATGTTGCTCTCGATGTGGTCCTCAGAGTCAACGAGGTTGGGGTTGATACCAGCCTTCTTGACCTTCATCTCAACGAACTTCTCAACCTGCTCGAGCTTGGTCTTCTCGACGGCGGTCTTGTACTCCTCGTCCAGAATCTTCTGGTCGACGCTCTGGGCATCCAGGGCTACGGGCTTCATGGCTGCCACCTGCATGGCCAGCTTGTGACCAGCCTCAGAGGCCGGCTTGTTGGTCTGGACCATGGTGCAGAGGGTGTGCTTGCCCATGTGGTCGTAAACCTCGATGTTCTCACCTTCGAGTGTCAGGTAGCCGTCGAGCTCCATCTTCTCACCGGTGATACCCGAACGCTGTGTGACAGCCTCCTGGGCGGTCTGACCGTTGATGTCGAGAGCCTTCACAGCCTCGATGTCCTGAGCCTTGGCGGCGATGGCGGCGTCAAGGATGCTCTGCGTCAGAGCGATGAAGTCGGCACCATTGGCCACGAAGTCGGTCTCGCACTTCAAGGCGATCATGGCGGCGAAGCCGTCGACGCTCGTTACCAGTACACAACCATTAGAAGTCTCACGGTCGCTACGCTTGGCAGCGATGGCCAGTCCACGCTCGCGGAGCAGCTCCTTGGCCTTGTCGAAGTCGCCATCGGCCTCGGTCAGTGCCTTCTTAACGTCAGCCAGACCAGCGCCGGTCATAGCGCGAAGCTTCTTGATATCATCAATTGAAATTGCCATTGTTTTTGCTTTTTTACTTTTTTAGTTTTTTACTTTTTACCTTTTACTCAGCGGCAGAAGCCTCCTCCTCGGCGGGAGCGGCCTCCTCAGCAACGGGAGCAGCCTCCTCAGCAGCAGGAGCCTCGTCCTTACGGGCGCGGCGCGAAGCGCGCTTGGGCTTTGCCTCTTCGGCCTCAGCCTCGTCCTGAGCGTCAGCAGCCTTCTCGTCGGCCTTCTCAACCTTGCGCTCCTCGATACCCTCGGCGATAGCCGTGCAGCAGGCGTTCAGGATAGCCTCAACGCTGTCCTTGGCGTCGTCGTTAGCGGGGATGACGAAGTCGATGTTCTTGGGCTCGCTGTTGGTATCGACGATACCGAACACGGGGATACCCAGACGGTTAGCCTCGCGGACGGCAATCTGCTCCTTGAGCACGTCGACAACGAACAGGGCGCTGGGCAGACGGGTCAGGTCGACGATTGAACCGAGGTTCTTCTCGAGCTTAGCGCGCTGACGCGTCACCTGCAGCAGCTCGCGCTTCGACAGGTTGTTGAATGTACCGTCGGTCATCAGACGGTCGATGTTGGCCATTTTCTTCACAGCCTTACGGATGGTGGGGAAGTTGGTGAGCATGCCGCCCGGCCAACGCTCGATGACGTAAGGCATATTGACGCTGGCTGCCTTCTCGGCAATCACGTCCTTAGTCTGTTTTTTAGTTCCTACGAAGAGAATCTTCTTGCCGCTCTTGGCAATCTGCTTCAGAGCGTCGGCAGCCTCGTCAATCTTGGCTACCGTCTTGTGGAGGTCAATGATGTGGATACCATTGCGCTCGGTATAGATATAGGGAGCCATGGCGGGGTTCCACTTACGCTTCAGGTGGCCGAAGTGGCAGCCAGCCTGCAGCAACTGATCAAAATTTGTTCTTGACATTGTCTTGCTTTTTTAATTTGTTGTTTACTTTCTTTTTTAATTCTTTTAGTCGCTACGCTTGGTAAAAGCGCTAAAGCGATTACTTTTTTAGAATCAGCCCGATGGTAATCCGTAGGAGTCCAGCGGGTTTAGATACTAAACTGTCCAATAAAACGTCTGAATAGTCTAACCGTCTAACCGTCAAAACCAGTCTAACCGTCTAACCTTCAGATTAACGCTTACTGAACTGGAAGCGGCGACGAGCCTTGGGCTGACCGGGCTTCTTACGCTCAACCTCACGGCTGTCGCGTGTCAGGAAACCAGCGTCCTTCAGCTTCTTCTTGTCCTCTTCGTTCACCTTGACAAGGGCACGGGCGATAGCCATGCGAAGGGCCTGGCTCTGACCAGTGAAACCACCACCGTCGAGGTTTACCTTGATATCATACTTCTCGGCCACCTCGAGCAGGTTCAGCGGCTGCTTCACCACATACTGCAGGATGGCAGAGGGGAAATAGGTTTCGAGGTCCTTCTTGTTGATCGTAATCTTACCAGTACCTTCCTGGAGATACACGCGAGCCACAGAACTCTTGCGGCGACCAATTGCATTTATTATTTCCATCGTTTTGCTTTTTTACTGATTACTTGTACTGGTTAATATCAATTGCCTTGGGCTTCTGGGCCTCGTGGGGATGCTCGGTGCCCTCGTAGATGTAGAGGTTGTTCATCAGCGAGCGGCCGAGGGGACCCTTCGGCAGCATGCCCTTCACGGCGTGGCGCAGAATCTTGTCGATACCGTCCTTGCGCTGGCGCAGCTGGGCGGGGGTGTTGAAGCGCTGGCCACCGGGATAGCCCGTGTAGCGGGTGTAGACCTTGTCGGTCTCCTTCTTGCCGGTGAAGACCACCTTGCTGGCATTGATCAGAATAACGTTGTCGCCGCAGTCAACGTGCGGGGTGAAACTGGGCTTGTACTTTCCGCGGATGAGCTTTGCTACCTTCGAGCAGAGACGGCCAACCACCTGGTCGGTGGCATCGATGACCACCCACTCCTTCTGAGCGGTTTCCTTGTTGACGGAAAGCGTCTTGTAACTTAAAGTGTTCATTTCTAAATTTGGTTTACTAAAAAACAGTTTTACATTAATTATATTACACACACGCAAAAACCCACATCCGGGGTCAGTCGCCCGGCTGCAAGTCTAACGTCTGCTGAACTGGCGATTCACGAACCGCTACGCCCGGCCAAAGACGCCGCTATTCACACTCCAGCTCACGGGGATTCTAAGCCTCTCCCCAATAATCGGACTGCAAAGGTACTACTTTTTCTGCTTTCGCACGGCACGCGAAAGCCACAGGAAGCAAAGATTTATATTTTTTTAACTATGCATATCGGTCTTTCCCCGCCCATTTGCGCAAACGCCGTGCAAAAGAGCGACCTATGAAGGTGAAGTTACCTGTCTTTAGGTTCAGCCATAGCTCTTCCAAGGAATAGCATATTTTTACCCAAGGATGGTTCCAGCCCAACACACAGTAACGCCGCTCTTGGTAGTCGACGTTCTCTATCACATATCGAGGGTGGCGCAAAGGGAAATCCAACTCATAACGCGGCATGGTGAAGATGTGACGAAGCTTGTGGGGCATGGTCTTCAGCGTGGAAGAGAAATGGGTAGAGTCGACCGTTAAGCCGACATTGTTGACCAGATTCTTGGTTGGCATGACGCACAGACCGGACTGAAGAATCATATTTGCCCAGTCTATGGTCTCAAAGTATTCCTTCCCGCTCTGGCTGTGGTCGCGGAACATTTTCAGCATGGTTTTCCTGAATCCTCTCTGGCGTGACAACTCTTCCAACTGGCGAAGGTTATACTCGTCGCGCATGAAGCCGTAGTCTGAGTCCCACTGGTCGGCAACCCGTCGCCACGAGGCCCAACCCCAAATCGACATAAACGACGTGAAGAAATAGTCGTCGGGGACGTCTTTGGTCACCTCGTCAGTATTGAAGCCGGCAATCATGGAGATGCGCTCGTCATGCTCATAGCGGTCGAGCATTTCTTTGCAGAAAGGGAAGAACGACTGACTCGGTACAACATCATCTTCCAAGACCATCACCTTGTCGGCCAAGGAGAAGGCCCATTTGTGGGAACGGAAGCCAGAAGGGTCGCAGCCTTGATTGACCTCCAGATACTGGCGATGCACTTCACATTCCCAATCGATATTCTCGTCGCTGACAATCTGGCGGCAAGCCTCGATGCCGACCTTGTCGGAATCGTTCCGAGGACCGTCCTGATAAAGGAAAAGACGCGTCGGACGGGCTTTCCTTACCTCGTCGAAAACCAGTTGGAATGTATCGGCGCGGTTGAAGAACAACATCAATACGGCAATATCTGTCTTGGCAGGATGCTTCATTTTGTCACTTTTTGGGTGCAAAAATACAAATAATTATGAATAATGAACCATGAATTATGAATTATTTCGTATCTTTGCACAAAAATTCCGTTTTATGCAAGCAATCATACTGGCGGCGGGCATGGGCCGCAGACTCGGAGAGAAGACTCGCGAGAATACGAAGTGCATGGTCGAGGTCAACGGCGTCAGGCTAATTGACCGTTTGTTGGGACAGCTTGCACAACAGGACTTGCGCCGTGTCATCATTGTCGTGGGTTATCAGGGGCAGAAGCTGCGCGACTGCATCGGCCACCGCTACGACGACCGCCTCACAATAGAATATGCAGAGAACCCCATCTACGACAAGACAAACAATATTTATTCGTTGTCGTTGGTGAAGGAGCAGTTACAGGAGGACGATACGCTGCTCATTGAGAGCGACCTCATCTTAAGTGAGCGGCAGATTCCCATGATTGTCGAGAATCCGTACCCAAACTTAGCCTTGGTGGCCAAGTATGAGACGTGGATGGACGGTACGATGGTGCGCATCGACGAAGACCGCAACATCGTGAACTTTATCTCCAAGGATGCGTTTGACTACGCTGACGTGGACAGCTACTACAAGACGGTTAACATCTATAAGTTCAGCAAGGATTTTGCCAAGAACAAGTATGTGCCTTTCCTCAATGCCTACACTAAGGCTGTGGGCAACAACGAGTACTACGAGAATGTGCTACGCATCATTTCCATGCTCGACAGCCACAACATGAAGGCCCTGCCCATTGGCCACGAGAGATGGTACGAGATTGACGACAAACAGGACCTTGACATCGCTGAGGCGCTTTTTGCCGACGACAAGGACGTGCTGCGCAAATACTATGGCCGCTATGGCGGGTTCTGGCGCTTTCCGCAGATGCTCGACTTCTGCTATCTGGTAAATCCCTATTTCCCATCGAAGCGACTGAAGGACGAGCTGCGCAGCAATTTCGACATCCTGCTTACTGAATACCCATCTGGCATGAAGGTAAATACCCTGATTGCCAGTAAGTGCTTCGGCGTGAGCGAGCAATACATCGTGCCGGGTAACGGTGCGGCGGAACTCATCAAGGTACTGATGGAGCGCTCTGAGGGCAAGATAGGTTTTATCCGTCCTACCTTCGAGGAGTATCCTAACCGCTATGACAAGGACAGCCAGGTGACCTTTGTGCCGCAGAACGAAGACTACCGGTATTCGGCCGATGACCTGATGATGTATTTCGAGGACAAGGATATCCAGACACTGATGCTCATCAACCCAGACAATCCTTCGGGTAACTTCATACCCAAACAGGATGTGCTGAGGCTGGCGGCCTGGTGTGAGGAGCGGGGCATTCGGCTCGTGGTCGACGAGAGTTTCGTGGATTTCAGTATTGACTACGTTACAAACACATTGCTGTCGGATAACACGCTCGAAGCCTATCCACACATGGCAGTCATGAAAAGCATCTCTAAGAGCTATGGCGTACCTGGTCTGAGACTGGGCATCCTCGCCTCGGCAGACAGGGTGCTGATTGCACAAATGAAGAAAGAAGTGTCTATCTGGAACCTCAACTCGTTTGCTGAGTTCTTCATGCAGATATACAACAAGCATGAGAAAGACTACAAGCGAGCCTGCGAAAAATTCATTGCCGAGCGCGACTGCTTCGAGCAAGGACTGCGCGAGATACCCTTCTTCCGTGTGATGCCTTCTCAGGCCAACTACTTCCTTTGTGAAGTGTTGCCACCATTTACGGCCAGTGAGATTGTGATCTATATGCTGCGCCACCATAACATCCTCACCCGCGACTGTAGCCTCAAGCCAGGCCTTGACCCCAGCAAGCAGTATATGCGCATCGCCATCCGCAACCATGAGGACAACACCAGATTGGTAGAGGCACTGAAACAATTCCATAAGCGATGAAGAAAACGGTTTGTATCTGTGGAGGTGGAAATTTAGGTCACGTTGTGGCAGGTTTCCTTTCTGCCCATGGTGATTGCGAGGTAAATCTCCTGACGCGCCACCCGGAGCGCTGGCAACAGCGACTGGAGATTACAACGCCTGAGGGAGGTTTACTTAAAGGCCAGATAAATAACATCTCTTCTGATCCATACAAGGTTGTCAGCCAAGCTGATATTGTCTTACTCTGTCTGCCAGGTTTCTCTATCCGTGATGTGCTGCTGCAAATAGCTCCTACTTTGACTCCCGGAACAGCTGTAGGCAGCATCGTCTGTAGCACAGGTTTTTTCTTCGAGGCTTTCAAGACTCTTCCTGCTCAGACGCCCTTGTTTGGATTCCAGCGAGTCCCATTCATCTCGCGGTTAACGGATTATGGACACAAAGCTGACTTGCTGGGCTATAAGCCTAACCTGAGTATCGCCATAGAACAGACAAACGATAAAGAGACTTTGAGGGCAGAAATCGAGCACCTCTTCCGGGCACCCGTTCAGTCACTATCAAGCTATTACGAGGTGAGTCTTACGAATAGCAATCCGCTGCTTCATCCTGCTCGTCTCTATAGTCTTTGGAAGGATTGGCACAAGGGTGTGGTCTATCCTAACGAGAGTCTCTTCTATGAGCAGTGGACGGCTGAAGCTTCCAACTATCTAATTCAGATGGATGAGGAATTCCAACGACTGCTCGACGTCCTTCCTGTGACAAAGGGCAGTATCCCGACCATCCTCGATTATTATGAGAGTAGGGATGCAGCTTCGCTGACCCAAAAACTCCACTCCATCCAAGCCTTCAAAGGTATCAAATCGCCTATGAAGAAGGTTGATGGAGGATATGTGCCAGACTTTGGCAGTAGATATTTTACAGAAGACTTCCCTTATGGGCTGCAGATAGTACAGCAGCAGGCCCGTCAGCACGGAGTCAGTACGCCTATCATAGATAAGATTCTTCGCTGGGGAATGTCCTGCATCGCTCATTCTCAGTTTAATCCCGAAGGGTCGCTCCTTCGGAGGCAGCAAATGAGGATGCTCGATATATTGGTTGAGGTTGACCGTATCTGCAAGAAGCACGATATTCCCTACTGGCTCAGCAGTGGCACGCTGATAGGAGCCCTGCGCCACGACGGCTTCATCCCCTGGGACGATGATCTTGACATTGAGATGATGCGAAAGGACTATTTGCGGCTGATGAAGGTTCTTCCAGAGGAACTGCCTGACTGGCTTGCTCTACAGAACGATGAGACTGACTCTAACTACTTCTTCTACTATGCTAAAGTGCGCGATCGCCGCTCACGAATGCTGGAACAGACTAATTACGACAGAGTATGGAAAGAACAGGGCATTTACATCGACATCTTCCCCATGGAACAGCACCCAATCTGGCTGCATCGCCTGACGGAGAAGACGGTCGGCCACATGTACAAAGTGTGGCGCACCAGTACTGACGACCAAAAGGCCATACGTAAGGTTCGGCGTATCTTCGACGTGAACAATCTTATGCTTTTCCCTTGCCTGCGCGCGCTCTGCCGGCTGTTTCCCGGCAAGGTAATTACCTCAGGCATGGGCATTCCTTTCCACAACCCGCGCTACGCTGATGAGATTTTTCCACTGACGACTCACAAGTTCGAGGGACACGATTTTCCTGTTCCCGGCAATGCCGATGCCCACCTACGCCACATTTTCGGCGACTATATGCAATTGCCCGACCTGAGCAAGCTATCGCTACACGTGGCTCATCTGGAGTTCTACGAGTGACATACTTTTTAAGATAAACAGTAGCCAATGGAAACTTTACCCAACAAAAAACGTTTAGAGTGGCTCGACGCACTCCGAGGGTTTACCATGATTCTGGTTGTGGCCAATCACGTTAGCCGTGTTGGCTTTGAACAGAACTGGAAGTTCTCGTCCTCATTGTCGTTTCTTCTTTTGTTCCGCATGCCGCTGTTTTTCTTCGTCAGCGGATTCCTGGCCTACAAAGCTGCTCAGGTCTGGAATGCCCATAACTTGGGGCAATTGCTTCTGAAAAAACTGAAGGTCCAGATTATTCCTACGCTGGTGTTCTTCGTGCTTTTCAATGCGATGATTTGGCCCCGCTTCCTGGAAGGACTGGAAGTCAATTTCCATTCGCCACAAAAAGGTGGTTATTGGTTCACCATCGCCCTGCTGTGGATGTTTATCATCTATTACCTGTTTGCTTATGCTGAGAGCAAACTGAAAAGCCGTTCGTGGATACCTATTGCCTTGCTCTTTATCGTCTCGCTCTGCGTTTATGAGACGTGCTACCAACCCCACTACTTTTCCTGGGCTCAGGGTTATAAAGGCCCCGACACTCCAATTAAAGTATTTCTGATGGATACTTGTTTGGTGGAGGTCATGTTCTATTTCCCGTTTTTCATTTTTGGCAATATCGTTCACCGCTATTGGGACGGGGCACAGCGCGTAATGGATAGCCGCTGGTTCTACCCTATAGTTATTGCCATCGTTATCCTATCGACCATGGATGTGCTTAAATGGCATAATCTCAGGCTGGAATGGACTAATCTTCCCTCTACACTGGCCAAATTCGGATTGCTGACCATCACGTTTATGTACTTCCGTTACTACAAGGACTATTTTACGAAACTTTCTGTGGTCGGAGCTTCTCTGCAATATATTGGCCGTCGCACACTCGATATCTATCTCCTTCATTTCTTTTTCCTACCCAATATTCCGACCATTGGCCAGTTCTTTGATAAGTACCGTCATAACTTCGTGCTCGACACGACGCTGTCCGTTGTGATTGCCCTGCTTATCATTGGCTTCTGTATCATTACGTCGAACATCCTGCGAGTCAGCCCGTTCCTCCGTAAATGGCTTTTTGG
This sequence comes from uncultured Prevotellaceae bacterium, assembly GCA_946184965.1. GTDB lineage: Bacteria > Bacteroidota > Bacteroidia > Bacteroidales > Bacteroidaceae > Prevotella. The sequence goes on along the minus strand of CAMHHO010000019.1, from coordinate 19,894 downwards.
CAGATAATGTGAGACCTATCTGAAAAAGCGGTGAAATAGTTTGTGGGTAAACCTTTTTAGGCTGTATCTTCTACAGGTTCTAAGAAACTGTATCGGGAACTCTACAACAAACTCGGTCATAAGGCCTGCACGCCAAGCGTGCTTAAACCACGTTGATTGGCAGTCGACAAAAAGCCTGTTCCATGGTTTATTTGCCCCGACGTAATGTATTTGTACAGGATGACTTAAGGTTTCTTCGAAGTGTGCAAGAGCATTCTCTTTATCTTCTCCAAGTTCAGAATAGAACGGGGGGAAGAAGAACTTGATATTGTTTCGGTCCATCGAGTAATAATAGTTGAGCACACAGTACTTCCAGTGAAGGTAGCGAATCTTTGGGTAACAGCAGATGTTAAAGCAATCTTGTTCAGGCTGGGTGAGCCGTGGGTAATTCTTCATATAAAAAGAAACCATTTTACTTTGCATGTCATCTTGCCGTATCTGTTTGAGATTCATTAGCAGGAAACCAGCACCAATTCCTTTGCTGAGCTTTTTTTGTTCTTCTGGCGTGTATACTTGGTTATCGTACATCTTGCGCTTGCCATGATCAACAACCCAGGTTATACCGGCAAAATAGAAGTTATCGTCAGGGAAATCAAAGAGTGCTGGTGCAACATCTTGTTTGAAGACAACATCTACATCCGAGCATAGAATACGATCATACTGGGTAAACACTTCTGCCGCTATTAGCTTATAGAATATTTCTTTAGAGAAATGGGATTTCCCTTCGGGCAGTCCATACTTCTTTTCGTACGCTGTCATATCTTTATATTCAATATCTGCATTTGGGAACTTGTTCACAATTTTCTGAAGCCGCCGTAGTGACTTTGCTGGTAGGTTGGCAGAAAGAACATAAAGCAAATAATGATTATCGGGATGACTATAGCGTAGCAGACCGTAGAATGTGACTTCGGCTGCAAGAGTATACCATTTATCAAAGATAAAAAAGATTGGAATTACCTGTTTCATGGGATCAAATGTTTGTGACGGAAGAAGCTGATAGCTTCACGGAATATAATGGACTTTAGCAGCCAAAGTGTAAGACAGTAGCCTGTGGCGACAAACAACACTTTTATAGCGAAACTGAGGTAGAGGCTCTCTACATTGACAGTCAGCAAATAAGCAGCTGCAACGAGTACCAGTGTAATGGTGAGATAGGGAGCCATATCAAGAAGGGCCTCTGTTAACCGAAGATCGATCTCGCGTCTTGCAAAGAAGTGCCAAACAAAGAACCAACCGACGTTAATAAGTACATAGACAGTTATCATCCACTCAATTCCATAACCGACGGAAAGACAGACCGCCAATAGCTGCACGACACAGAGGCCAATGTTGCACCACATATAGATGGAAGAGTGGCCCCGCCCGATAATCAGGTTAGAAAAAAGGTTACTGATAGGGCAGAAGGCACCCATCACACACAGCAGTTGCAGCAGCAGGGCACTCTCCAACCACTTCGCTCCAAGCAGGATGACGATGAACTCACGAGCAACCAACGCCAAACCGAACATGGCAGGAAATGACACGAAGGCCGTAAATCGCAGCAACTTGCGGAAAATCTGTTTTTGGCGCTGGCGGTCGTCGTCAGTCTTAGCGAATACTGGTTGGGCAATACCATAGAGCATATTGCTAATCAACGACCAACCCATGTAGTTCCACTTATTGGCCTGGGTGTAGTTACCCACAACGTCAGCAGTATATTTTCGTCCTAAGATAACAGAGAACACATTGGTATTAATGATAATCACGATATTCGTAATTATCAGTTTGCTGCTGAAAGCAAACATCTCTTTAATAGGACTAAAGTCTACGGGAAGCGTAGGATGCCATTTGGCGTAATAGAAGTTCAACCCTGAGAAGAGAGCCACGTTGACAATGGTTTGAGTGGCGATGCCCCAGTAGGCAAAACCGTTCATGGCCATTGCAACACCAACCAGCCCCGAAACCAACAGGCTGACAAACGAGACAATAGCACTCTGGCGTACTTGCATATTACGAAACAGTATAGCACGCGGCGCAATGCCCAGGCTGGTGAAGAAGAAACCTGCAAAAATGTAGCGCGACAATGGTACTAACTCAGGCTCATTATAGAAGGCGGCTATGAGGGGAGCACAGAAGAAAAGCACTAAATAGATGCTTAGACTTACTAAGCCGCATGTCCAAAAAACGGCATTGTAGTCGCTGTGCGACACTTCCTTTTTGCGGTTCAATGCTGCTATGAAGCCTCCTTCCTGCAACGAGGCTGCTATCAGAGAGAAAATGGTCAGCATGCCCACCATACCATAATCTGACTGCGACAAGAGCCGAGCCAGAATGATGCCGAATCCCAGATTCAGCAGTTGTTGGGCTGCGTTGCTCATCCCGCCCCAGAATAGTCCCTTTGCCGTTTTCTCTTTCAGAGTCTCCATGCTGCTCTTTTATTTTGTTGTTTCGCCTTTTAGAACATCGGCAAACTGCTGGGGCGTTAGGGTGACAGGTCCACGCATCAGTTCGGGTACGTTGTAGCTCTTCAGCAGCTGGCGGTGGCGGTCGGGGTCTTGCATCGGCAGTTCGAAGGGCTTCGATGCATGGCCGTCGGCATCGATGTGTGCGAAGAACGGACGGGTGAAGATGCCGTCGGTGCGGCGTGATGAGAAGACCACCCAGCGGCCGCTTGACGACCAGGAGTGGTAGCTCTCGGTGTCATCGGAGTTCAGTTCTGACAGCGGGCGAATACGCCCTTCACGGGACAGGTCGAGGAGCCAGAGGTCGGCATCGCGGTGCCAGATGTGGAAGTTGCCCCATGCGGCCATCGTGAACATCAGGAAGCGGCCGTCGGGCGAAAGGCGCGGCAGGGTGGCACTCATGCCCATTGTATCGGCGGCAAACACCAGTTCACGGGAGCCGAGCTCACGGGTATCGGGGTTGAACGACTTACGGTATAGGTTGTACTTCACCTCCTGCGCCCGCAAGGTTATCTCGCTCATGTCGACCGTATCGGCGGGATATTCAAAGTGGGCACTGGCAAAGTAGAGCCAGCGGCCGTCGGGCGACCAGCAGGGGAATGTCTCCAGTTCGTCGGGCTGCTTCTCGATAACTGTCATCTGGCGTTTATCAATATCGTAGAGCAGCAGGTCGCTCTCGGCGTCAATCACCTCAATCTTGTTCAGGTCGGCGGTATGGAACGTCTGCAACGTCTTGTTGGTGCTGTAGGCGATGAGCTTCAGCGAAGGATGCCAGGCCGGATAGACAGGGGTTGGCTGAGATGTGTTTTTGGTGACTTGCCCGTCGTAGGCGATGACAGTACCACCATGGGCATGGCGGGCATGCAACTGCATACGGTCGGGGTTCCACTGCTGGTAGCTGTGGCAGTTGATGCACTGTCCGCCGGCCTCGGTTGAGCAGAGCATGTTGTCGGCGATGACCTGCTCGTCGAACGTCTCGAGGCAGCGCTGGTTGATGGTCAGCTCCTCGTAGGAGACGTATGACGGTGAAATCATGCGGTAACTCAAGTAGGGGTCGATGCTGTCGGGCGACACATATATATTATAAGGTGTGAAGCGCACCCACTGGTCGTCTTTCTTGGCAAACACCTCGACGCTGATGTTGCCGCCACGGGCTGCCGCCGTCAGCAACCGCCACTCGTCGATGTCGGGACGCACCTTGAGGCCGCCGCAGACCAGCTCGTTGCCGCCCGCCGAGAAGCGGGTCACGGCATCGTCGGCAGGAGCCAACAGCTCGAAGTTCAGTGGAGCCATGTTCACGGGGATGGTCACACCCGTATAGTCAGGATAAATGGGCGCATCCCTCTTCACCGTCTGGAAGTTGGCCGGCACCTGGGTCTGACGGCAAGCTCCCAACAGAGCCAGAAGGATTATGAGACAGAGGTTATTCTTCATGGCTCAATGATTTTGCTGCGGTTAGTACGGTAGTAACGCATGGTGAAGCGAGTCAGTTCCTGCTGCTCGCGGGTATTGCCCGGCGCACTCAGGATATGCTCTATCAGGAAGTGCTCCAGCTGTGACTGGTCGCTGGTCAGGAAGTTGTCGTTGCGCAGCAGCGGCAGGATGGGCTTCAGTGCCGGGTCGTTGGCGATAAGCGGCGGACGGTAGAGCATATCCTCATAGTGCCGCGCCCATGAGCGGTGAAAGTCGGTCTTCTTCAGCAGGTTGATATAGTGCTGGGCTGCCGTGAACTCGCCGTTAATCAGCGAGCAGAGCACCATCAGCCGCAGCCGCTCGACGGTCCAGCCGTACTCTACGCCGTCCTCCATACACCAGCGGTAGCAGTAGTTGGGAATACCATACTCCAAGTAGAGCCGCTTGCCGTAGGTATGCACCAGGCGGACGGGGAAAGGTGCGTCGGGCCGTACCGAGCCGTTCGGGTAGAGACTCATCTCGTTGCCCGTCTGCCCCAAGCGGAACAGGGCGAGGTTGCGCATCAGACAGATGGCGCGCGTCGGCTCCTTGGATTTCCTTACTGCGCTGAGCACGCCGCTCCAGTCTTGGCGGTCGATGCAGCGGCTCATGGCCAGCTCGCGGTGGAAGTTGCCGTCCCTGTACCAAAACGCGGCAACGAGGATGGCCAAAACAAGCAGAAGACCCACTCCTGCCCCCGCCCTGTGAGGGAGGGGAATAGTTACCTTAGAGGCGAAGAGGGCGATGGTGGCTACTAATATAATATAAGGTGCGTAATAGCCGAAGAAGCGGTGGTCGCTATAGCTGAAGACGGGCAGTGCCGTCCAGTAGATGTTTGCGATGTTCGTCTCGTGGTAGACGGTGTGGTAGCAGATGAGCGGCACTGCCACGATGGCGAGCAGAGCCAGCACGGTGTCGGCTATACGGAAACTGTCTTTCGTGCGCCACGACAGCAGTCCCATCAAGGCCACGCCCCAGAGACCATAGAACCCGAAAAGCGGATAGGCCACACATGCCGACAGTGGGATGAACAATGTTCGCAGACCGTAACAAGCGGGCAACGAGCGGTAAGCCCACGCCATCAGGACGGCGATGGTGGTACCGACGGTAGCATCGAACAAGACGCCGGGCAGTTTCAGGTAATACACCCAATAGCCGAGCGTGGTGATGGTCATGAGCAGGCAGGCCACTGGCAGCAGTCCTGGCCACGGCTCCGTCCGCCGGAACGTGCGCTGAAGCAAACATAACAAAAAAGCCCAGAGCAGGCCCAGCAGACCTGCCCCGAGCATGGGGTAATAGAAGAACTGCGTCAGGTAACAGCCGGCCCACGTCAGCAGTCCGCCCGCCCTCACCATCTGCTGCTCGAAGAACAGCGGCGTATGGAGAAACAGGTTCTGCTCCTGTGCGGTGTATAGGAGGTCGGCCTCAAAGACCGCCAGCAATACAGCCGCTATGAGCACTACGACGTATGGCCACCACCTTCTCACCCTACTTGGCTTCCTGGCTTAACGTCCTTCGTAGTGGTTACAACGCTGAGGCTCTCGTCGGCATCGACGGCCGAGAGTATCATGCCCTGACTCTCGATGCCCATCATCGTGCGCGGCGCAAAGTTGGCCACGAAGAGGATGCGCTTGCCGATAAGCTCCTCGGGATTCTCATAGAAGGCGGCAATACCCGAACAGATGGTGCGGTCCTGGCCAGAGCCGTCGTCGATGGTGAACTGCAGCAGTTTCTTCGACTTCTTCACCTTCTGGCAGTCCTTTACCAAGCCCACGCGGATGTCGAGCTTCTCGAAGTCCTCGAAACTAACAGTTTCCTTGATGTCAGCAGGCTTGAAGGCAGCAGCCTCGTTGGCTTTCTTGGTGGCTGCCAGCTTGTCGAGCTGCTTCTGGATGACCTCGTCCTCTATCTTCTCGAAGAGCAGGGCGGGCTCTCCTAACTGGTGGCCAGCTTTCAGCAGGTCGGTCGAGCCGAGCTGTTCCCACTCGAAGCTGTCGATGTTCAGCATCTCGCGCAGCTTCTTCGACGAGAACGGCAGGAACGGCTCGAAGGCAATGGCAAGGTTGGCCGTCAGCTGCAGGCAGATGTTGAGAATGGTCTCGCAGCGCTTCGGGTCGTTCTTCCACACCTTCCACGGTTCGCAGTCGGTGATGTACTTGTTGCCGATACGGGCCAGGTTCATGGCCTCAAACTGGGCATCGCGGAACTTGAACTGCTCCAGCAGGCGCTCTACGCGGTCCTTCACGTCCTTGAACTCCTCAAGGGCGGCCTTGTCGACGTCGGTCAGCTCGCCACAGGCGGGCACGACGCCGTTCCAGTATTTCTTCGTCAGCTGCAGGGCGCGGTTCACGAAGTTGCCATAGACGGCTACCAGCTCGTTGTTGTTGCGGTCCTGGAAGTCCTTCCACGTAAAGTTGTTGTCCTTCGTCTCCGGTGCATTGGCGGTCAGCACGTAGCGCAGCACGTCCTGTTTGCCGGGCATGTCGACAAGGTATTCGTGCAGCCAGACGGCCCAGTTCCTTGAGGTCGAAATCTTTTCGTTCTCCAAGTTCAGGAACTCGTTGGCGGGCACGTTGTCGGGCATGATGTACTTGCCGTGAGCCTTCATCATCGTGGGGAAGATGATACAGTGGAACACGATGTTGTCCTTGCCGATGAAGTGGACGAGTCGGGTATCCTCGTCCTGCCACCACTTCTCCCAATTGCCCCACTTCTCGGGCTCCTTGGCGCAGAGTTCGACGGTGTTAGAGACATAGCCGATGGGCGCATCGAACCAGACATAGAGCACCTTGCCCTCGGCACCCTCCACGGGCACGGGGATGCCCCAGTCGAGGTCGCGGGTCATGGCGCGGGGCTGCAGGTCCATGTCGAGCCACGACTTGCACTGGCCGTAGACGTTGGGGCGCCACTCCTTGTGCTCCTCCAGAATCCACTGGCGCAGCCAGTCCTGATACTCGTTCAGCGGCAGATACCAGTTCTTCGTCTTCTTCAGCACCGGCGTCGAGCCGCTGATGGTCGAGCGCGGGTTGATAAGCTCCGTCGGCGAGAGGTCGCGGCCGCACTTCTCGCACTGGTCGCCATAGGCTCCCTCGTTGTGGCAGTGGGGACACTCGCCGACGACGTAGCGGTCGGCCAGAAACTGCTTGGCCTCCTCGTCGTAGAGCTGCTCGGTGGTCTCCTCCACGAGCTTGCCCTCGTCGTAGAGCTTGCGGAACCAGTCGGCGGCAAACTTATGGTGGGTCTCCGAGGTGGTACGGCTGTAGATGTCGAACGAGATGCCGAACTCCTCGAACGAGTCCTTGATCATCTTGTGGTAGCGGTCCACCACGTCCTGCGGTGTGATGCCCTCCTTGCGGGCGCGGACGGTGATGGGCACACCGTGCTCGTCGCTGCCGCCGATGAACAACACTTCGCGCTTCTTCAGCCTGAGGTAGCGCACGTATATGTCGGCCGGCACGTAGACACCGGCCAAGTGTCCGATGTGTACGCCGCCATTTGCGTATGGCAGGGCCGACGTCACGGTTATTCGCTTGTACTGTTTCTTTTCCATGTTTTTTCTTTTCAGGTTTTGGCTGCAAAGTTACGAAATTATTTCGAGTAATTCATCAAAATGATTGATTTTCTTAAGTCGCGGATGTTCGAAGTCCTCATGTTGTTCCAATTGCCACATAACATGGAACGGGATGTGGATGGCCCAGCCGCCAATGGCCAGGGCCGGGGCGCAGTCGCTCTTCAGCGAATTGCCCACCATAAGCAACTCCGACGGATGGCATTGTTGGTGCTCACATAAGGCGAGGAACTCGCGCTGCGACTTGTCGCTAGTAATCTCCACATCGTCGAAGAACCGTAGTAGTCCGCTGCGCTTCAGCTTGTTCTCCTGGTCCTGCAACTCCCCTTTGGTAAAGCACACCATTCGATAGTCTTTCTCACGCAACCGCTCCAAAGTCTCCTCCACCCCGGGTAATGGTGTGGCCGGCAGGTGGAGCAGTTGCTTGCTCACGGCTAACAAGTCGGACAATTCTTCGGCACTGAGATGGCTGCCACCCACGCGCAGGGCCGTCTCAATGATAGATATGGTGAACGCCTTGCAGCCGTAGCCCAGGTCGGCCATGTTGCCGCTCTCGGTGACGAACAGTTCATGAGCCGGGTCGTCGCAATAAGGCGCTATCAGCCCGTAGAGCCGCTGCTCCACCTGCTCGAAGTGCGACTGGCAGTCCCACAGCGTGTCATCGGCATCAAATGCTATCACTTTCCATCTTCTCATCGTCATTTTCATGTAATTTGGGTGCAAAGTTACGAAAAAAACTCTATTCTCTATCCTCTATTCTTAATTATTTCGTACCTTTGCAGACAGTTAACAATAAACATAACGCTGTAAATATTGACTGACCTATGAAGAAGAACGCGAAGAAGTACAGGTGTTTAGGTTCCCTAGCCTTGCTGGGACTCATGATGCTGACTGGCTGTGACGGCCCTAAGACTGCCGGCGGTAGTGACGAAGAAGAAGGGTATAACCCTCAGGATGCCCTGACGTTCGGACTGGTGGGCGATGTCAAGGAGGTGCGCCTTTCGGTGGCTAAACGTTCCAACCTGCTGCCTGGCGAAGACCCGTGGGTAGAGGATGACGAACTGCTGATGACCTTCGACGAACGCGGCCGCGTCACCCTCGACCCCTATGGCAACGTGTATGTCTACGACGAGAAGGGCAGACTCGTCAAGGGCCTCTCCAAAAAGACAACGTTGACACGCGACGATGAGGGGCGTCTGGGCAATTACGACAATGAACAGGGCCTGAACGACCGCGACATGCGCCACTTCACCTTCACGCACGACGCAAAAGGGCGCCTTCTGACGGTGGAGCAGATTTACTGGGAGGCCATTACCACCGACTCGATGGTCTACGAGGGCAGCAAGATCTACCCTGCGAAGACGATTACCGAGGGCCAGGCTGAAGCCGAGACCTACAAGGTGACGACCACCTACAAATATGTCAAGACCGACGCTCACGGCAACTGGACGGAGCGCTACTGCTACTATACTGCGAAAGGCATGATAGCCGACGACGAGACCACCCGTTCTACCGATAAGGGCGAGAGTCTCGAGCGCCGCAAAATCATCTACTACTCCGACGATCCTGAGGAGACAGAGGCCGACGAGGAAGAAGTTCCCGCCGACGTGGCCGGTACTACTGCTACCGACGTGAGCGCCTTCGGCTTCTTGGGGCCCGTTAAGGAGTCGTTCTGCAATATGTACGAAGCCGATGACATCGATGCCGACGAACTGGAGAAGGGCGAACCCGTCAACAGCAACGACAGCGAGCAGGGCTACTCCTTCAGCGCCGACGGTCAGATTCTTACCGACCCTTACGGGGGTGTCTATCAATACGACAACGGGGGCCGCTTCGTCAAGGGGGTCACCGAGAAATCAGTCATGCGCCGCGATGCCAAGGGGCGCGTCGTCTACTACCTGCAGCAGAACGACGAGGACGACGATGCCCGCTTTGAGAACAAGTTTACATACGACGACCAGGGCCGCCTGATAAAGATTGAGCGCACGTTCTGGGAGTCGTCCTCCGTCGAAGAGTTTTCCTACGAGGGCGACAACATCTACCCCTCAAGCCGCGAGTACAGCAGCGAAGAGGAAGGAACGTCGATAGAGTCGAGGACCGAATACCGCTACACGAAGTTCGACGACAAGGGCAACTGGACCAGGCGCGAACAGCGCTACCGCGGCAGCACCGCCGAGGGCGGCGAGTTGAGCCGCACCTCCTGGCGGGGCGCCATGGTCGTGGAAAGGGAAATCGAATACTATTAATTCAGCGACTTACTTGAAAATCTTCTGGGCAAACATCGTGAGGTAGATGCGCCAGTTGCGCCAGATGTGGCCACCGTCGTTCTCATAGTACTCATAAGGGTACTTATGGTCGTCGAGATACTTGCGCAGCTCGCTGTTCATCTGCAGCAGGAAGTCCTCCTTCCCGATGGCAATCCAGAAGAGGCGGGGCTTCGAGGCGAAGAGGCGCGCCATCTGCTCGTCAAACTTCGCGTCGTTCCGCTGCATGCGGGCTGCTGCCGACTGCAGGCCGTAGTAGTCGAACGTCTCAGGATAGAGGCGTGAGATGCCGAAGGTGTGGCCGCCGCCCATCGACAGGCCAGTCACGGCGCGTCCCGACCGTTTGCGGATGGTCTTGTAGTGGCTGTCCACGAAGTTGACGATATCCATGAAACTCTCCTCCATCGATGCCTTGGCACCACGCTGGCTGAAGGCGTTGCCGTCGGGCGTGTACATGCCCTCGTGCCACCAGCCCGGGGCGGCGTTGCACGTCGGGTTGCCGTTAGGCATCACCACAATCATCGGCACGGCCTTGCCCTCGGCAATAAGGTTGTCCATTATCTGTGAGGCACGGCCGAGGTCGCCCCAAGCCGTCTCGTCGCCGCCGTGACCATGGAGCAGGTACATCACGGGGAACTCCTTCTTGCCGTCATAGGCAGCAGGCAGGTAGACCGTCATGCGGCGCTGCTGACCGAGCGTCGGACTGTCGTACCAGACGCGGGCCAATGTGCCGTGGGGCACGTTGTTCATCTGGTAGAGGTGCCCTTTGTCATCGTTGTCCTTCGTCACGATGAAGATATTGCTGAGCGTCGAGATGTCGCGGTTCACATAGCTGTTGGCGGGGTCGACGAAACGCTGACCGTCAACGGAGAGGCTGTACGAATAGAGCTCCGGAGCCAGCGGCGCAGTCGTCACGGTCCATACGCCGTTGTCCTGCTTCGTCATTTCCAGGCCCTTTGAGCGAATCTGCTCGAAGTCGCCCACGACACTCACCCTTGTCGCCGAGGGACTGAAGAAGTTGAATGTCACCGTGCCGTCGGCGTTCACCACAGGTGATTTCACGCGCGCCCGCTGGCCAAGGGCCTGCTGTCCGAAACTGCTGACAACAATCATGCTGCTGCAAAGTAAAGTCAAAAGTCTTTTCATTGTCTTGATGGGTTTAGTTATTGAATCAATGTCTGTAATCTATAAAAGGGAACGCCTTGTTGTTAAGACATTCCCTTTCCTGAATCTTTCAAAAAGTCGGGATGAGGCGACTCGAACGCCCGACCCCTACGTCCCGAACGTAGTGCGCTACCAACTGCGCTACATCCCGATTGCCTTGTAAGCGGCTGCAAAGGTACATCATTTTTTTGAAATACGTGCACGTTTTATCGGAAAATTTTGCTGGGACGGCAAAAAAAGGGCGCTTAAAGGGCTACTGATACTTCTTCCGGAACTGCAAGTAGTCGTCGCAGTTGGACACATACTTACTGGCGCCCGACTTGTTGCTGCGCTCGAAGTCGGCCAAAGCAGCAAAGGCCTGGTACTGCGGCGACTTGGAATTGGTGAGTCGCTGGTAGGCCGGATCGTCAGGCTCATCGCTGTTCCAGGGCTGCATCTGCCAGTCGCTGAAGTAGAGGTAGCCGTAGCATTGGCCGAAGAGTGCGCGCTCCTTCAGGGCGGCATCCTTGGTCTGGCTGGCCTCCTTCAGCAGGCCGGCGGCCTTCTTGCCGAGATCGGTCTCGTTGCAGCGCAGTTCGTCGGAAATGCTCTTGCCGTCGCGCATCAGGAACCAGCAGTCGCCGGTGAAGTGTGCCTGTGCGTAGCGCACGGCGAGGTCGTAGCACAGCTGCTGGCGGGCCTTCCCCTTGAGCACGTTCAGCTCGCCTTCCATCTTCCCCATCTCGCGGGCAAAGGCGAGTTTCGGGTTCTCCTTCAGCTGCCACTTCCGGTCGCTGTATTCAACTTCATCCTTCAGGAACTGACGGGTAATCCACGGCTCGACGGTCCACTGGCGGTTAGCGACATAGACGGCGTAGCCCCGCTCATTATAAAAGGATACGGGCACGCGCGCGAGCCACTCGGCGGCCTCCTGCCAGCGGCAGAGGCGCATGTACTTCGTGCCCACGAGGTCGTTCATCTTGTTCTGGTCGAGCTTCTGGTGGGGCTTCAGGTAGCGGTCGAGTGCCGTCTGTGCGGGCGTCGAGGCATAGTCGATGTACTGCTGCAGGCTCTCCACGCGAACGGTGTCGATATAGTAATTATAGTCGTAGCTGTCGATGGCCTTCAGCAGCGAGACGGCTACCAGCGGGCGGTTGCTGTACTTCTTGACCAGCACCTGGTGTACCAGTCGGGTGCGCGGGTCGAGGAACGAGTTGTCCTCCTTCGCGCGCTTGTCAATCCACTCCAGCTCCTGAGCCAGGTAGTCGTCGAAGCTGCCGCCGGGCGTGGCCTCGGCAGCCGTCATGTAGAGCTTCAGCACGCGGGCATTCTCCTTCATGCGCTCCTCGCCCTCCATCTTCACGGCCTTCTCAATGTCGGCAATGCCCTGACGGTGGTCGCCGAACATAAACTCAATCCAGGCCTTGGCACTCTGCCAGAGCACGGGGTTGCTGGTCTTGCCCTCGCTGACAACCGACGTGGCCAGCTGACACATCTGCTTGGCCTCGGCCTTGGTGATGTCGCGTATGAAGAGCTTGCCGCCCAGGGCGTCGTGCTCGGCATCGATAGCCTCCTGGGAGTTGTTCACGAAGTCGGTCAGCAGGAAGGGCAGCACGGGCGAGTTGGGGTTGCGGAGATACTCCTGACGGATGGCCTGACAGGAGCGGCGCTTGTAGTACTGCGTCATAAGACTCTCCCAGTCGCCCTGCTCGGCGAAGATGGCGGCGGCCTCCTCGTCCTTGCCTGTCTGCAGCAGCGCTCCGGCATAGATGTTCTTCATCATGTCGCGGTAGACCGACTCGATATACTGGCTGGCCGACTGCTCCCAGAACTGGATGTTCTCCTGGTGGCGGCCCAGCATCATGTTGCAGCGCATGTAGAGCAGGGCGTGCTGCGAGCGCAGGCGCGTCTTCAGCTTGCCTAAGGCATAGGCGCGCACCGTCGTCAGCTTCTGCTTGCGCTGGGCCAGGTCTTCCTTCGAGGGATAGCCCCAGCTCTCGTAGCGCTTCGCCTCGGCACACTCCAGATACTTCTCCAGGTTCTCGACGTAGCTCACCATCAGCAGGTCGCCCTTGCCGCGCGCGAACTCCTTCACCTCGTCGGCATTGAAGTAGAAGTACTCGGCATTGCTGCCTAAGTAGACTTTCCAGTTATTGTCTGTCACTTCGTTCACGTGGGTGCGAAACTCCTGCGGGTTGTAGGCCCGGAACAAGTAGTAGTTGTACGACTCGCCCCAGCCACAGGCAAGCGCCGGTGCGGCTGTCGCGATGGCCAGCAGGCTAATGGCTATAAATCTTTTCATAGGTTTCGGTGTTATATCGGTTTATATTCTCTTGATCCAAATGGTAGGTTACGATGGTATGCCGCAGCTCATGGCGCTCGCGCTCGACGGCCTGCTTCACCTCAAGGATGACACTGTCGGCAACGGTATGCTCAACGCGCACACCGTAGATGTTGCGCTGCCAGCGGTAGACGGGATAGGCGGCGGCAAGCGGCAGGGGGTAGCGGGCAAGGTGGGGCAGGTAGGGCTCCACGTCGCGCATGTCGAGAATGGGGTTGCGCTCCTGGAAGCGGCGCGGGTCGCCCGTGTTGTAGATCATCAGCACGCCGTAGTCCACCGGCGGTGTCTTCATCCGCAGCTGGTGCAGTCGGATAGTCGTCGAGAGCACGCAGTCGGCACCGTCGAGCTGAGCCTCGACCTCGCTGAGGAAGTCGTAGTACGTCTGGCGGCTCCTGAGCGTATAGTCGCAGTCAATCTGCAGTTCGCGGAATGGCGGCAGGTCGTTCGTCTCGTTAATCTGGCGGATGCGCCTTACCAGCTTCTGGGCCAGACTGTCGTGATGCTGGTGCATGCATTCCTCGGTGATGTAGACCGTCGGCACCAACTCGATGCTGTCGGGCAGCCGGTCGGCGAACGAGATGGTGGCGTTGGGCATGGGCATCGAGTCGCGCATGACGACGTCGAAGTATCGGCAGTAGACCTTCTTTATGCGGTACTGCCCAAGGAAGGCGCGCTCGGTGGAGTCGAGCTTCAGCTCCGTGCGCCAGTAGTACACGGCATTGACCTCGTCGGGTATCTCATACCCTCGATCCTGCTCCTGCCAGCAGCCCGTCAATACGGACAGCAGCGCCAGGAGCCACCAATGCCTGTATCTTGCGTTCATCTGCTTCGTTCGGCTATACACTCCATCTCCACCAGCCAGGCGGGACGGCACACATTGGCGTGGGTGATGATGCGGGGCACGTCGGGATAGGCCTTTGCCATATAGTCGTCGACGGCCTGCACATCGGCCAGGTCGCGCAGGTAGACGATGAAGTACTTCACGTCGGCCATCGTGGCCCCGCCGTCGGCCAGCAGTGCGCCGATATTCTCTAACAGCCGCTCGGTCTGCTTCGTGACGTTGCCCACGTTGATGACCTCGCCGCGATGGTTGATGCTGGCCGTTCCCGAGATGAAGTACTCATACTTTGTCGGCAGGGCGACGCGCACGCCGCGCTCGAAGGCCACGCCATACTCGTGGGTGGGGTTCAGGTGGTCCAGTGCCTTGAGGTAGAGCTTATCCTCGGGCCTTATGTCGCGGGCGGTCAGGAAGTCGATGGCCACACAGACGTTCTTGCCCATGGCGCGGCCGCCGATGCCGGTACTGGCGATGAAGTGGGTGTCGACGGTCAGACCGTGCTGGCGGAAGATGTCGTTGCGGGCCTTGACCACGCCGTCGTAGTTGGTATCGATGTCGCGCACGTAGAGCCACGTGCGGACGCAGTGTTCCTTCAGGTTCAGTCCCTCGGCCTCAAGCAGGGCGATATACTTGTCGAAGAGCATGACGGTCTGCATGTAGGAGCCGAAGTTCATCACCTCGTCGTCGGTCAGTCGCAGGCTGTGCAGGGTGAAGCCGTCGGGCTCGTCGCTGGTCTTCAGCAGCAGTCCTATCTTGGCACCGCCGATGGGCGACTGCTGTATGATGGTGCAGGCGCTCTGGCCTATCAGCTCGGTCATCAGCGGCGACTGCCGCAGCTGCTCTTCCTGGTTGGAGATGTCGCTGAGAAACACCTTGGTGTAGCTGAGCCGGCGGTTCTCACGCTGCTCTGCCTCAAGGTAGCTCTTCACGCTGTCGTAAAGCCCCGTCAGGCGCTCCTCGTACAGTCCCCTTCCATTGTCACTTATTATCTTATACTGGTCCATAGTCATTCCTCATTCCTCATTCCTCATTCCTCATTTCTCATTCCCCCGAAGTCCTCCGACATATTTCACCGGCTCGCCATCGCTGCCTTTCAGCACGCTGGCAAACTCCTGCGGCGTCACCTCGACGGGGCCGCGCATGAACTCGGGTATGTTGTAGCTCTTCATAAACTGGCGGTGATAGTCGGGGTCGGCCTGCGGCAGTTCGAAGGGCTTCGTGCCCTTGCCGTCGGCATCGACGTGGGCTATGAACGGGCGGGTATAGCCGCCGTCGCCGCGCCGGGTGCTGAAAACGACCCAGCGGCCGTTCGACGACCAGGAGTGGTAGCTCTCGGTGTCGGGGCTGTTCAGCTCCTGGAGCGGGCGAATACGCCCTTCACCGGACAGGTCCATGAGGTAGAGGTCGGCCTCGTGGTGCCAGATGTGGAACACGCCGTAGTTGCCGAGGGTGAACATCAGGAAGCGGCCGTCGGGAGAGACGCGGGGCAGGGTGACGCTCTGGCCGAGGCTGTCGGCACGGAACACCAGCTCGCGGGGCCCGAACTCGTAGGTGTCGGGGTTGAACGACTTGCGGTAGAGGTTGTACTTGATCTCCTTGGCGCGCATGATGACCTCAGCCTCGTGGCCGATGGTGTCGCGGAACTCGAAGTGGGCACTGCAGTAGTAGATGGCCTTGCCGTCGGGTGCCCAGCAGGGGAACACCTCAAACTCCGTGGTGTCGCGCTCGATGTTGGTCACCTCGTTCCGTTCCACGTCGTAGGCAATGAGGTCGCTGGCCGAGTCGAACACCTCGATCTTGTTCAGGTTGCGGGTGTGGAAGCTCTGGCCCGTGTGGTTGGTCGAGTAGACGATGAGGGGCAGCCAGGGATGCCACGCCGGATAGACGCCAGCCGAGATGATGGAGTCGTTCTTCATATTGATCTTCCGCAGCCGGCCGTCGTAGTTGATGACGGTGCCGCCCTGGTACTGGCGGGCGTGGAACTGCATGCGCTGCGGGTTGTACTGCTGGTAGTTGTGGCAGTTGACGCACTGGCCGTTCAGCTCGGTGCCGCAGAGCATGTTGTCGACCATCACCCGCTCGTCGTAGTTCTCAAGGCAGCGCTGGTTCAGCGTCAGCTCCTCGTAGGTGACGTAGCTGGGCGATATCAGGCGGTAGCTGATGTAGGGATCGATGCTGTCGTTCGACACATAGATCTTGAACGGCTTGTAGCGGCTCCACTGGTCGCCGCTCTTGGCATAGACCTCGACATCGATGGCTCCACCGGCAGCCTTCGCCGTCAGCTCGCGCCAGTCGTCGATGTCGGGCTGCACCTTGTCGCCGCCACACACCAACTCCTGGTCGCCCGCCTTCAGGCGCGCCACGATCTCGTCGCAGCTGCCGTCCCACTCGAACGTCAGCGGCGCAATGTTCACCGGCACGGTGACGTCGCAGTAGTCGGGATAGATGGCCGGAGCCTTCCCCGCCTCGGCAAACGTCTCAGGCACGCGGGCGTTCCTGCACCCAACCAGCACCCAAGCCGCCAATACCACCATATATATCAGCTGTCGTCTCATCTTTTTATGTCTTTTACGGCTGCAAAGGTACAAAAAAAAACTTAATTACCGCATTATTTCTGAATTTTGATTCGAATCTTTTCAGTACTGATTGTTATTTGCAGGAAACATCCTACACTCCCGACACTTCCTACACCTGTTGAACTTTCTTAGGTGTAGGAAGTGTAGGGAGTGCAGGATAAAAAGTGTGAATGACAACTATAATAGCAAAAAAGGGCGGATTCATCGGCAAAAACGCGCTCTCAGACAACCATCGGAGACAGGAACCGACACCTGAACCAACACCTTCGGCAAAAGGCGCCGAGTTACGGGCAAAAGGCGGCGGGTTACGAGAAAAAGGCGCCGGGTTACGAGAAAAAGGCGCCGGGTTTTGCCAAAAAGGCGGCGGGTTATGAATATTCCACGGCGCGGAACAAATGTTTCACGCCGTGGAACATCGTCAATAGAGCTTCTGCCCCCTGACGAGGAAGTATTCGTAATAGAAAGTATTGCCGAAACGGGGATAGAACACCTCGCGCATCTGCGCCTCGCTCATGCCCTGACACTGCTGGGCAAAGGCCATGAAGTCGTTGTACGACTGGACGACCTCCTTGTCGAACGGCATGTGGCTGATGTCCACCTGGTGCTCCAGCTGGCCGTACAGGTAGGCGGCCTCCTGGAAGTGGGTGGGCATGCGCTCGCCGACGTGGCTCTGGGCGTACTGGAAGAATCGCGGCCAGAACATCTGGATGTCCTTCATCCACAGGGCCGCAATGAGGGCCTGCTCCTGGTAGAGCTTGTCGTCGCTGTTGGTATTGACAAACTGCGTCATGAGGAACTTCTCGACCAGCGTGTTGTCGCTGCCCAGCAAGTCGCCACTCGTCATCAGGTGGAAAATCGGCTCAAACCGCTTGTCGGCGCGCAGCTTCTCGGGATGGCCGAGGAACTGGCGGTAGCTGTCGGCCCAGGCACTGTGGTAGCGGGTGTGGCTGAGCAGGTCGAGATATTTGCTGGCCACGCGGTCCTCGCCGTTGAGGAGCGAGCAGAGCGTCAGATACTTGAGGTACTCAGCACGCCACCCCATCTCGACACCGTCCTCCAGGCACCAGCGGTAGCAGTAGTTCAGCAGACCGTAGTGGTAGTAGATGGAGCGTCCCACGACCTGCGTCATGCTGACGTGGATGGGCGTCTCGCAGGCCTTGGCGCCCGTCTTGTAGTGATACATCTTGTCGCCCTGCTGACCTAAGCGGAAGAGGGCCAGGTTCTTCATCATGACGATGGCGCGCGTGGGCTCGTCTTCAACGTAGGCGGCCTCGCTGAGAATGCCCTCCCAGTCGCTGTTCTCCATGCAGCGCACCATGCGCAGCTCCTTGTGGAAGTTGTAGTCGCGGTACCAGTAGCGGCTGACACCCCAGACCAGCACGCCAAGCAGCACCAGCTGGCTGGCGCCCCAGACCAGGGGACGGCGGACTGACGACTCGCGGTTGCGGCTGTAGAGGGCGGCCATGACCACGAGCGATGCCGACAGTATATAATACGGTATATAGTAGGCGTGGTACTCCTGGTCGATGACGAAGAGGGGCAGCCCCGTCCACCAGATGTTCTGAATGCCCGTCTGGTAGAACACGAAGTTATAGTAGTAAAGGGGCCAGAAGACGATGCAGAGCAGGCTGACGACCGTTGCCACCACGCGCCCAGTCGTGGTCATGTCCTTCAGCCGCCACGACAGCACGGCCATGAGCAGCGTCGACAGCAGTCCGTAGAAGCCGATGAGCGAATAGAGCACGGCGGTGCTGAGCACCATGTAGAGCGGGCGCATGTAGAGCTTGGCTGGCAGCAGCCGGTAGAGCCACACGCTGGCCACGGCCAGGGTGGTGCCAATGGTGGCGGCGAAGAAGTGGCCGCGCAGCTTCAGGTAGTAAATCCAGTAGCCCAGGTCGACGTCGGTAATCAGCAGGGCCGCCACGGGGATGAGCAGCACCAGGCCCCACTTCATCGGGATGCGGAACGTGCGCCAGAGGACGGCCATGAGCAGCGCCCACCACAGGCAGAGCAGCGTGACGCCTATCCACGGATGGTAGAAGAACTCGGTGAACCACGTGCCGAGCCACGTCAGCAGCCAGCCGGCGGTCACCATCTGCTGCCGCAGGAACAGCGGCGTGTCGAGAAACAGGTTCAGCTCCTGAACCTTCCACAGGTATTCGTCTTCGAGGCTCAACAGGAAATATGCGGTCGTTACCAGTGCTGCCAACAGCACCAAGGGAACCGCCAGTCTCAGTTTGTCCTTCATCACTTTTCGCTCTTTACTTTTCACTACTTGCTTTTCACTTCTCACTTTTCGCTTTTCACTTCTAACAGGGTGCAAATGTATATAAAAAAAACGAATTAAAAGCCAATTGGAGGAAAAAACTGTGTGAAACGTTGCGCTATTCCGATTATTTTTCGTACTTTTGCAATCTCTTCAGACCAAAGTACATTTATTATACAGAACAAGCTATGGATTTATTAAGTCAAATCGTTGCGCGTGCCAAGTCAAACAAGCAGCGCATCGTGCTCCCCGAAGCTACGGAGGAGCGCACTCTCCGTGCAGCCGACCGTGTGCTGGCTGACGGCGTCGCTAACATCATTCTCCTGGGCAATCCCGACGAAATCAACGGCCTGGCAGCCCAGTGGGGACTCCAGAACATCGGCAAGGCCACCATCATCGACCCGCTGACCAGCCCCAAGGCTGAGGAGTATGCCGAGAAACTGGCCGAGCTGCGCAAGTCGAAGGGCATGACCATCGAGCAGGCCCGCGAACTGGTGAAGAACCCGCTCTACTACGGCTGTATGATCATCAAGACCGAAGGGGCCGACGGACAGATCAGCGGTGCCCTCTCGACGACGGGCGACACCCTGCGCCCCGCCCTGCAGATCATCAAGTGCCAGCCCGGCATCACCTGCGTCAGCGGCGGACTGCTGCTCATCTCGAAGCAGAAGCAGTATGGCGAGGACGGCGTGCTCGTGGTGGCCGACGTGGCTGTGACGCCCATGCCCGATGCCAACCAGCTGGCTCAGATTGCCGTCTGCACAGCACAGATGGCCAAGGCCGTGGCCGGTTTCGAGGATCCCCGCGTGGCCATGCTGAGCTTCTCGACGAAGGGTTCGGCCAAGCATGAAGTGTGCGACAAGGTGATTGAGGCCACCCGTCTGGCCAAGGAGATGGCTCCCGACCTGAAAATCGACGGCGAGCTGCAGGCCGATGCCGCCCTCGTGCCCAGCGTGGGTGCCAAGA
>CAMHHO010000018.1:0-38297 GCA_946184965.1 uncultured Prevotellaceae bacterium | reverse complement strand
TCGGCGGAACGTCCGTAGGTTCCGTGAAAAGCATTTTGAGCTTAAAAGAGATTGTAGAGGCAGAAGCCGGACGGGGGCCTGTCGTAGTTGTAGTAAGCGCGCTTGACGGCATTACCGACAAGCTGATAGCCACATCAGAGATGGCACGCAAGGGCGACGACCGCTATCGCGAGGAATTCGACGCGATGGTGAAGCGCCACCACCAGATGATCGACACCATCATCCAGGACGACCGCAAGCGCATTGACTTATTTAATAAGGTAGACCAGCTGTTCGACCAGCTGCGCAGCATTTATTACGGAGTTTACCTGATTCACGACTTGAGCGCGAAGACGCAGGATGCCATCATCAGTTATGGCGAACGTCTGTCGTCGAACATCGTGGCAGCACTGGTAAAGGGCGGCATCCGCATGAACGCCCGTGACTTTATCCGCACTGAAAACAAGCAGGGCAAGCACGTACTCGATACTGAGCTAACCACCCAGCTCGTCAAAGAATCCTTCAGTCCGCTGTGCGGTGGTTCCGCTACAAATAAGGCTGTCCTTGTTGTTCCTGGCTTCATAGCCCGCGACCGCGACAGCCACGAGACGACCAACCTTGGTCGTGGCGGCTCTGATTATACGGCTGCCATCATCGCAGCTGCCCTTGATGCCGAGGTTTTGGAAATTTGGACCGACGTCGACGGCTTCATGACCGCCGACCCGAAGGTCATCAAGAGTGCCTACACCATCAACGAACTGTCGTATGTCGAGGCAATGGAGTTGTGCAACTTCGGCGCCAAGGTCATCTACCCGCCGACCATCTACCCAGTCTGCATCAAGAATATCCCTATTAAGGTAAAGAATACCTTCAACCCCACACATCCAGGCACACTCATCAAAGAGAAGATTGACGATGATATGAAGCCCATCAAGGGCATCTCGAGCATCAAGGGAACCACACTGATTACGGTCACTGGTCTCTCGATGGTGGGTGTCATCGGTGTCAACCGCCGTATCTTCACCACGTTGGCCGACCGCGGCATTTCGGTGTTCATGGTCAGTCAGGCATCGTCAGAGAATTCTACTTCTATCGGTGTGCGCGACGAGGATGCTGCAGCTGCCGTCGAAGTACTCAACGAGGAGTTTGCCAAGGAGATAGAGACGGGCGCCATGTTCCCCATGCAAGCCGAGAGCGGACTGGCAACCATTGCCATCGTGGGCGAAAACATGAAGCACACTCCGGGTATTGCCGGTAAGTTGTTCGGCACGCTCGGCCGCAGCGGTATCAGCGTCATTGCCTGCGCGCAGGGTGCCTCTGAGACCAACATTTCGTTTGTTGTTGACGGTCGCTTCCTGCGCAAGTCGCTCAACGTGCTCCACGACTCGTTCTTCCTGTCTGAATATAAGGTGCTCAACCTCTTCATCTGCGGCATCGGCACAGTGGGCGGCATGCTGCTCGAGCAGATACGCACTCAGCAGCAGTTCCTCATGCAGTCACGTCGTTTGAAGCTGAACGTCGTGGGCATCAGCGACGTCGACAACTTCGTGCTCGACCGCGACGGCATCGACCTCGACAACTACGAGAAGACACTGCGTGCAGGATTCCCAGCCAATACAGAGCACATGCGCGACGAAATCGTGAAGATGAACATCTTCAACAGCGTCTTCGTCGACTGCACGGCCAGCCGTCAGATAGCCCAGCTCTACCAGACATTCCTTGAGCATAACATCAGCGTGGTGGCAGCCAACAAGATTGCCGCCTCCAGCGACTACGACAGCTACCTGAAGCTGAAGCAGACTGCTCGCGACCGCGGCGTGTGGTTCCGTTACGAGACCAACGTGGGCGCCGGACTGCCCATCATCGGCACCATCAACGACCTGTGTAACTCAGGCGATAAGATATTGAAAATTGAGGCTATTCTCAGCGGTACGCTTAACTTTATCTTCAACGAGATTGCCGCCGATGTGCCCTTCTCTGAGACCGTGCGCCGAGCCAAGGAGCAGCGCTACTCAGAGCCCGACCCACGCATCGACCTCAGTGGTACTGATGTCATCCGCAAGCTGGTCATCCTTACCCGTGAGGCTGGCTACAAGGTGGAGCAGGAAGACGTCGAAAAGCACCTCTTCGTGCCCGACAGTTATTTCGAAGGATCGCTCGACGATTTCTGGGCCAAGCTTCCTGAGTTGGATGCCGACTTCGAAGCCCGCCGCAAGGTACTTGAGGCTGAGGGCAAGCGCTGGCGCTTCGTTGCCACAATGGAGAACGGCAAGACGAGCGTTGCCTTGAAAGAGGTGCCGAAGGGCCATCCGTTCTACCCGCTGGAAGGCTCCAACAACATCGTGCTGCTCACCACCGAGCGCTACAAGGAGTACCCCATGCTGATTCAGGGTTACGGCGCAGGTGCTGCCGTTACCGCTGCCGGCGTCTTCGCCAATATCATGTCAATCGCCAACATCTGATGAAACATATAATCATTCTTGGAGATGGAATGGCAGATCTTCCCGTCGAGCGACTCGGCGGGAAGACCTTGCTGCAGTATGCCCACAAGCCCATGATGGATCAGTTGGCCCGCTGTGGCCGCACAGGTCGTCTCATCACCGTTCCAGAAGGTTTCCCGCCAGGCTCCGAGGTGGCCAACACCGCCATTCTCGGTTACGACCTAAACAAGGTCTACGAGGGCCGCGGTCCCTTGGAGGCCGCCTCTATCGGCTATGAGATGCGTGACGACGACTTTGCCATCCGCTGCAACATCATTACACTCGAGGACGGCAAGATTATCACCCACAATGGCGGAAACCTCGAAACCGACGACGCCCACGTGCTCATTGACTACCTGAACGAGCACCTCGCCGCCCCCGTCAACCGCGAACAGGGCTGCGAGCGTGTACGCTTTATTACCGGCATCCAGTACCGTCACCTCCTTGTCATCCGTGGCGGTTCCAAGCACATCGTCTGTGCCCCACCCCACGACCATCCCAACGAGCCGTGGCGCCCCCTCCTGGTCAAGCCCGTCTCTCTATGCTGCAACAATGTTGCTGCAAAGGAAACAGGCCGCCTCACCCCCCAGCAAACCGCCAACCTATTAAACGACCTTATCCTCCGCTCCCAAGAGCTTCTGGCCAAGCACCCCTACAATCAGGCCAAAGCCGCCCGCGGCGAACGCCAAGCCAATAGCATCTGGCCCTGGAGCGGCGGATACCGCCCGTCTATGCAGACGCTGATGGAGCAGTACCCGCAAATCAAGAGCGGCTCGGTCATCTCAGCCGTCGACCTCATACAAGGCATCGGCCGCTACGCCGGCCTGAAAATCGTCAAAGTTCCTGGTGCCACAGGCCTTGCCGACACCAACTACGAGGGCAAGGCACAGGCTGCCATTGATGCCCTGCGCACACAGGACTTCGTCTTCGTCCACGTAGAGGCCAGCGACGAGGCAGGCCATGACGGCGACATCGAGCTAAAGCTCCGCACCATCGAGTATCTCGACCAGCGACTCATCGCTCCAATTTATAATGAGATAACTACGTGGAAAGAACCCGTCTGCATCGCCGTGCTCCCCGACCACCTGACGCCCGTCGAACAGCGCATACACGTCGGACAGCCCGTGCCCTTCCTCATCTGGCACCGCGACATACAGCCCGACGACGTACAGCAATACGACGAAGTCGCCTGCGTCAGCGGCAGCTACGGCCTTCTGAAGCTCAATGAGTTCATGCACGCCCTGATGCGCGAATGAACGATAAAAGAACAAAATGATGCTTTTCTAAGGATTTTTGGGCCAAAAAGTTTGGCAATTACTTTTTTTTTATTATCTTTGCAACTGATTACCGTTCTTTGTAAATAAAGAATTCGTATCACTCATTCATTGACGTGTTACTGGAAGCCAGTGCAATAGATATGAACAAAAACCGAAAAGCTATAGTATTCGCTCGCTACACAATGACCAAAATGTGGCGACCCTCTCTTTTATCGTCACCTAAAACAGCCTGAAATTGAACAACTTACTCCAGAAAACATCTGAATGGTTCCCGATGAGAGTAACCTACCAGCGAGAAATGAAGATGAAGAGTTTGCTTGACGAACTGGGCATTGAGAACTTCGTACCGATGCAATACGAGGTGACTGGTCAGGGTGACCACAGTAAATACAAATTGGTACCCGCAATCCACAACCTTATATTCGTGCGCTCTACTCAGGAGACAATTACCCTTTTGAAGATGACCCGTCAGGGACTGGAGCCGTTACGCTACATGATGAAAGTCGCCGAGGATGGTCATGGACAGGAAATTATGCGCGTGCCTGACCGCCAGATGGAGAATTTTATCAGGGTGGCCAGTGCTGGTACTGACAAAGTCCGATTTCTTGAATATGGCGACTTCCTGGCTCAGCCAGGCCGACGTGTTCGTGTCATCGACGGATTCTTTGCTGGTGTGGAGGGTGTCATCAAACGCATCAAGAACAACAAGCACGTCGTAGTTCAAATTGACGGTGTGGCCGCTGTGGCCATCGCCTACGTGCCGCGTCAGAGCCTGCAGGCATTGTAACTAACAAGATACCAATAACCAATTACTTCATTTATTATGGATAAGTACTCCAAACTATTAGAAAACCTTCCATTTGACGTGCTACACATAGCACAGTCATTTGCCAACGACAACAAATCGCCCAAGATTGAACCCGCCCACCTGCTACGCGCCTTGCTCCACAAGAGTGCCGGACTGGTGAACTACATCGAGGACACTTTGGACGAGGACTACTACTACTTGGTTGACTGGACCGACATGCGCATGAAGCAGTGCGACAAGTCGCCCTATCCGATGAAGGGCATCGAACTTTCGCACGACGCCGAGCAGGTTGTCAAGGAGGCTCAGGACATCAGCGAAAAATGCGGACTGACGGAGATCACCGCCCCCTGCCTGCTGGCATCACTCGTCACGCCAGGCATCGGCTTCACTTACGAGCAGCTGAAAACCCTCCCCTTACAGGCTGACAAGATTGTGAAGCAGATCCAGTCGGGAGCCCCCACAAAACCTGCCGCATCCTCTACTATTTCTAATAAGGTATCGTCTGC
Source organism: uncultured Prevotellaceae bacterium (assembly GCA_946184965.1). Taxonomy (GTDB): domain Bacteria; phylum Bacteroidota; class Bacteroidia; order Bacteroidales; family Bacteroidaceae; genus Prevotella. The sequence continues at coordinate 33,247 of CAMHHO010000018.1, read as the reverse complement.
CGCAGTTTCTTCAGACGAGTACTGCGTCGACATGCTAACCGAACTGCCAGAATCACCTGTCATCGGCTTCGATAACGAAGTGCTTTCCATCACTGAGGTGCTGGCCCGCAAAGACCGTGCCAACCTGCTCATCGTAGGCGAGACGGGCGTCGGCAAGAGCAGCCTTATCTACAGTATTCTTCAGCGTGTGCGCGATAAGAAGGTACCCGCCTCGCTGGAAGCTCTGCAGCCTTTCGAACTCGACCTTATTTCACTGAGTCAGGGCGTTAGCTACAAGGGGGAGATTGAAGACCGCTTCAAGCAAGTGACAGAAAACCTGCTGAATATGACTCAGCCCCTGCTGGTCATCGAAAACTTCCACCGCGTAGAGGACAAGCAGTCGACGCTCAACGGCATCCTGCCAGGCTTGAAGCGCCTGCTCTCGAAGAACCAGTTGCAGGTAGTCATTACATCGACCATCGATGGCTATACCAAGGATATTGAAAAAGACAAAGAACTGACATCGTTCTTTGAGAAGATCACCGTCGAGGAGCCTAATGAGGAGCAGGCCGTTGCCATCATCCAGGCCAAGCGTCAGGGCTATGAGGAGTTCCACAAAATGACCATCGCCGACGAAGTGCCTGCCGAGATTGTCCGACTGGCCAAGCGCTATATGCCCGACCGCCGTCTGCCATCGTCTGCCCTCGACCTTCTTGACCGTGCGCTGGCTTCTGCCAAGATTGCCAACGAAATGGCCGCCCTCGCCCAGGCTCCCCAGGAAACCCAGGAAGCCCAGACAGCCCAAGAGCCCCAGAATACGCTCCAGAAAGAAGCCGTCCGCGATGTCGTCGCCAAAATGACCGGCATACCCATGGGTAACATCCAGAGCGAGGAGCGCGAGAAGCTGTCGAACGCCGAGGAGATTATCCACCGTCGTGTCGTCGGCCAGACCCACGCCATCAAGAGCATCCTCGATGCCATCTTCGAGAGTCGCTCAGGCTTGAACAAGAAGGGACAGCCAATGGGCTCGTTCTTCTTCCTCGGCCCGACGGGTACTGGTAAGACCGAACTTGCCAAGTCGCTGGCCAACTTCCTTTTCGACGACGAGACAGCCATGCTGCGCTTCGACATGTCGGAGTACAAAGAGGAACATTCCGTTGCTCTGCTCTACGGTGCGCCTCCGGGATACGTCGGCTATGAGGAAGGCGGCCTGCTGGTCAACCAGATTCGCCAGCACCCCTACTCCGTCGTGCTGTTCGATGAGATTGAAAAGGCCCACAAGTCGGTGTTCGACCTGTTCCTGCAGATTCTCGACGAAGGTAAGCTGCACGACCGCCTGGGCCGAGTGGGTGACTTCTCGAACTCACTCATCATCTTCACGTCGAACATCGGGTCGGACTACATCTTCAAGTCGTTCGGCGAAGACCGTGTGCCTACCCACGACCAGATGCTGGAGGTAATGCAAGGCCAGTTCCGTCCGGAATTCCTGGCACGCCTGACTGAGATTGTGCCCTTCTCGCCCATCACGCCTGAGATGATCAACCGCATCTTCGACATCCACATCAAGAACCTGCTGAAGACGCTGAACGAACAGAATATCACGCTCGAAATCGACGAGTCGGCCCGCAAGTACGTCACCAGCGTAGGCTTTAACGCTCATTACGGTGCCCGCCCCATCCTCGGTATCATCCGCAAAGAGATTCGCCGCCCGCTGTCGAAGCTCATCATCAGTGGCGATATCAATCCAGGCGACAAAGTGACTATGAAGTACGACGAGGAACAGAAGCAGATTCAGTGGGATATCGACACACCCGACGAGCCTACGGCAGAATAACGACAAATACACATTATTATATTAAACTAAAACAAACGTATTATGGCAAGAAAAACTGTAATTAGTAAGGTGCTTGACGTAGAAGCACAAGACGGTATCATCGAGTTCCCGCAAAACCGGGCCCTGTATGCCGACCAGTTTACTGACGAAGCCCCCCAAAGCGATGAAGAACGCGAGGGCTTCAAGGCAAAGAGTATGAAAGACGCGTTCGAGCACTTCCAGCCAAGCAAGAAAGGCATAGCATTGGAGAACGAGGAAGGTGGCGCCGTCTACGAGGACTTCGATTTCAAGTCGATTAAGGACTTTGAGGACGAACAGCTTATCGACCAGAGCGCACTCTTAAGTGCAGCTAAGGATAAGATTGATGCCTACAACTCGGTTATCCGCCAGCTCGAGAAGAACAAGAGCCTGCGCAACGCTTTGAAGGACGAGGCTGCTCGCGGCAACCTGAAAGACGCCCTCAAGGCCCTGCTGGCTGAACTGGAAGAGGCTGAGTAACGGAAGAAGTGAGAAGTGAAATGTGAAAAGTGAAAACTATTAAAAATAGAAAACTATGGCAGCAGAAGAACTGAAAAAACAAGAAGAAGGCCAGCCTGTAGAACTCCGCGAAAGAGAAAAGGTTGAAAACCCTGCGGCGCTCTTGCAACAGAGCCTCGACGGACTGAACAAGTTCGGTGGTTTCCAGATGGTGAAAGGCCTCATCAAGGGAGTTGAGAACATGGACCCGCGCCGTAAGGCCGTGAAGAACATCTTCCTCTCTGACTCCGCCTACAAGGATGCACGCAAGAAACTGAAGAACGAACTGGAACTGTGGGTCAGCATCCTCAGCGAAGGTGGCACCGACCCAATGGCAATCATCGAGCAGTGTACTGCCAAGCGCGACAAAGCTGAGACCAACCTGAAGAACAACCTCTTCAGTATTCATGACGAGATTAAGAAACTGGAGGTGACATACCGTTCACTTGACTCCTTCTTCGCCAACGCCGGGCAGGGAAAGATTGACTGCCTGACGCTGATGAATGTCAACAAGGAGGAACTGGAGTATCACGACTCTGAGGACACATTAGCCATCCGAGACGAGCTGGAGCGCTACTACGACCGTCTGAGTCTGAAGAACAACTACTCTCTGCTTATCGTGCCAGGCTATTTGGGCGATGCCAACACCATCCGCATGTGGGCCGACACCGCCTACCGCAACAAAGTCATCATGCTGACCGATTTCAAGGACTCAATGAACTTCGAGATGCTGAAAGAGGAACTTGACGATGCTAACATGATGGGTCAGGAAGCTAAAATGGCCAACATAGTAATGACATGTAACTACTTGTTAGGCCGCAAAAAGTCAGAGTTAGCCGATGAGGACGACGACCTCTACATCCCTGGTTCTGCAGCCCTCGCCGGTCGTATGACCAACACCGAAGAGACCGTCATTGCTCAGGGCTGCGCAGGCAAGAAGTACGGCACGCTCAGCAACGTTAAGGGTTCACGCCTCGACCTGCGCAAGTCAGAGATTGCTGCGCTTATTGATCAGGGCGTCATTCCTATGGTCGAGGAAGAGGGACGTACAATGGCCTTCTCAAACCGTTCGCTCTACAACGGTGCCACACTTGGACTTCAGGAGTACCCCATCGTCCGCACGTTTGACTGGATTGGTAAGGTGTTCCAGAACTTCTTCAACGATGAAGCTTTCATCAACTGGAATTCCAGCGTCAAGGCTGAACTGCAGCAGGCTGTCCACGACTTCTTGAGCGACTACAAGGGTCCCGGCAAGCTCATCGAGAACTACAACCTGAAGAGCATCAATCAGGATCCCAAGACAAAGGACATCAAGATTGAGGTTGAGCTGAAGCCTTTCTTCGCAGCAAAGAACTTCTTTATCGAACTGACCGGCCACAACGGTACTGCTGGTGTCGAGTGGGATCAGAATGTGCAGTAAGTCAGACAACATTTTATTTAAGTTATTATTATTAACCCCTTAAAACAAAAACAATTATGGCAGCACAAAGAGTTGTTACGCTCAATGCCGATGGCATCGCTGAGCGCGAGATTATGTATGTTCGTTATGAACTGAACCAGCAGACTGACGTTGAAGGTCAGCCCACTGGTACAACACGTGGCGGTAAGATTCACTTCAAGGTGAAGTCAAACGATGACGGCAACACCGACCTGCTCGAATGGATGTGCGACACCTACATGTCGAAGAGCGGCACCATTTCCTGGCCCAACCGTCAGGGTGGCGAAATGAAGCACCTCGACTTCAAGGAGGGCTACATGGTGGAGTATGCCGAGACCTATGACAACAAGAACGAGGTTCAGCAGTTCGAGGAGTTCACCATCTCTGCCAAGGAGATTGCTATCGGCAACGCTGTTCACAACAACCGCTGGACAATTGACAACTAATTTCCAATTCCCAGGTTTGAGGCTTGAACGCCAAGCCTCAAACCTTTTACAATTTAACAAATAACCTAAAACCTGTAAAGAGACATGAAATTTCCAGAGTTCGAGTCAATCGTCGATAATGCCGCTAATGCAGCGGGAAAGGTGGCCGGCGAGGGTGTAAAGCAAGCTAAGGGGGCGGCAGCCAAAATTGACAGTGCCGTCGCCGAGACAAAGACGAAATTAGACAACGCCGTCTCTAACGCGACGAAAGAAGTCGGCAGCCAAGTTTCCAAGGCTACGAATGATCTGGAAAAGAAGGTTGAGGCCGGCGTCAAGGAAGCCAAGAAAGAGGGTAGCAAAATGGAAAAGGCTGCACTCGACATGGCCAAAGAGGGCGGCAAAAAGGCTGGCAACGCCATTGACGGGGCTAAGTCGAAAATCGGCGATACCGTCTCCGGTCTTGAGGAGATGGCTAAGAATGCCACTGCCGGAGCTGACAAGATGCTTCAAGAGGGCATCAAGAACGGCATGAAACAGATAGACGATGTCGTAAGCGAAGTTACGCCCGACATCGAGGGTGCCTTTGACGATTTCAAGGGTGAGGCCGAGAAGTTAGGCAACGAGGCCGAGAAGGAGGCAAAGCAGATAGCCAATGATTTAGAGGAAACAGGCAAGGAAGTCTACGACGAGGCCGAAAAGATGGTCAATGATGCTATCAATGAGGCTGAGAAGGAGATTGACAACATCATAGAGGAAGGCAAGCAGGCCATTGACAACGTCAAGGATGACCTGAACGAGCTGAAGGACGAAGCTAAAGAGGAGCTTAACGACCTGAAGAACGAAGCTAAAGAGGAACTCAACAAACTGAAGGACGAGGCTAAGGAAAAGCTCAACGAACTGAAAGACGAAGCCAAGGAGAAGTTGAACCAGCTCAAGGAGGAAGCCGACAAGCTGAAAGAAAAAGGCAAGGAACTCATTGAGGAAGGAAAGGAGAAGATAAAGGAGGCTGTTGAAAAGGGAAAGGAGAAAGTTAAAGAGATACTGGATGAGGCCAAGGAGAAGGCTAAGGATGCCCTTAACGAACTGAAGGATGCCGCCAAGGACAAACTCAACGGTTTGAAGGCAAAAGGCAAGGAAGCGATCAGCAACCTTGTCAGCAATCCCTCAGAGGCTGTAGCCTCGATAGGCACCTGGGGGAACGACATCTCTTCGGGGTTGAAGCCTAAGATTCCAGAAACGTTAGAATCTTCCATCAGCGAGATGGTCTCAAGAGGGACGCCTGCCCTCGGTGGCGGACCTGCCGAGAGCGACGAAGACTTCCCGTTCTACGGTTACGTGAAAGTGGGTGGGCAGAAGTACGCCGTTGTAGAGTGCAGCTACGAATTCATGCAGACTCAGGACAGTACCGGCAAGCCGTCGTCAAGGCCACGCGGAGGGAACATCACATTCAAGACCCCGTCGCTGAGCGACGATAACGTGTTCTTCTATAAATGGATGTTCAGCAAGACTGAAGTCGAGTCGGGATTTTTCAAATTTGTCGTCTATTCAAGCAACAATAAGCGCCTCTACAAGACCGTATCGTTTGAAAACGCCTATTGCGTCAAACTTCAGGACTACTTCAACGACAAGGACAGTAAGCTGATGTACACTGAGGTGACCATTGCGGCAGAAATCATACAGGTAGGCTCTAACGACATTGCTGAGTTCAACAACGAGTGGAGCTGAAAGAAGTGAAAAGTGAAGAGTGAAAAGTGAAGTGGTAGCCCTATGTCAATATCGGTAAAAAACATCACCCTCAGCATCGACGGCACACAGTCGAACAAGTTCAAGATTGAACTCAGCGGTGCCCAGTATAACTTGAACAACTTCAAGCTTGTGCAGCGGCTTGACGAGCCCAACGTGCTGACCTTCGACCTCGTCAAAAATCCCATTGAGGATATCAGCGAGCCACAGTTTACAGTATGCTCCGACATTATTGGCAAGCCGGTCACGCTCAACCTGCAGACCGACTCCATCGAGACGGAGATAGCCAAGTGGGCACAGGGCGCACAGGTAGCCGACCTGGAGTTCGACGGCCTTGTCACTGCAACCTCTGCCACCCGCGACAGCAGTCAGTACGTGGTACATGTCGAGGCAAAGACATGGGACGCACTCCTGCAGGACCATCCCAACTGCAAGTCGTATGAGAATAAGACTCTGACGGACATCGTGCAGGACGTGCTCGACGGCGTTCCCAACCTCGGCTCAATGGTTCTTACGCGCCACAGCGACGAAATAGAGTACACCGTGCAGTACAACGAGAATAACTACGACTTTCTCAAGCGCTTGGCACGGCGCTACGGCGAATGGTTCTTCAACGACGGCATGATCCTGCTCTTCGGACAGATTGGCGAACCTGAGCCAGTCGTCTTGGGCTATCCAAGCAAGGACGTGCCCGAATACAGCGTGAAGATGAAGATGCGCCATGTGGACTTCAAGCAGGTGGCCAGCTCCTACCACGCCTTCGACAGTACCGTCAAGGAGGGAAAGGACGAGTCGGAGAAGGAGATGAACACGCTTAACAATAGTGTCTATGAGGCTTCTGTCAACAACTTCGTCAAGCCCACACTCGAACAGCTCAACATGGGCGGCATTGCCGGTGAGGACAGCCGTGAGAAGATGCTCGACATTGCGGCGAAATCACAGGCACGCAGTAACCGTGCCCAGATGCTGGAATACACTGGCATCACTTACTGCTCCAACCTCAAACTCGGCAGCAAGCTCGTCATCAAGGACAACTACATAGCGAGCCCTTCCGACAACGGCAAGAGCGACGTACAGCAGGACGAAATCCTCATCACCGAACTCATTCATGAGTTCGACGTCGAGGAGCACTATAAGAACACATTCAAGGGTATTCCCTCCAATTGCGACTATCCTCCCACCTACAATCCCAACACCTTCCCTAAGTGCATGCCCAGCCGCGCCATCGTCATGGATAATGAAGACCCTGAGACCCTCGGTCGAATCCGAGTACAGTTCGACTGGCAGAAGCAGCAGGACGAAAGCATGATGACGCCCTGGCTGCGCATCACCCAGCCCTACGGCGGCAAGGACAAGGGCTTCTTGTTCATCCCCGAGATTGACGAGGAGGTAATGGTTGGCTTTGAGGGCGACAATGCCGAACGGCCTTATATCATGGGCACCTATTTCAATGGAGTAGATTCGCCTGATGAAAAATGGTTGCCGGGAGAAAACGAGGTGAAAGCCATCCGCACCAAGAACGGCCACACCATAGAGTTTCACGACAAAGGAAAAGGAGGATACATACGTATCTACGACAAGGACAAGAACAAATACTCCATCACCATGTCCACCGACAGTGCTTCTGTCAGCATACAAGCCTCTGGAAATATTAGTCTGAATGCGGGAAAGGACATCACCATGAATGCGGGCCAAAACTTCAAAATAACGACCGGATCAAGTATGACAAACATCGTTGGCCAAAGTTTCCATATGGAAGTGGTACCCAGTTACCAGATACCAGCTCCAGAGCCAATCATGTCCTCATACGAAGACCAAGTGTGCAGCGCACCACCAGCTCCCACTTCAGTACCGGCTATGTTCCAACTCGACCTGGCCAGTGGGCAAATGCTGATGAAGACCAAACAGGTGACCGAAGAGGTTGACGATTTTATAGATATCAAGACGAAGGAACTGCTGCATACGGCAAATGTACACTATAAACTGACCAACGGCAGCTCATCCTTGGAGATGGCGGGCAGCAATGCCTCGCTCTCGGCTGGAGCCGAACTCTTCCTGCAGGCTACAACCGACATGACAATATCGGCCATGGGTACCGTAAACATGGGAGCCATGACCATCCTGATGAACTGACACCCCACTTTTATATGTAATTATGGCAGACAGTACGAAAAGCGGCAACACAGAAAGCACCCAAAAGCAGAGCTTTGGCGAACAAGTGGGGACGGTAGCCAAAATGATAGGAGAAGGCTGGTGGAAGTCCGACACTGGACTCTATAACGATGCCAACTATCAGGGTACGCACGAGGAGGCCAACCGCTCGCTGTTTACCGACAATTTTGACTACGAGAAGATTCAGAAACAGTCGACTGCTCACCTGAACAGAGTCGACCAGTCGATGTTTCCCGCCAGGGATGGGTTCCACTCAGCCCTGCAAGGGTCTATGAGTCTGTGTACAGAGAACGCCATCGTACAGTGTGCCATGGGGTCGGTGTGCTCCAAGCTCCACGTCATGGACCCCCTCAGAGGCTCGGCCATAGGCACAACCATCAAAAACCGCTGCGCCGTCGTCACCGACTGCGTGCCGGGCCTGAACTTCGATGGCTTCGGGGCCTGCTGGAACATTCTTAACCCGGCTGTCGCTGCCGCCACGCTGGCTGCATCCATTGCCGCAGGCACGTTCGTACTCACCCCCATGCCCTGTCTGGCTACCATGATGCCGTCACCGTGGTTGCCTATCCTGGGCGAAATGATAATGATCAGAAAGAAACCCGTCCTGGTAGACAAAAGCCTTTGCAACTGCTGGGGACTGGGCTTTATCACCATTACACACTGTGGACAGGGACTTGACGCAACGCCCATCAGGCTCACCAATACCGACGGCACTGTCAACTGGCATCTTGTCCTACCGCTTGCAGCCAACATCGCAGGCACTGTCTTAAGTGGCGGAGGTGCGTTGGTGGCTAACGCAGCAAAAGCAGCGGCAGCAGCTAAGGGTGCCCAAGCCGTGGCGGCAGCAGCCGAAGCCAGCCAAGCAGCGCGTGCCGCTGCACTGGCCGCCAAGGCTGCCAACGCCATGAAAGTGGCTAACGTCGCAGCAAAGGTTGGAAAGGCAGGCGATATAGCCAGCAATGTGATTACCATAGCTGACGGCATCGGCTACATCTCTGAAGGCGACATCACGTCGGGACTGCTTAACATCGGCGGAGGAACTATAGGGATGGGCTTCACTGGTGTCGATATGGCCAGAACAGCCAAAGGTGCAAAGAACACCCAGCAGCTGACCAATGTCTTCCGCGACACGCTCGACCCGAGAATGCAGAAGCAGCTGGACAAAATGCTGGCTCAGGGTACCGATGCTGACTTCATCGCCACGGTCATCAGGAAGAACCCGGAAATATATGGCGATCTCTCCAAGATGAAGAAAGCCGACCTCGAACAGCTTATTAAAGCATCAAAGCCATATACCACGGCCGATAACACTGCTGCAGCTGCCAAGAAAGCTAACGACAGTGCCAAAGCTACGCAAAAAGGAGCAGGACAGGCTATTCAGCCCACTAATGATGCCATCAATATCGCAAGAAAGCAGGCCGAAGCAAGCGAGCATGCTGCCAAGGAAGCGCAAAAAGCTGCTGAAGAGCTGCAGAAGGTCACTCAGAATGCTGACGATGCCATTGAGGCATACTCAAAAGCCCTGCTAAAATCGGATGACATACAGAGGGACATAGACCGTCTGACTGAACAAGCAGCAAGGTTAGACCCGAAATCAAAAGAATACAAAAACATACAGAGCAGGATAGCGTCAGAAAAGCTAAAGCTGTTTACAGCCAACGTCGATGTACAGAGCACAAAGAAATCGCTTGACAATGCCACTGACACGCTGCTTGACACCAGGAACAGCGTGAAGGCGGAATACGGCGTAGACACTGTTGACGGCATGAACGACGTGGCCGCTGACCTAAGACGTACCGCTGACGAAAACGCCGAATTGGTAACTGGTCTGGAAGCCGAATTACCCAAATTGCAAAATGCCGCTACTGACAATACGGAGATAATACGTACAGGAACTGCCCTGAAGCAGGCTGAGAAAGAACAGCAAAAGCAGCACCGTCTTGCTGACACAGCTGCTGATATCCAACATGACGCCGACATAGACAGCAAGATTTCGAATGCCGCCGCTGGCTATGCTGTTACCAATAATATTGTCAAGCCAGCAGTCAGCAACGCCCACAACACCAAAGAAGAGCAAAGGAACACTTTCAACAAAAGAGGCGGATATGGACTGACGGAGGAGGAAATGAAGATTCTGCAAGAACAGGACTGACTTAACCGTGGAAATAAGGGATTACGAATAGCGGCTCCAAACGACCCGAATGGAGGCTTCAAACACCTCGAATAGCGGCGCCAAACGACCTGAATGGAGGCTTCAAACGAATGGATATATGGCTATAAGATGTAAGAAAACCTGCACTACCTGCACTGACTACTGGAAATCAGCAAGTTACACGACCATTGCAGCTGGTTTTCCTGCACTGAAACCTGCACTTGAGAACTTGAAAGTACCTTTGATGTGCTGCAATTCTCGTGAGAATTTAGGCAAAAGGCGGCGGGTTTTGAGCAAAAGGCGGCAGGTTTTGGCAGTGCAGGAATGAGTGCAGAATCCAGTGCAGGATTTCCAAATGATTTAATGCTGTAACCTCTTGACTGTCAGTGGTCAGTGCAGGAAGTGCAGGATTTTTAAAGATATAAACATATTAAAAACAAAAACAAATATTACGATTATGACAGACCAGGAATTCTATCAAGAAGAGTTTATCGTCATGCTGACCATCGACGGTACATCGTATGACGAGATTGAAGTCAAAGTGACTGACCCGAACAAGACAATACGTGACCAGATTAACAGTATTGTCCAAGTGTTTGAACTGCCCAAGATGGACAATGGGGGCAACCCCATCCAGTATCTGCTTGGCAAACTGATGGAGGACGACGAGGAGCCTGTAATCTTGGAGTTTGAGGACGAGAACGGTCGCGAGATGGCTCTCGTTGACTATGACATCCAGCCCATGGATCATCTGCATCTCATCTCTGTTCCTATAGCAGGCTAATTGACAATTGAAAAGAGATAATTATGAATCCAGCAATAAACAACTTTAATCTGAAGGAATTGAAGGGCCGCGACGCCCGTCTGTTCCAGGAATGGAAGGAGCTGGACGCCGTGTGCAGCAAGCGCAAGGAGAACAGTCCTAATCCTTTCAAGCCGTCACTTTCGTATATCATCCGTCGGAAGAATGCCATGGGACTGCCCACGGAGTTTGAGATATGGTACCGCTGCAAGTCGATTGTCGGTGTAGAAGACACACAGCCCCCGCGTAAGCCCATTTTCGGCAATCTGCACAAGATGAGCGTCGTGCTGCCAAACAACTATCCTTCAGCCGACGGCAATCCCGTTTTTACTTTCTTGACCGACATCTGGCATCCCAACATCCGCAGTAGCGGGTCGTTCAAAGGGCATGTCTGCCTGACCATCAAGGAGATGGGCGTTCTGGCTTCCATTAAAGATTTGGTCCTTCGCGTAGAGCGTTATCTGAAATATCAGATGTACCATGCCCAGAACACCTACCCCTACCCTGAGGATCAAGGTGTGGCAGAGTGGGTACGCGAAGAGGGCGAGCCCAACGGTTGGGTAAGATTTGCGCAGGATAGTCAGACTGATGAGAAACCTGTTTCCCCTACTCCGCCCACTGACGGCAATAAGGAAGAAAAGCCTAAGAAGAAAATATCACTGAGCATCTAAGAAACAATACTATGAGGAAGATTCTGTTACTAACCCTCGGCTTCTGCTTAGTGTGCATCAATATCAATGCCGATGAGCAGAAAAAGATAAGTCTGAGCAATGACCACTCGCAGGAGACTGTCAGCTTAGGCTACTGCAACATTTTTGCTACACTTAAGAACACTGGTGACGACAGTTCGGCTGAAGTTGCCATTGAATTGGAGAATTTGGATGAATCGAAGGTCTTGATACTCTTCGATCAGGCTTATTCTGAGAAAAGCATCAAGAAGCTTCGTACCTCCATCCGCTTCGACAAGAAGTTTGGCGGCACCAAGAACAAAAGGGTCATCGACCCATATAATAATCCGATGAACGCTGTGATGCTTGTAGAGCCTTCCGACAAACAGTCACTTCCCAACGTTACTGTAAGCAATGAGGAGGGAGCCAAGTGCCGTATGCCTATCTACATTGCCAAATTCAAAGGCAAGAAAAAGTTGATACTGCTTGAAAAACAGGTCATAGAGCTTGACATTGATGCAGAACTAAAGCCCAGCAAGGAATACCTATCCTTAAGCAGCGACTGTGAAAAGTTGGAAAACGAGCTAAAAAGAGTTGTCATCTGTACCAATCCGAAACACAAGACATCAGTAAGCAAGCAGAAAGAATCTTATGAGAAGAGGATTGACGCGCTCAAAGAACGTATAGACAACGCTATTGCCGCCCACAACTGGACGGCTGGCGACGGCGGCTATAAGCGTTACAACGCCCTGAAGGAACGCCTTGACAACGCCAATTTCAGGGAAGGCGACTGCGGTAGACACGGGCGAGTCAGAGAAGGGCATACTTGCAGCTACTGTTCGCTCTCACTCCAGCAGATTTACCACAAGTTGGACGACTTCTACAAGAAAATTTATAGCAGTAACAACCGCAAAGAAGCCAAGGCCAGCGTTATGAGTCAAGTAAATGCACTCTATCAGTGCTGTACAGACCCAACTTGCTCGAAGCATGCCTCAGCCTGGAAAAAAGGTGGCGACTATAAGACCAAAATCATAGAACGCTACAACCGCATTAAGAATCTATGACAAAAAGACTACGTTTTACTGCATGTCTGGCAGCTGTCTTCGTTAGCAGTACCTTGACTTTGGCTAAGGACGTCAAAGACACGCTCTATTCTACTAACGGCGATAGGGTCATCCTGAATTATAACATGACGCGAGACGGGGGCCAGGTTACGGTGAAGTTTAACAACATTCTGAAAAAGTTAGGTCAGCGGACCCAGGACAAATACAAAAAACTGGACGAAATTGCCGTCGTTATCTTTGACAGAACGGGTAATTACCGGGATTTGAAGTTCGACGGTCAGACGCCGAGTGCCTTTATGGTCCCGTCCAACATAACCTATACGCCCTCTTCTGACGGTTATTATCTGCTTCAAGAGAATCCTGTCTTACAGTTTACTGTAAAGGACGAAGACGCCCAGCTCTCCATTCCGCTCTATCTGGCTCACTACGAAGGCAAACGCCATTACAAGGTGTTTGGCCAGTGTGGAACGCTTCAATTAAAACCGAAAGCGAATAAGACTCGTTCTGCAGCCGGCGGCGTTGGAAACGGCAGTAATGGGAGTGAAGTTGGAGCAGAGACAATCACTACAGAGGAACTGACCGATGAAGGGCTCTCACCTGTAGATGAAGCTGCCATCCGCATCAGTTCTGTGATGTCGATGCTTGAAAAAGCTAAGAAACTTCCCTTCTCTGAAGAACTGACACATGAGGCTTCGATGCTGCGCGAACTACGCTTCAAGGTGACCGACGATGAAGTCAGTAAGCAGATAGCCCAGACGCTTGATGCTTACGACAATAAAAAACAGGAACTGGAAGCGCAGGCCGAAACGGCCCAGAACGCAGCAGCTGCTCAAGCCGCCCAAAAGGCTCAAGAGGCCAAAGCCCTGACCGACTCTCTGTCAGCAGCTTCTGCATTGCAGGCAGCTAAAGACAAAAAGGAGATTATGTGGCTCGTCGGTGGTCTCGGCGGTCTGGCTCTTCTAATCTTCGGTGGAAAGCAAGTCATTCAGACCATTAAGAACAACCAGTTGCAGAAAGCCCAAAGACAAATGATGGAGGGCATCACAAAGATGGCCGGTGGAGGAATGAATGGCGTTAATGCGGCCAACCCCTTTGGCAACGTTCCTGGGATGAAACAAGCTGAGCAAGCCGTAACTGGCAAACTACAGCGCAAGCTAAGCAAAGAAGGTGAGGCAGCCAAACAACGACTTCAGGAAATGAAAAAGAAGCCAGAAGCTAAGGAGACTCCAAAGGCAGAGCCCAAAAGACCATCACTCAACGACCAGATACCTGCCAAGTATAAGAGATGGCGCAAGCCCGGGCAGAATCCGAATAAAAACGTTTCAATTTGATACGCAATGAATAAACTAAAAAACAATTTGATTGTTGCCATGCTGCTCTTTATGAGCATTCAGGCACAAGCTGTTAAGGGTACAAATACTGAACCTCTGCAGTCGGCAAAGGTTGTCAGTAGCTTCAGAGAATATGTGGAGACCATACCTTATTTAAAAGAAGCAGAGATGGCCTCTCTCAATAAGGATATTGACAACCATATCAACTGTCTGAAGAACTCGACAGATAAGGAGGCATATATCACAATGCACGACCTGCGCTATTTCATCGCCAACCAACGCGACTCGATAGAGCGCTACCAAGGTAAAAAGACCATGATGATTGAAGACTTCCTTGATCAGTATGGAAATCAGGAGTTTGAAGACCGTCAAACATGCGTTGAACAGATGCAAGCAATGCTTAACGACAAATTAGGGCCGTGCGAAACAAACCTTAACCTCTTAGAAAGAGAGTTGAATGCCAAGGAGGAAAAACCATTCCTCGGTTTAGACAAACAGACCTTAATCATCATCGGCTCTTGTATCGGCATTCTCCTGCTTCTTCTCTTGATTTATGCCATTAGCAGGTCAGGAAAGAAGAAAGAGACCGTCCCCGTTGCAAACTACCGTTCGCCCCACGCCAACAGCAACAATAATGCAGAAAGTGGCATTGTTGTACGTCGCAAGACAGCTACTATCCTCAAGAAACAGAGTCTTGAAGGCGTCATTGACAATCCTGACTACATGAAGGTTGACGTGGAGGACTTCTGTTATGATTCGGCGGTGCGGCGCATCTACATCAAAAATACATGCATCGAAGAATTGTATAACATGTATGTCAACGACCAAAATGCACCTGAACAGGCTCGTGAGTATGGTTGTATGGTGTTAGGGCGCTGGGTACACGACGCTGAAAGTAACGAGTACTATGTATCGTTGGAACAGATTGTACTGCCAGGCGATGATGCACTGCTTGAAGAGTACGAACTGAACTTTGGCGGCAAGATTAAGTTAAAGGTACTTGAAGAACTGCGGAAACTGCGCCGCGAAACCAACCTCCAATACGATTTGACATGTTGGGTTCACTCGCACCCAGGACTGGGCATATTCTTCAGCAATTCCGACAGTAGCGTACAGATGCAGCTGAAGCATCCAACCCACCCCAACTTCCTGACGGCAATCGTTGTGGATACGTTGACTCCAGGCATGGAACTTGGTATCTTTACATTCCACCGCGACACCACCATCAACACTAAGAACGATCTGAAGCAGCTTTACTCTTTAGAGGAATGGTACGATTGGGCTAAAGAAAGTCTCGCAGGTACATCGAAACAAAAGAGCATGGATGCAGAGACCACCTTTAACAGTGACGACTATTTCAGCACATTGGCTAATGCTTCATCACACTCCAACGTTTGCAATGGTATAGAACTAAGCAACAACATGGTGGTAGACATCTGCATGGCACTGACTGGCCATAGCAACGGTATCGTAGGGCACATTCATGGTAAGGCTGTTCAGCAAGGCACTAAGACAGTCTATCTGGCTGAACAACTAGTAGAGAACGAACAACAGGCCACCCAACCCATGATTGGCTCGTTCGTTGTTGCCCAGCACTGTAGCATTCCAAGTGTTAGGAAATTTGTTGAAGACAGGCTCAGCCAGATTCACTTCGTGTTGGTTTACACTCCGGCTGATGGTCTGCTGACGTCAATTCCCGTCATCGACAACGACTTATGTACAGACATTAAATACTACGGAGAACATAAACTTGAAAACTTAAAGCAATGGACAAAAAGAAGCAGATAATGAAACGCATATGGACTGCCTGCGTTATGCTGGCGTGTATGCTCCAGGCAGGAGCACAAGATGTCTCACAGATTCAATTCTGTGACAAGCAATATGAGTACGGACTTGGCAAGGACAGCATTACGCTCTTTTTGAAGGTACTCGACAACGAAGGGAAACCTAACACTGAAATTACCGTAAACGATCTTGACAAGTATCTGGTCGTAAACGAAGAAGGTGTTCTTATTTCTCCAGACCGCCGCAAGATTACCTCATTGAGTTCAGGGCAGCGTATTCCGAGCGACTACACGTTCTCCGTGCTCGTTGACCTTAGCATTCCCGAAGAGGGGAAAGGTCAGATTTTCAAGGCTTTCGGTCAGTTGGTTGAGAGCGCACCTGACAGTTGCGTGTTCCTCTCGTTCTTTGGTGATGAGGTGACTGCCAGCCAGTTGGTTACGAAGAAAAACCTCCCCGATTTTGAGCCTAAGTTCAAAGCACAGTCGGAGAACAAATTCTTCTACGGCGCACTATACTCAAAGTTAGTAGAGTTCAGCAGCAAGGAGGCTGAGCTGGAAGGCTCGGTTACGACAAAAGCTGGTTATACAAGAAACGAGACCATCACAAGAAGAGCCCAGAAGGCCAAGGATAAGAATATCCTTTTTGTTTTCATTGACGGAAACAAGCGAGCCAGCGACGAAGCCATCTCGTTTGTCGAAGTGACCGATTATCAGGCGAACACAGAAAACATGGTTCCAAAAGTTTATGCCTTCTATTATACAGGTGATGGCGTCGACGAGAATGTTGAACTAACCCTGAAAGGTGTATCCGCCCCACGTGACAGTACTGGGAAAGTGCTTGCTGACCGTCAGGGTTCTTATAAGCCGTCTGCCGACCTTAGCAATGTGCTAAGCAATTTCCAGCAGGCGGTGAAGGATGCTATGTATGACTTTGCCTTTACTTATCAGGCAACACCCGATAAGGCATACACCGGTAAGGTGACATACGTCGCCGAATGGAAAGGAATGGAGGCCGGAACAGGCGAGTACTCCATCGGCACCGCCGAAACCCCATGGCCTATCAAGGAAGAAAGTGCTGGCAGTGCAGCTGTCAAGTTTTTGGTGGCGCTGCTGATAGCACTCCTCACGTTCCTATTGTTCTTCCTCGTCTCAAAAGTATTGATACCGTTTATCAATTCGAAACGGTTTGAATCTAAATACTACAAGAGCTACGTCCCAGAAGAGAACGTGCAGCGGCGCATCTGCCACTACTGCCGTCAAGATATTTTGCCAGGACAGAAAGTTGTAACCAGATGTAAGCATATCATCCATGTGGGCTGCTGGCAGCAGAACGGTTACAAGTGCGTAGAATATGGTCAGAACTGCAAAGAAGGCATACAGGATCATGTAGATTGGAAAGAACTGTTCACCAAAACATCGCTTCGCGACAGCTACCAGACCATCTCTGGAATCATTGCCGGATTAGTCAGCTGGATAATATTTGAGGTGACCGGGCGCGGACTGTTCCCCTCCATCGGTTCTGCCATTGCCAATACCTTCTTCTATAATAAAGAACAGGCGGCTAACCTCATGAACGACTGTGCAGGTAAAGTATCGGCTTTCCTCACTGTAGGTCTGCTATTGGGATTCTTCCTGTCATTAGCTTTCCGTTACAACGATGAATACCGTAAAAAAGATGCCAAGGTCTGGCTGAAGATTATCGGACTGTCATTGTTGTCAGGAGTTATTGGCATGCTGGCATTTGCCATTGGAGGCATCATTTTCTGTCTCCTGCTGTCTATGGTCAATACAACCTATATTCCCTGGTACTGTTCACTGCCCGCCTACATCCTTTTCTCCGTCTGTACAGCTCTGAGCCTTACCTTCAAGTCGTCCATTCCTATGAAGAGTGCACTGTTGGGAGGTTTATGTTCGGCTATCATCGGCTTCATCGTTCTCTATGTAGGTTCTGCTCTCAGCAGCAGTGCTGGTTGGCTGAACATGCTGCTCGACTTCATCATCTACGGTGGCGGTCTGGGAGCATCGCTTGTCACAGTGCGTATGCTGGCTGAACGCTACTTCTTGGTCATCAAGAATGGTGTTAAAGCAGGACAACGCATACCCATCCACAAATGGATGAATGCAACAGGTGGCGGTAACGTCGTACACATCGGTATGACCGGCGAGTGCGAAATCCAGATGAACTGGGAGAAGAGCAACAAGGTGGCCAAGCAGCACGTTCAGCTATACATCGACCATGCCAAGTCGCTGCCCATGCTGAAACCGCTGGCAGCCAATGTCATCTATAACGTCAGGACTGAGTTGCCCGCCAACAAGCCTGTCGTCCTCTCGAACAGCGATACATTCAAGGTAGGCGACACAGTATTCGAATACGTAGAGTCTTAATTTATGGAAAACAAACAGCAATACGAATGGGGAGATGGCGTCTATACGCTCCTCTCATGGTTCAAGAAAGACAAAGTGAAAAACGCTCATGTCCTCGTGGCTGGTGCAGGTGCTTTGGGCAATGAGGTGGTTAAGAACCTAACGCTTTTTGGCATAGGCCATATCTACGTCGTAGATTTTGACCGCATTGAAATCTCCAATCTCACGCGCTCGGTTATGTTCCGTGAGGAGGATGCTTACAACCATGCCTACAAGGCTGAGATAGTAGCCAAACGTGCAATGGAGATCAACCCACAGATTAAGGTTACACCCATCGTTGGAAACTTATTCTCAGAAGTGGGTTTCGGTCTATACCGCAGAGCAGATGTCGTCATCGGCTGCCTTGACAGTCGCATAGCCCGCTATCAACTGAATCGCTTGAGTCTGCGTGCTGGGAAAAGCTGGATCGACGGAAGCATCGAGAACCTGACTGGAGCTGTAAAAGTCTATACCCCAGGTATGAGTTGTTATGAATGTGGACTTTCACGCGAGGAATTTAACCACATCATGCTTCGCACAGGTTGTGCCGATGTCGTACGCAACCAAGGTGATGCTGGTCGCGTAGCAACAACACCTATCAGCGCATCTATTATTGGCGCTATGCAAGTACAGGAAGCCATGAAGATTATTCATCTCTCGGAAGAAGAGCCTGCTCCATTCAAAACCTTGCAAGGGAAAATGCTTCGCTATGAAGGCATGACCAATACCACCAGCATCTACCGGTTTGCATCGTGGAAGAACACATGCCCTGCCCACGAGTTGTGGGATGACGTAAAAGAGTGCCAGGATCTGTCGGCGACAATGACAGTAGGCGATATCCTGGAGAAGCTAAGGGCTCTGTTGGGCACAGAGACGGTGGAAATTAACATGCGCAACAACAAGTTTATTGATATCATCGTGTCCGATCGTCCTGAGAAAGAGTTCAAGGTCATGATTCCCGAGTCAAAACTGGATAGTTATATCAAAGAGAACAAGGAGTTGCGCCAGCTTAGCTACCGCACATTGATTCACAAACATTTCTTTGAGAACATCGATGATCGTTTCCCCTATCAAGACCTGACGCTCCAGCAGATTGGCATTCCGCCATTCGATGTTATTGAAGTCTCAACTGACAAGGGTGTAGTTCATCTGGAACTCACTGGCGATGCCAGCATGTTTGAATAATTGCTTTGACATGATACCTCCACAACTGCTTCCGGGCGACATCAATGCCGAACTGCTGCTCTCTTACTACCCAAAAGGGAGATGCAAAGTCTGCTTGAAGGGTCTGCATAAGCGCAACACCTATCAGGACATCATTGAGATGACCCCTTTCGATGACAACAGTTTTCTGTTGACTGTTGGTCGCAACAGCCTTTACAATGCCCTACCGGAATATATGTTCCACCCCATCGACCGTTTCGACAACTTGCCCAAATACGAGGAGAAGGAACGATTCGAGGAACAGCTTGACCAGCAACAAGAGGAGATTGAGAACGCCTACCGCTTCTTCGCACCTATCGATACTCTGCTTATCTGGCTTCGAACAGAGGTAAGACAACGGCTGGAGAAATATGCCACTGAAGACATTATCATGCAGCAGATTATTGGAGATGGGTTGACTGACGAGCAACGATCCAACAGATTTATCCGTCAGATACTGCCATTCCTGCCCCAATGTAGAAACATCAGGGGAAATAAAACAATGTTGACGCTCCTGCTGCGGAAAGTCTTTATGGAGGAGGGCTTGGCCATCGACATCTGCCGTCAGGAGGTCACAATGACCGACGAACAGCCGCGCTATCAGGAGAGTGTTGATATGGAGGTTGGCGACGGATATGTCGGCAATATATTTGACGACACCATCACGACTTACACTATTTATTATTGGTCGGACGACGAGTGTGGCCCGCAATTCTTGCAGTTTGTACGTGAGGTAGAAGAATTACGTCTGTTCCTCATGGACTATTTCCTTGCCGTAGATGAGGTGCTCCGCTTTAACATCAGTCATGACGAGCCTCCACTTCGCCTTGGCGATGAAATATTCTATAATTACCTGAACTATAATACAAATCTATAAAATCATGCAGAAAAGAATCAACTGGAAAAAGGGAATGCGCCTGACCGACGAGGTGCTGTCAGCCTCCGACCGTTGTACTGACGATGCCATCAGCAAAGCATTACTTTTAGCTGCCGCCGGCCGTTTTGGGCTCATCACCTCGGTACATCCGTTCCAACTGTCACTGAGCATTATGAAAGGATTCGTCGACGTCGAAGCATTGTCATGTTTAGCCATCACACGCTGCGGCCAGATTATCGACGTGGAATTCGACACGAAGTTCACGAATTCATACGAATCGCGCATACAGATTCCCTCGCAAGCAGAAGAAAGGGAATACATACTGACCGTCAGCCAATCGGCTAATGAATGGGCGGAAGGCAGCGACGGCTTCAAAACACCCGCACTTCAATTTGCATTGATTAGCCCAAAGACACCATGTCCTGACAACGCCATGCCTATCGCTCGCATCGTAAATGAAGATGGTTGGCGTGAAGACAATGTCAACTTTGTCCCGCCATGTCTGTTCCTTTCGTCGCACCAAAAGTTCGAAGAACTACATGCCCAATTTGTCAGCCTGCTCAGAAGTATTGACGAAAAGACACACCAACAAGCTGCTGGAGGTGCCCAAAAAGCCATCAGCATTTATTGGCCTGTTGTCCGGCAGATGCTAATCACCGCTAATACAGAGCATGAAGAGATGACTCCTATCCGACTTCTATCATGCGTTCAACAGGTTATAGCAGCCTTCACCATAGGATGCGAAATGGACGATGCGCTTACACTTGAAGATGCCGAGACATTCAATAACTTCTCACGTGTACCTTATAATTATAAGGTAGCTTACCTTCGTATCAAGCAAGGACTGGGCATGTGCTATGCAATAGATGAGAAAATCGACAAGTTTAGCCTGATTGAAAAGGTTGAGGCGCCCAAACCTGAACCGCCAAAGCCAAAGACTGATACGCGTAAACTTTGGGACGGTAAGAGCATATGAGTTTTATCAGTACACCTCTTATATTTAATAACTCAGGAGCATCTATTCTCCGCGACATCAATGACCATATCACCATGCTTGACAACTTGGTGGAACTCGTCGTATTTACACCACGTGGCAGTTTTGCAGCAGACCCTGACTTTGGCTTTGAATATTGGAACCACGAGTACTCCAATGTACACTACCGGGAGTTCAATAACAGCCAATTAGGAAGAATAGCAAAAGGTTTACAGAATGAGGTCACAAAGAAAGAGTGTGAGGACAGCATCCGTACAAGCCTTGCCACCTACGAGCCAATGTTGAAAAATATCGCCGTATCAATAGTCTTGAATACTGCTAACAACAAATCATCGCACAGGAATAAAATGGCTTCGAAATATGAGGTAAACGTTGTTGTGGAAGGACAGCTCGACGACGGGCTGGGGACTCTCCAGCCATACCGTAAGAATGTGGTGTTCTTAGTGGAACCCACAGTAAAACGTTACAGATAGAAAGACCGTAATGGACATAGAATTAGAAAAAAGGATTAAGGAGGCGGTTGAAGTTCTGCAACAATTGTCAGCAGAGCCCATCAACTTTCATGAAATGGACCCCATCGCCAAGATTATGCTTGTAGCAATGGTTGGTGAGATTCAGAAAGTACTAGATTATGTCGATGATGTTAATCAGCGTCTCGTTGAACGATTCTGCACAGACTTTATACCACGTCAGAAGGTTGACGCTATGCCAGCCATCTGTCTGCTTCATCCCATGCTGAAAGCCCGTGGTGACAATGGTCTTCTTAGTATAACAGGTGAAGCCTCGTTTGCTTACAAACACGAGGGGCTGAAGCAGCCACTGACATACATTCCAATATTCAACACCTCACTGATTCCAAATTCTGGTCTCTATCTGCTCAACCATCATGAACTGCACGATGACGACACAATCGTCAAGGTCAATATGGATGGTGCTAATCAGTTGTGGGTAGGCATTAAAACTGCCTCTGAAGTCAACTGCCTGCGAGGGCTTTCCATGCTTATCAAAGGAACGAATGGCATTATGCCAGAGCATATCTATGCAGGAGTTGACAACGAGGAATTAGACTTTGCTACCATGCTTGAGATGGAGAGCATTGAAATGGTTGAGCCGTTTGATGCCCAGCAGTCATCAGGTGAATTCTTCTCCTTTGTAGAAAACTGGAAAGAGAATCTGTTGAACATGGGCGACGCAGCCCTCATCTACATTACCGATGACAGGCAAGACCGCGACAGATTCAAGCCGCGTCCCTTCCCCCGAGTGTTTCAGCAGTGGCTTGAAAGCGAAGTACTCGATTGTTTCCAGCCGTCTACCATTTGGCTTCGCCTGGACTTTCCAGAAGGCTACACCGTTCCTGACGATTGTAGCGTGACATTCAATATAGTTCCAGTGACCAATGTTGATGTCTGTTCGCTCACGCTGACTCAGACACAACCTATAGCCAAACTGCAAAAACAGGACGAGAGTTTCTTCCTGCGTATACTGGAGACCAGTACGGCATCGAACAAACAGGGTTTCAACAAGACGAATGACGAGATTCTGATACGTGACTTCGAGGCTAAATGCTATGACAACGGCGACCTCTATCGTGACGTGCGTCGTTTGTACAATCGTTTCATTGATGATTACTACGCTTTCATAGAGTACAACGGAATTAAGGACGGCGAGGTTCTCCGCCAATTGCGTGAGGCCATCAACCGGTTAGGAAAAAGCGTGGGAGGCCAGAACCAGAAGTTCAAGTTTGACAGTGGCACATACGTTATGAAGAACATGAACCAATATCCCACCACGACGTCTGTTAAGGTGTCGTACATCACAACGATGGGTAAAATTGGAAATGCGCCATATGCGGGGGACGTTATGGAAAACCGTAAACATCCAGCCTTAGAGCAGAAAGTTAAAATCATTGTTTCTGCTATGGGCGGAGCTGACAAAGCCTCCGTCGATGAGCGCTACGAGCAGCTACGTTACTATGCCTTGACGAACGACCGGCTCTATACCCGCATGGATATCGATGCCTTTCTTCGCAAGGAATTGCTGGCTGAATTCGGAAAGGACGAGTTCCACCGCATCGTTATCAAGACGTCAGTTCAGGGAGCAGGCGGAGAGCAGTCTTTAAGACGAGGCCTATACATCGATATCGAATTCCGCGACCGCAAGAACTATGAGCATGCCTGTTCTATCGCCTACGGTCATCTGATGGAACAGCGCATTCGCAATCGTTCCTGTATTGCTATGCCTATCATTGTCACTTTGAAAAACCTTGAAGAATAAAGGTACTATGTCGATTTCAATTCTTGAGGGAAAAGTGCTGCGCGTATTGCTTGGGGCAATATGCATGTGTTCTTATGCATCTTATGCATTTGCACAGTCCTCATCCGACATTCTGGCCTATATCAACCAATACAAGCAGATTGCACTCGACCAAGAGAAACAGTACGGCATACCAGCATCCATAACGTTGGCTCAAGGCATTTTGGAATCAGGCGCTGGACGCAGCGGACTGACACGCAATTCCAACAACCACTTCGGAATCAAGGCCATGGGCGGCTGGAACGGTTCAGTCTATCACGCATGGGACGACGAGCCACAGAAGAGCCGTTTCCGTGTCTATAGTTCTGCAGCCGAATCGTTCCGAGATCACTCTCTGTTCCTGAAGAACAACGGACGCTATCGCAGTCTTTTCTCTAAAAGCGTTTATGACTATCGCGGTTGGGCTATCGGACTTCAAAAAGCAGGCTATGCCACAGCCAAGAACTATGCCTCAGCGCTCATCGGCTTTATCGACTCATACAGGCTTTACGCCATCAACGGCGGCGTGAAACTACGTGCAGGCAAAACAGTTATCATTACTCGAAGCACAGGTAAGAATAAGCAGCCGACGTTCGATGCATCTTGCATGCAAGATGAAGACGAACTGTCTGAAGAAGAAGAGACTGTTAACAATGCCGTCCGACGCTGGGTGGTCGACATCAATGATGTACGCTGTACCGTTCTTTATCCAGGCATGACGCTTTCATCCATCGCCATGAAATACGACATTTCCAAGCAAGAGCTGCTTGACTACAACGAAATAGCTTCAGAAGCTCGTTTGCAGGAAGGCGACATTGTATACCTCGACAAGAAGAAGAAAAAATATACTGGCGCCCAAGACTTCTATCGCACAAAAGCAGGCGACACGCTTTACGGCATTTCGCAGCAGTTTGGAATACGACTTGCAAGTCTGGCAAAGATGAATGATAAAGACATATTCTCCAATCTCAGAGAAGGCGAAAAAATAAAACTGAAATAAATATATGCTTGACATTGTACAATTTGCCCAAAGCGGCAAGCTATTTGACAATCGCTACAAACTGTTACGGCCACTGAGTACCGATGGTGGTACGGCCGACGTTTGGTTAGCACTTGATGCCAACACGGTGAAGGACCGCTCCTGTCTCGACAATGCTCCTAACTTAACTGATCAGGAGGTTGACGAGCTGGGGTTGGTAGTGGCCATCAAGATCTATCGTCCCAAGAACGCCCTTGACGTTGAAGGCGAGCAGCGTTTCCGCGATGAATACATGATTGTGTTCAATTGCAACCACACCAATCTGCTCCACCCTACCAGCTACTCCATCTTCGAGGAAATGCCTTACTTAGTACTTCCATACTGTAAGCAAGGTTCATCGGAGAAACTCATCGGAAAACTGAAGAAAGATGCCGACATTTGGAAGTATATCGAAGATGTCGCCTCTGGACTAGCCTACCTGCACGCCTGTACGCCCCCCATCGTCCATCAGGACATAAAGCCTGGTAACGTGCTCATCGACGACATCTACAACTACGCTATTACCGACTTCGGTATTAGTTCAAAGAAAGGTGGTAGCCGTGAGTACTTCTTCGACGATGAAAACAGCGGCACATTGGCATACATGGCTCCCGAACGCTTTATCGAGGAGGCAGAGCCTCTGCCACAAAGCGACATCTGGGCTTTCGGCGCCACACTTCACGAACTGCTAACAGGCAACGTACCGTTTGGCGAAGAGGGCGGCTACGCTCAGTCGCAGAAGAATGTCCCTATGCCTGATGCGCCTGGGGTTTCAGCCGATATTCAGCGCCTAATTCACGCCTGTCTGTCGCCTGACCCAGACAACCGCCCCACAGCCCAGCAACTTGCCTTGGCCGCCCGCCAGAAGCAGTTCCCCGTCAAATCAAAGAAGCCTCTCTACATCACACTTGCTGTCTTAGGCATGCTATTAGTTGGTGGCCTGTCATTCCTTCTGGGAAGTTCGACCGAGCAAGAAGAGACTCCCCAGATTCCTGCCGAAGAGCTATACCAAATAGCCCTCAGGCGCATGGACTGCAACAACTTCGACTCACTCAAACTCGGCATGCGCATGATGGACAGTCTGAGCAGCACCAACTATATTCCTGCCATCTATCAGATGGCCTTCACCTATGGCTGGTATTCCGACTCTGTTTCCGTGAACCGCAAGCGACTGCTGGGCATCGACATCGATGAGCAGTATATGCCACGAGCCGACCGCCATAGTAATGAAGCTGTGGCACTATTTACCCGCATCGTCAGACTGAATGACTCCACGTATGCTGATATCAATGCTAACGCCTCTTACCGTTTAGCTTGCTATTACGTCATGCCCAACAACATCTACAAGCCCAACTACGAGAAGGGAAAAGAGTTCCTTCTTCGTTCGAAAGAATGGGCAACTCTGGCGGGGGATAAAGACCTGCTCAACAAAATCGAGCGTGGTCTTGCTTCCTTCCATTAAACGGCAAAACGACAACCTTACTCATACTGCCAAAACATGAAAAGAACCATTCTCTTATTAGCTGCAGCCACAATGGCTGTAGCCACTATAAAAGCCCAGATGGCCAAATGGATTATTCCGCCGTCCTATAGTGCTATCCATAAAATGAGCGGTGGTGACTATATTGTTACCGATTCTGCTGACTACAATATTCTCTGGTCTTGGGACGGCCGCAGGCTCATCTCCACGCGCAACCAGCTGTTCCCTTTTACTGAGGGTATTTCCGTAGCCATACCGAAAGGAAGTGCTACCATAGCCGGTTTCTACAATACTGACGGTCAGTTCACCCAGCTCCAAGGTTATAGTGTTGCCATTGGCTATCCCTACTTCTCAGGTGGTTTCCTCTTGGTAAAAGAGGGTCAATACTACAGATTTGTCAACAGCAAGGGCACCCCGCTCAATGGCCAGTATGTGGTAGCCTACCCCTTTTCCAATGGCTATGCTACGTGCTACACCTATCGTAACATGGAAAAGCAGAAAGACCCCCATTATTTGCTGCTGACCGCAAAAGGCACAGAAGTTCCCATCAGCTACAATGGCAAAACGTTCGGCGACAACGAGGTAGAGTTCATATCATCTGTCAACGACGAGAATATAGGCTATATTGTGGCTGGCCATAAGCTCTATAGCTTTAATGGTCAAAGTCGGAACCTGACACCTGTTTTTGCCCGTAGGAGCGAGACTAATATGCGAAATCAGGCTCACTTAGAGAATGCTTTGACTTCATGCCTGGTCAGACTCAATGACACCACCACCGTACTGACAGCATCGTGTGGCACGTCGGGCAACATCCAGATATGGTTCGACAACCGTCTTATACCGCAGTCCATACAGACGCTCGACGGTCTGCGTCGATTCAAGAAAAACGTCCAGCAGAAGCGTAACTACGCAACCCCGCTCAGAGTACTTAGGGAAGACGGCAAAATGGGACTCTACTGGGACACCACCGAACTGCTGCCGCCACAACTCGACCAAGTGACAACTTGTTATGCTGACATAGCCTTCGTCAAGCAGGGAGGACGCTATGGTGCCCTGAAAGCCTATAGCGACCGTTCGTTCCAAGTCAGTATTAACGACGGCAGCCCCATTGCTTTCAGGCACCGCACACAACCGATTACCTTAAAGGTAGAGGTGCCAGATGTCGTTTCCTCCAAGCAAATCCGACTCATCACGACGCGCGATTCGGGCCTCGAGTTAGACGAACAGCTGGGAAGTCCTGCTGATGAGAAACAGCTTCAGTTCGATGGCATTCTCACGATACCCGAATTGTTGCCCAACGACCTGTATGACGACGGTAGCAACACCATTACCTATCCTGTCAGCGTCAGATACGACGATCTGATTTCGCCTACTATCGAGGTTAAAGTTAAGGCATGGCATCAAGAGTACCACACCATCAGCGTCGACCCGTCAAGCATCAACGTCAGCACCGATGGCCAGCTACAGTTCAACTTCACAGTCAGCGCCGAACTGGCTCCTGGTGAGCTCGCCACTCCAACCGAAGTCAGCATACAAGCCAACGGCCTGCAATGGGACATTGAAAAGCAGTCCGACACATTGTACAAAGGTACGGTATACAATCTCTACGACGGTCCCAATTCTATTGCCATCATGGTTGAAGAGTCTGGCTGTCCGCCGCTCGTCCATCGTTTCAGCACCACCTATAACAAGCCTGCTGAAAAGAAGCCAACGCCGAAACCCGTTCACAAGCCAACACCTAAGCCTGACGACAAAGGAAAGAATAAGCCCAAGCGCGAAACACCAACCAATCCTGTACTTGAAATATAGAACCATTATGAAAATCAAGATAGTAGCAACAACCGATATAGGCAAGGTACGCGATAATAACGAGGATGCTTATATCATCTGTCCGGACCTCTCAAATCCGGAATGGGGAAACAGCAAGACTCCTTCATACATCCCACTTGGGAACTTCGGTTCACTATTGGTAGTGGCTGATGGCATGGGAGGCACCAATGCAGGCGAAGTGGCCTCAACAATAGCCGTCAATACCGTCAAGGATGTCTTTAGCAACACCAGCCTCAACGAGAGCTGTAACGAGGACAGCATCCGTCAACTATTACAGGAATGCGCCAAGAAAGCTGACGAAGCCATTACCCGCAAAGCTTGGGAAGACCCTGACACCGTGGGCATGGGTACAACTATTGTCATCTGCTGGATAGTCGGCAAGAAAGCCCATATCGCCTGGTGCGGCGACAGCCGATGTTATCTGTTCAATCCACAGAAGGGCCTTAAATCGCTGACCAAGGACCACTCGTACGTTCAAGAGCTGGTTGATCAGGGTGAGATTTCCGAGCAAGAAGCTTTCAACCACCCCGACAGCAACATCATTACGCGTGGGCTTGGTGACATCAATTCGCAGTCGACGCCCGATATCATCAGCCACCCATTGGAGGCCAACGACGTGCTACTGCTATGCAGCGACGGCCTGTCGGGCTACTGCAAGGACAATGACATCGAGCATATCCTACAAGACAACTATCTCGATATTGACTGCTGCAACGACCAGTTGCTACAATTAGCCCTGCAGGCAGGAGGGCACGACAACATTTGCCTTGTCCTGGCTTCACTCATCGGCGACGACCAGGATGCTCCCACCAAATTCTCTCAGGGTCGTTCTTGGCTTGAAGGACTCAGAAGACGGCTGAATCTATAAAGCCTGTCAAAGGAATCTAAAGCAACAGCAGCCCTACGCTTCGACAAGACGTAGGGCTGCTGCTGTATTTATACTAACATTCAACGTCCTTCAGCCAGATAGAACTGGAGGCGTCGCTGGGCATACGCCAGTCGCCACGTGGCGAGAGACTGACGCTGCCCACCTTCGGACCGTCGGGCATGCAGGAGCGCTTAAACTGCTGACTGAAGAAGCGGCGGCAGAAAACTGTCAGCCAATGCTTTATGACGTCCTCATCGTAGCTTCCCTTGAACGCATAGCAGGCCATCATGAGAACCTTGGCGGGACGGAAACCGTATCTGAGGAAGTAATAGATGAAGAAGTCGTGCAGCTCATAAGGCCCTACCAAATCCTCCGTTTTCTGCTTAATCTGTCCGTGCTCATCGGCAGGTGTCAGCTCGGGCGAAATGGGCGTGTCGACGATGTCGAGCAACACCTCGGTAGCCAATTCTCCTGACATATAGGTGACAAGGTAGCGCACAAGCGTCTTGGGAACGCCGGCATTCACGCCATACATCGACATGTGGTCGCCGTTATAGGTTGCCCAGCCCAAAGCCAATTCCGAAAGGTCGCCAGTACCCACGACGATGGCGTTCTCCTTATTGGCCACGTCCATCAGTATTTGTGTGCGCTCGCGGGCCTGGGCATTCTCGTAGGTCACGTCGTGCAGTTTCGGATCTTGTCCAATATCGCTGAAATGCTGTGTAACGGCCTTGGCTATGCTGATTTCGCGGACGGTGATGCCGAGTGTCTTCATCAGTTTCAGCGCATTATTATAGGTACGGTCTGTAGTGCCGAAACCAGGCATCGTGATACCAATAATGCCGCGACGGTCAAGTTTCAACTTGTCGAAAGCCTTAACCGTCACTAACAGGGCAAGCGTGGAGTCAAGTCCGCCGCTGATGCCGATGACGGCCTTCGAAGCATTGATGTGGTGCAGACGCTTGGCCAGACCAGCCACCTGAATGTTGAGAATCTCCTCGCACGACTCCTGCATCTTATCTGATGTAGGAATAAAAGGATGCGGGTTGACGGGACGCACCAATTCGAAATCGCGGTCGGCAGCAGGCTTACAGGGAACAAGGGTTGGCATGCACCTGACCTGCGACTGAGCGGTAATAAAGGTGGAGTTCGTACGGCGCTCAGTACGCAGCAGTTCGACGTCAATCTGCGTAATCTTAATCTGCGGCTGCAGAGAGAAGCGCTCGCCCTCGCACAACTGCTTACCGTTCTCAAAAATCATGGCATTGCCGCCGTAGACGACGTCCTGCGTCGACTCTCCGAAGCCGCTGCTGGCATAAACGTAGCCGCTCATCGTGCGGGCACTCTGCTGGGCAAGCAACTGCCTGAGGTACTGGTGCTTGCCAATCAACTCATCGGAGGCCGAGAGATTGAAGATGACGTCGGCGCCTGCCAGCGAGAGACGGTTTGACGGCGGCGTGGGAGCCCACACGTCCTCGCATATCTCGATACCGAAGCGGGCACCATCGCAAGTAGTGAAGATGGTCGGCCCGGAAGTCACGCGGACAGGACTGCCTGACAGGTAGATATCCTGCGACATGAGGTCGTGAGCCGAGGCGAACCACCGCTTCTCGTAGAACTCGCCGTAGTTGGGCAGGTAAGTCTTTGCCACAACGCCCAGCAGCGTACCGCCCTGTATGACAGCAGCACAGTTGTAGAGCAGAGAGCCAATCTGCACGGGCAGTCCGACGATAGCAATCACGTCGAGCTTGCGGGTGAAGTCGAGCAGCTTCACCAGTCCCTCCTCAGCCTGGTCGACAAGCAGCTGCTGGTGGAAGAGATCCTGACAGGAGTAGCCCGTCAGACAGAGTTCAGGGAACACCATCACCTCGACGCCCTGCCCTTCGGCCTGGGCAATCAGACTTTCCACTTGTCCCACATTATAGTCTACATCGGCCACCTTGACAACGGGGACGGCGGCGGCCACTTTCAGGAATCCGTATTTCATAGCTTTACAAATTGACGGTCGTTTTCAATAATAGTGTATATCAGCGCAGGCTGCTCGAAGAACTGGTTCTCGCGGAACGTGTGGAGCTTGTAGAACTTCACGGGGTCAAGCGTGATGAGCGCATCGACGGCAGGCTTCCTCAGGAAGTATTTGTCGCGCTTATAGGCTATCAGCTGTATGCACGAGTGCTCCAACTGGTTCAGCTGGTCGCGCCCGAACTCCTCGACGAACAGCTTCGTGTTCGGCTCTATCTCGCCCTGTGAGCGAACCTGCCAGCTGTTGCCCTCGGCCGTCATGTAGACGTAGCGCAGGTAGTAGTTGCAGTCGTTCACGATATACGATTCGAAGCGCGTTTCGCTCAGTTCCTTCAGGTCGATGGGTACGAAAGCCAGGTAGGCCGACAGCTTGTCGCCACCCTTGCGCTCCTCAGCTGGTGCCTTGAACGTCACGGGCCTGTCGGCAGGCTCCGTCTCAGGCTCCTCCTGCGGCTCCACACTCGCTTTGCCCTTCTCGCTCTTCACTTCCACCATGTGCTTCGTGTCGTAGTCCTCCTGGCCGATGACCACAACCTCAGTCGTCCGCATGGGAACCTCAAAGCCGTCCTCGTCCTCGACGAGCACGATGTCCTTACCTTGGAAACCAGCCACACGGCCGCCTCCCACTTCACTCAGGAATCTTACTTTATCACCTATCTTCATTCTCTGAATCTGCGTTTTGTTATTGTATCTTTCAGCCCGCAAAGTTACAACAATAATTCGAATTATCCAAATAAAAAATGCAATTCAAGTTTTACCGCCAGCAAAAGCGCCGTTTACCGCCAGCAAAAGCACAGTTTACCGCCGGGTAAACAGCAGCCGGGTGGCGGGTAGGCACGAGACGCAACAAATTTGCGGGCTTAAAAAGAAAAACGGGGGAAATGTTTGCTATTCTCATTATTTTAATGTACCTTTGCGCCTTGAAATTGAAATACAAACACAAAGATGCCTGAAATATCCGTTCGTGGACACGAAATGCCGGAGTCGCCGATTCGCAAATTGGCTCCACTTGCTGCTGCCGCCAAGCGTCGCGGCACGAAGGTCTATCACCTGAATATCGGACAGCCCGACCTGCCCACGCCACAAGTAGCCCTCGACGCGCTGAAGCACATCGACCGCGACATCCTGGAATACTCGCCCTCACAGGGTTACCTGAGCTACCGCGAGAAGCTGGTAGACTACTACGCCAAGTACAACATCAACGTGACGGCCGACGACATCATCATCACCAGCGGCGGCTCTGAGGCCGTGCTCTTCGCCTTCCTCAGCTGTCTGAATCCTGGCGATGAGATTATCGTGCCAGAGCCGGCCTACGCCAACTACATGGCCTTTGCCATTTCGGCAGGCGCCAAGATACGCACCATTGCGACCACCATCGACGAAGGTTTCTCGCTGCCCAAGGTTGAGAAGTTTGAGGAGCTCATCAACGAGCGCACACGTGCCATCATGATCTGCAACCCCAACAACCCGACGGGCTATCTCTACACCCGCCGCGAGATGAACCAGATACGCGACCTGGTGAAGAAGTACGACCTCTACCTCTTCTCGGATGAGGTCTATCGCGAATACATCTATACAGGTTCACCTTATATTTCGGCCTGCCATCTGGAGGGCATCGAGCAGAACGTCATACTGATTGACTCCGTCTCGAAGCGCTATTCGGAGTGCGGCATTCGCATCGGCGCGCTCATCACGAAGAACGAGCAGGTGAGGAAGGCCGTCATGAAGTTCTGTCAGGCACGCCTCTCCCCTCCCCTCATCGGCCAGATTGTGGCTGAGGCATCGCTCGACACGCCTGAGGAGTATCTGCGCGACGTCTACGACGAGTACGTGGAGCGCCGCAAGTGCTTGATTGACGGACTGAACCGCATTCCGGGCGTCTACTCCCCCATCCCGATGGGTGCCTTCTACACCGTAGCCAAGCTGCCCGTGAACGACGCCGAGGAATTCTGCCGCTGGTGTCTGGCTGAGTTCAACTACGAGGGCGAGACCGTGATGATGGCCCCTGCAGCAGGCTTCTACACCACGCCAGGAGCAGGCATCAACCAGGTGCGCATAGCCTACGTGCTCAAGAAGAAGGACCTTGAGCGCGCGCTCTTCGTACTGCGCAAGGCGCTCGAAGCCTATCCGGGAAGAGTCATCGAAGAAAACGCATGAACCTGCCTCTGTTCATAGCCAAGCGCATCTACAGCGACCAGGGCGACCGCCACAAGGTGAGCCGTCCTGCTATCCGCATAGCCACCATCGGCGTAGCCATCGGACTGGCCGTGATGATTATCACCGTCAGCGTCGTCTTAGGCTTCAAGCACACCATCCGCGACAAGGTGGTGGGCTTCGGCAGCCACATCCAGG
>CAMHHO010000017.1:0-41344 GCA_946184965.1 uncultured Prevotellaceae bacterium | reverse complement strand
CGAGCAGGGGTATGTCGTCAGGATTAGGCAGCGTGAACGGATGGTGGGTAGCCATCAGGCGCTGCTCCTCGTCGCTCCACTCGAAGAGGGGGAAGTCGACAATCCAGAGGCAGACGAACTTGTTCTTATCGCGCAGACCGAGACGATCGCCCATCTCCAAACGGAGCGTGCAGAGCTGGATGCGCGTCTTGTTGGCATTGTCGCCGCTAAGAATCAGCACCAAGTCGCCGTCCTTGGCGCCCATAGCCTCTTTGACCTTCTGCCAGACCTCAGGCTCGTAGAACTTGTCGATAGAGGACTTTACGGTGCCGTCGGCATTGAACTTCACGTAGACAAGTCCCTTAGCACCAACCTGCGGACGCTTCACAAATTCGGTCAGCTGGTCGAGCTGCTTGCGGGTATAGTCAGCAGCACCGGGGACGCAGATACCACCGATGTACTGGGCCTCATTGAACACAGGGAACGTGCCCGTGCCCTTCAGCTGGTCCATCAGTTCGACAAACTCCATGCCGAAGCGCAGGTCGGGCTTATCGGAGCCGAAGCGGCGCATAGCCTCGTGCCACGTCATGCGCTGCAGCGGTGGCAGTTCCACGCCGCGCACCTCTTTAAATAAGTGACGGGCAAGGCCCTCGAAGATTTCGAGCACATCCTCCTGGTCGGCAAACGACATCTCGCAGTCAATCTGGGTGAACTCCGGCTGGCGGTCGGCACGCAGGTCCTCGTCGCGGAAGCATTTGGCAATCTGGAAATAGCGGTCGAAGCCTGAGACCATCAACAACTGCTTAAGCGTCTGAGGGGACTGCGGCAGGGCGTAGAACTGTCCGGGATTCATACGGCTGGGCACCACGAAGTCGCGGGCACCCTCGGGAGTCGAGCCAATAAGTATCGGCGTCTCGACCTCGATAAAGTTCAGTGAGTCAAGGTAGTTGCGGATGAGAATGGTCATGCGGTGGCGCAGCTCCAGATTCTTGCGGACTGCGGTGCGGCGCAGGTCCAGATAGCGGTACTTCATGCGAATGTCGTCGCCACCGTCGGTCTGGTCCTCGATGGTGAACGGCGGTGTCAGGCTCTCACTGAGGATGTTCAGTTCAGTAGCCAGAATCTCTATGTCGCCCGTAGGCATCTTCGGGTTCTTCGACTGTCGCTCGCTGACCTCACCCTTTACCTGAATACAGAATTCACGGCCCAGTTTGTTGGCACGCTCACACAGGGCAGCGTCCTTCGATTCGTCGAACACCAGCTGCGTCAGACCGTAACGGTCGCGCAGGTCGACGAACGTCATGCCGCCCATCTTACGGGTACGTTGCACCCATCCGGCTAATGTCACCTGCCGGCCGGCGTCGGTGAGCCGCAGCTCACCGCAAGTATTAGTCCTGTACATTAATATTATATGGTTTTGTTACGTTCGGGGTGCAAAGTTACAATTTATTTTGGAAACAGCGTGCGTTTTTGGAAAATAATTACTAACTTTGCACGCAGAAACTAATTCTACCAAGACAATGAAACGACTGATAACTCTAATTACTGTGGCCGCATCGGCTCTAACGATGGCAGCCCAGAACGTAACGGCTGACGACGTGCTCAGCACGACGCGCAAGGTCAACAACTACTTCATGGGCAAGTACAGCGACCCGACGGTGCCCACCAACGTCAAAAGGGTAAGGCCCTCGAGTCTATGGACGCGCGCCGTCTACTACGAGGGATTGATGGCACTCTATGAGGTTGACCAGGACCAGCGCTATCTGGACTACACCGACCGCTGGGCCGACTTCCACAAATGGACGCCGCGCAACGGCATCAATACTTGCGATGCCGACGACCAGTGCTGCGGCCAGACTTACCTGATGCGCTATGAGCAGACTCAGGACAGCAAGATGATGGCCAAGGTGCGCGAGAACCTGGATCACCAAATGCAGACACCTAACGACAAGAAGAACGCTACGACAAAGACCAAGGGCACACAACCCTCGCTCTACGGCTGGTGGACATGGATTGACGCCATCCAGATGGCAATGCCCGTCTATATGCAAATGTACAAGCTGACAGGCGAGACGAAGTACCGCGACCACGGCATGGCCATGTACCGCTGGAGCCGCAACGAGTGCGGCGGCGGGCTGTTTAACGTGAAGGACGGGCTGTGGTGGCGTGATGCCGACTATGTGCCGCCTTACAAGGAGCCTGACGGAAAGGACTGCTACTGGAGCCGCGGCAACGGCTGGGTCTACGCCGCATTGGTGCGCTGTATGAACGAACTGTCGCCCAAGGAGAAGGCTTACAAGGAATTGAAGAAGGACTTCCTGCTGATGTCGGCCGGCCTGCTGAAGTGCCAGCGCGAGGACGGGTTCTGGAACCCCAGCCTCGTGTCGACCAACTACGCGATGCCCGAAACCTCAGGCACGGCCCTCTTCCTTTACGGTATGGCATGGGGTATCCGCAACGGATTCCTCAAGGCAAAGGACTACCGCCCCGCCTGTGACAAAGCTTGGACGGCGATGGTGCGCGACGCTGTCCACCCCGACGGATTCCTCGGTTGGATGCAGGGTACGGGTAAGGACCCGTCGGCCGGTCAGCCGCTGTCGTTCACCAAGGTTCCTGACTTTGAGGACTACGGCACAGGTTGCTTCCTGCTCGGAGCTGCCGAGTATTATAAACTGCTGAAATGATAAAAAAGTATAAATAAACACGCTTAATCCGCGTAATCCGTGCCAAAATAACTACTTTTGCACCAAAGTATCAATAAAAAAAAGACAAGCACAATGAAAAAGACTTTACTCACAGCACTGATGCTCGTCTGTGGCATCGTGTTTGCTTCGGCCCAGGCCGAGATTAAGTTCGACAAACTGACCAACGACTTCGGAACATTCTCCGAAGCCTCTCCTGTCGTAACCTGCACCTTCACCTTCACCAACGTCGGCGACAAGCCCTTGGTCATCAACCAGGCCGTCGCTTCCTGTGGCTGCACCGTCCCTGAGTACACCAAGGACCCCGTACAGCCGGGCGAAAAGGGCAGCATCAAGGTGACCTACAACGGCACGGGCAAGTTCCCCGGACACTTCAAGAAGTCCATCACCGTCCGTACCAACGGCAAAGTTGAAATGACACGCCTCTACATCGAAGGAACGATGGAAGAGAAGAAAGAATAACAAAAAGAAGCGAGCCGGCTGGTTCGCTTCTTTTTTTGTTTCTTAGAATGTATAAGTCAGTCCCACCGACGTATACTCCTTGAACTGCCAGTAGCCGAGGTCGTCGTCGTAAGCGTTGCCGTCGTCGAAGCGGGGATAGAGGAATACGTTGGCCGAGATGTACTTCGACACCTTCAGCTGGAATGTGTTCTCCCACTCCACCTCAGCACGGTGATACGAGGTGAAAGCCCAAAGGCGGCTCTTCCATGTAACGGTCTCCGACAACTTCCACTGCAGGTCGGCGGTCAGCTGCGAACCCGGATCGAGCAAATGATGCTTGTCGGCATCAATACCGTGACGCGAGGGGAACCAACTGTAGTCCTTCGGCGTTGCGGAGTTTTGGTTAGGGAACAGCGAACGACCTACGTAGCGGTAGTTCAAGGCTATGGGCGAGAGGTTGATGGTACCCGTAAGCTTCTTGTCAAAGGCCTCCACCTTGTAATCCATACCGAGACCGACGTTCACGTTGAACGGCGAGAAGAAGTCGGAGTACGTGCGGTGGTCGTTCGACTTCAGACCGCGTGCAAACTGCGTCCAGGCCAGTACCTGCAGCGTATAGTACCAGCGCTTGGTAGCCTGCAGACCGACCTTCGACGTCAGACGCAGCAGGTCCTCGTTCGACTTCCATTTGTGGAGCGAGTCGGAACGTGCCGTCAGGAAGCCCAGCTTGGCCTCCAGCTTGTTGTCCCACTTCCACTTGCCTTTGTTGTCGTAGTTGGCCTCAAAGGTCAGGCTGCCCAGCAGCGAGTAGGTCGACTCACCGCCCTTGTACCAGTTGCCGCTGACGTAGTTCTGCATTACCTGCAGGAATCCGTCGCCCTTCTTCGTCCAGAACTTAGGCTTCGTCACCACCACTTCGGTGGGCGTTACCTCAGGCTCGTCGGGCTGCGGAGCGACATGCTCCACCAGCTCCACACGCTGCTCGATGGGCTTGTCGATGTCCTGGCGCAACGAGCCGCTCTCCTCCAACTGCGTCTCAGTAGCCTCCACCAGGTCGGGGCGGTTTAGGTAGACGTTCATCAGAGCCTCGTCGACGGCATCGTCTACATCATTGGATTCATGACTGAGTGACAGCATTCCAGCCGACACATTGTGATAGAACGTCAGCGGTGCAAACAGCCTGTAAGCTGAGCCGCTGACAGAGTCAATTGGCTGTGCGGCACTGGCGCTGAGCGCACAGAAAGCCGCGATTGATAATACCTGTTTACGCATAATTCTGGGTGCAAAGATACGAATTTTTTTCAAATGCCGTGCTGTCATTCGTTTTTTTTTCGTACCTTTGCACCTTGATTGTGAATTGAAAACATTAAAGAACAAATAAAATGAACAGAGACACCGTCATCGGATTCATACTTATCGGCCTTGTGCTCATCGGCTTCAGCTGGTACAACCAGCCTTCAGCCGAGCAGATAGAGGCCATGCGCAAGGAGGACAGCATCGCCGTCGTCAATCAGGAAAAAGCCAAAAAGCAGCAGGCCCAAGAAGCCGCCCGCAAGGCTCAGGCCGAAGAGGCAGCCCGCAACGACTCGACAAGTCTGTTCTTCTCAGCTCTCAGCGGACAGAACAACCAGGTAGTTTTAAAAAATAATAAGGTGGAACTGACCTTCTCGACCAAAGGCGGCACGCTGTCGAAGGCCGTCGTCAAGGACTTTGCCGACAAGGACGGCAATCCCGACGTCACGCTCTTCGACGAGAAAGACCAGCAAATGAACTTCCTGCTGGCTGGCAAGCAGGACAACATCATTACCCAAGACTTATATTTCACGCCGTCGAACCAGAGCGACTCGACCGTCACCATGACCGCACAGGCCACGGGCGGCGGCAGTATCGTGCTCGACTACCGACTCGGCCCTGACCACCTACTGCACTTCTCGCTAACGGCCAACGGCCTGAGCGGCATCTTCGCCCCCACCTACAAGGAGATGGACATCGAGTGGAGCGACCACAGCCGCCAGCAGGAAAAGGGTTTTTACTTTGAGAACCGCTACACCGGACTCTTCTACAAGGAGTCCAACGACGGCTCGACCGACAACCTGTCGGAGACCGCCGACAAGCGCGAGACCATCGACGAACAGCTCGACTGGGTGGCTTTCCGCAACCAGTTCTTCAGCGTGGCCCTCGTTTCAAAGGACAACTTCGCTGGCGGTGCCCAGCTCAGCAGCGTGCAGGACCAGAAGGAGTCGGGCTACCTGAAGCAGTTCGACGCCCGCCTGAAGACCGCCTTCGACCCCACTGGCCAGAAGCCCTCGGAGTTTGAGATGTATATTGGTCCTAACGATTTCCGCCTCATCCAGGACGTCGAGAAGCAGAGCCTTTTCGGCAAGGACCTCGACCTCGAACAGCTCGTCAACCTCGGCTGGTGGCTCTTCCGCCTCATCAACCGCTGGTTCACCCTCTACGTCTTCGACTGGCTCGCCTCATGGGGATTCCCGATGGGTATCGTGCTCATCCTTATCACCCTTATACTCAAGGCCATCACCTTCCCGATGGTCAAGAAGAGCTACATGTCGTCGGCCAAGATGCGCGTGCTGAAGCCGAAGTTCGAGGAGGCTACTAAGCAGTATGACAAGCCCGAGGACCAGATGAAGAAGCAGCAGGCCATGATGCAAATGTACTCGCAGTACGGCGTGTCGCCGCTCTCGGGCTGTCTGCCCATGCTCATCCAAATGCCTATCTGGATAGCCATGTTCTGGTTCGTACCCAATGCCATCCAGCTGCGCGGACAGTCGTTCCTCTGGATGGAGGACCTGGCCACCTACGACCCCATCGTTTCTTGGAGCAGCCACATTTGGGGCATTGGCGACCACTTGTCGCTGTCGTGCCTGCTGTTCTGCGGCTCCAACATTCTCTATTCGTGGTTCACCATGCGCCAGCAGAAAGACCAAATGGTGGGCGCGCAGGCTGAGCAAATGAAGATGATGCAGTGGATGATGTACTTGATGCCGCTGATGTTCTTCTTCATGTTCAACGACTACTCCAGCGGTCTGAACTTCTATTACTTCATCTCGCTGTTCTTCTCATCAATTATCATGTTCGTGCTCCGCAAGACCACCAACGACGAGAAGCTGCTGGCCATCCTCGAAGCACGCTACAAGGAGAATAAGAACAACCCGAAGAAAAAGAGCGGCCTCGCCGCCCGCCTCGAAGCCATGCAGAAGCAGGCTGAGGAACTGCAGCGCCAACGCCAAAAATAAAGCTAAAGATATGAGAAAGATTATGACCATAGCAACGGCCGCCCTGATGCTGACGGCATGCAGCACGCAGAAAGACGGCGACAAAGTGAACATCGAGAAGCAGACCGTCAAGCTGGAGAACGACCAGATGACGCCCGAGGCTCTGTGGGCCATGAGCCGCATCGCCGGCTATCAGGCTTCGCCCGACGGCCAGCACATCGTCTATCAGACAGGCTACTACAGCGTTGCCGAGAACAAGAGCCACCAAGTGCTCTGGATGATGAACGCCGACGGCAGCGAGCAGCGCCAGCTGACCACCGATGCCGACAACGAGACCGACGCCCAGTGGCTCGACAGCGAGACCATCGCCTTCATGCGTGGCGGCGAGGTGTGGAAGATGAACCTCGACGGCGGCAGTCGGAAGCAGCTCTCGGAGACCAACGGCAAGGTGGAGGGCTTCATGTTCTCGCCCGACCGCAAGAAGGTCATCATCCTGCAGAGCATACCCTTCAACGAGATTATCCAGAAGAACCCTAACGACCTGCCCAAGGCTACAGGCCGCAAGATTACTGACCTGATGTACCGCCACTGGGACCACTACGTAGAGAGCATCCAGCACCCCTTCGTCTACAGTGTGGGCGATGGTTTTGCCATCGCCGACGAGGGTAAGGACATCCTCGAGGGCGAGCCCTACGAGTGCCCCATGGAGCCCTTCGGCGGCATGGAGCAGCTGGCCTGGAGTCCCGATTCCAAGAACATCGCCTTTACCTGTCGTTGCAAGACTGGACTGTCTTACAGCGTCTCGACCGATTCAGACATCTTTCTCTACGACGCAGAGAGCGGCGACATGGACAAAACCTGGAACCTCTGCAAGAACCATGAGTGGGGCGTGGTGTCCGATGGCACAGTCCCTTACGAGATTGACAACTTGCTCGACCCCACGAAGACGCTCAAGAACCAGTTCGTCAACACGAACCTGAAAGACATGAACGTGGGCTACGACACCAACCCGAAGTTCTCGCCCGACGGCCGCTACGTGGCCTGGCTCTCGATGGAGCGCGACGGCTACGAGGCCGACCGCAACCGGCTCTGCATCTACGACCTGAAGGAGAGAACCAAGACCTACATCACCGAGTCGTTCGACTCCAATGTCGACGACTTCTGCTGGGTGCCCGACTCAAAGACTCTATACTTCATTGGTGTGTGGCAAGGAACGGAGAACCTCTACTGTACCAACCTCGAAGGCGAGGTGATGCAGCTCTCGAACGAGTGGGCCGACTGGGGTTCGCTCCAGCTCCTTGGCGACGGCAAGCACCTACTGATGGAGCGTCACAGCTTCCTGGCACCCGCCGACCTCTATGCCGTCGATCCCAACATCAAGGAATACGACGAGGACGGCAACTGCGCTATTGCAACGCAGATTACCAATGTGAACAAGGAGATACTCGACCAGTTAGGCAAGCCCTCTGTCGACCAGCGCTGGGTGACAACCACTGACGGCAAACAAATGCTCTACTGGATTATCCAGCCGCCACACTTCGATCCCAACAAGAAGTATCCCACCCTGCTCTTCTGCGAGGGTGGACCGCAATCGCCCGTCTCGCAGTTCTGGAGCTACCGCTGGAACTTCTTCATCATGGCCTCGCAGGGCTACGTCATCATCGCCCCCAACCGTCGCGGTCTGCCCGGCTTCGGTCAGGAGTGGCTTGAGGAAATCTCGGGCGACTGGACGGGCCAGTGCATGAAGGACTACCTGACGGCCATCGACGATGCCGCCCAGAACCTGCCGTATGTCGACAAGGACCGCATGGGAGCCGTTGGTGCCTCGTTCGGCGGTTTCAGCGTCTACTATCTCGCCGGCCATCACGACAAGCGATTCAAGTGCTTCATCGCCCACGACGGCGCCTTCAACCTTGAGGCTATGTACACGGAGACCGAGGAGAACTGGTTCTCGAACTGGGAGTACGACGATGCGCCTTGGAACAAGGACCAGACTGCCAACGCCCGCAAGACCTATGAGAACTCGCCCCACCGCTTTGTCGACAAGTGGGACACGCCCATCCTCTGCATTCACGGTGAGATGGACTACCGTATCAACGCCACGCAGGGTATGTCGGCCTTCAACGCCGCCCGCATGCGCGGTATCGAGGCCGAGCTGCTCATCTTCCCCGACGAGAACCACTGGGTGCTGAAGCCCCAGAACGGCATCCTCTGGCAGCGCACCTACTTCGAGTGGCTGGCCAAGTGGCTGAAGTAATCCTCGAAACATCGAAACATCGGAACATTGGAAAAACGAAATAACGAAATAACGAAAATGGCAACAACAATTCAAAAGACCCTTCGCGACAGCGCCGCCATGCGCTGGACCGCCCTGCTGCTCCTGGCGCTGGCCATGTTCTGCAGCTACATCTTCATGGACATCCTCTCACCCATCAAGGACCTGATGCAGGAGACCCGAGGCTGGGACTCTACGGCCTTCGGCACGATGCAAGGCTCTGAGGTGTTCCTCAACGTGTTCGCATTCTTCCTCATCTTCGCCGGTATCATCCTCGACAAGATGGGCGTTCGCTTCACCGCCGTTCTCTCGGCTGCCGTCATGCTCATCGGTGCCATTATCAAGTGGTACGCCGTGAGCGAGTCGTTCATGGGCAGCGGACTGGAGACGTGGTTCACCAACAACCTGAACTACATCCCGCTGTTCGACGAGCTGGGTGTCAGCCCCTTCTATGAAGGTATGCCCGCTTCGGCCAAGTTTGCAGCCTGCGGCTTCATGATCTTCGGCTGCGGCTGCGAGATGGCTGGTATCACGGTGTCTCGCGGAATCGTGAAGTGGTTCAAGGGCCGCGAGATGGCACTGGCTATGGGCTCTGAGATGGCGCTTGCCCGCTTGGGTGTTGCCACCTGCATGATATTCTCGCCCTTCTTCGCCCGCCTCGGCGGTCAGGTCAACGTCACCCGCTCGGTGGCCTTCGGCGTGGTGCTCATGTGCATCGCCCTCATCATGACCATCGTCTACTTCTTCATGGACCGCAAGCTCGACGCCCAGACGGGCGAGGCTGAAGAGAAGGACGACCCGTTCAAGGTCAGCGATATCGGCAAGATTCTCAGCGACTCAGGCTTCTGGCTCGTCGCCCTGCTCTGCGTGCTCTACTACTCGGCCATCTTCCCCTTCCAGAAGTACGCCGTCAACATGCTACAGTGCAATCTGACGCTCACGCCGCCCGCAGCCAACTCGTTCTGGGCACAGCCCGACGTCACTATCGTGCAGTATGTCATCATGCTCATCGTGGCAGCCGCCGGCTTCGCCAGCAACTTCCAGAAGAAGGCCAACCTGAAGTACGGTCTG
Organism: uncultured Prevotellaceae bacterium; assembly: GCA_946184965.1. GTDB lineage: Bacteria > Bacteroidota > Bacteroidia > Bacteroidales > Bacteroidaceae > Prevotella. The sequence goes on along the minus strand of CAMHHO010000017.1, from coordinate 31,643 downwards.
CTTGGTCTCAGCATCCTGTCGCTCATCGTCTACTGCTACATGGGCTATATGCGCCAGTCGGCAGAATCCATCTTCGCCGTCTTCCCGCTGCTGGCCGTGCTAATTACCCCGATACTCGGCTCATACGTCGACCATAAGGGCAAGGCCGCCTCGATGCTCGTGCTCGGCTCGCTGCTGCTCATCGGCTGCCACCTGACGTTTGCCTTCATCCTGCCCCTGTTCAAGGGTTCGGCTGTCGGCGGCATCGTTATCGCCTACGTCACCATCCTCGTGCTTGGCTCCTCGTTCTCACTGGTGCCCGCCTCGCTGTGGCCGTCGGTGCCCAAGCTCGTCGACCAGAAGGTCATCGGTTCGGCCTACGCCCTGATATTCTGGATTCAGAACATTGGTCTGTGGCTGTTCCCGCTGCTCATCGGCAAGGTGCTCGACGCCACCAACCCAGGCGTGACCGACCCCACGCAGTTTGACTATACCGCCCCGCTCGTAATGCTGGCCTGCCTTGGTGTGGCCGCCCTCCTGCTGGGTCTTGTGCTGAAGGTCGTCGACAAGAAGAAAGGCATCGGTCTGGAACTTCCCAATATTACGGAGTAACCTTTTCTCCCCCTGAGTTTGGGGGATAGGGTCTGAAGAGACGTTTGTTCAGACCTCCCCTAACCCCTCCTAACTCAGGAGGGGAAATAAATACCACATAAATAGGATGAAAATAGGATTCGACAACGACAAATACCTGAAGATTCAGTCGGAGCACATCAAGGAGCGCATTGCCCAGTTCGACGGCAAGCTCTACATGGAGCTCGGCGGCAAGCTCTTCGACGACCACCACGCCTCGCGCGTGCTTCCAGGCTTCAAGCCCGACTCCAAGCTGCGCATGCTGGGACAGCTGCGCGACTCGATTGAAATCATCATCGTCGTCAGTGCCGAGGACATCGAGAAGAACAAGATTCGCGCCGACCTTGGCATCACCTACGACGAGGACGTGCTGCGCCTGCGCGATGAGTTTATGAACCGCGACTTCATGGTGGGCTCGGTGGTCATCACCCACTACGACGGCCAGCATGCTGCCGACCAGTTCCGTCACCGCCTGGAGCGCATGGGCATCAAGTCGTACATTCATTATCCCATCGACGGCTATCCCCACAACGTCGAGCTGATAGCCTCCGACAAGGGCTTCGGCAAGAACGACTACGTGGAGACTGAGCGGCCGCTGGTCATCGTCACCGCCCCCGGTCCGGGCAGCGGCAAGATGGCCACCTGTCTCTCGCAGCTCTACAACGAGAACAAGCGGGGAATCCGCGCCGGCTATGCCAAGTTCGAGACGTTCCCCGTCTGGAACCTCCCGCTGAAGCACCCCGTGAACATTGCCTACGAGGCCGCCACCGCCGACCTGAACGACGTCAACATGATCGACCCGTTCCATCTGGAAGCTTACGGCAAGACGGCCATCAACTACAACCGCGACGTGGAGATTTTCCCCGTGCTGAATGCGCTGTTTGAGGGCATCTACGGCGAGAATCCCTACAAGTCGCCGACCGACATGGGTGTCAACATGGTAGGCTTCTGCATCTGCGACGACGAGGTGTGCTGCGACGCGAGCCGCAACGAGATTATCCGCCGCTTCTACGATGCGACGAACAAGATGGCCGACGGTGCCGACAATGAGAACGAGGTGAACAAGATTCGCCTGCTCTTCAACCAGGCGAAGATAACCACCGCCTATCGCCGCACCACTACAGCCGCCTACGAGCGCAAGATTGAGACGGGCCACACGGCTGCCGCCATCGAGCTGGAGGACGGCACCATCATCACGTCCAAGTCGTCACCCCTGCTCGGCTGCAGCGCCGCCCTGCTGCTGAATGCCACGAAGCACCTGGCAGGCATCGACCACGAGACGAAGCTCATTCCGCAGAGCCTCATAGAGCCTGTCCAGAAGACTAAGACCGAATACCTCGGTGCCAAGAACCCCCGCCTGCATACCGACGAGGTGCTCGTGGCGCTGAGTGTCCTGTCGGAGCACGACGAGCTCTGCAGCCGCGCCCTGGAGCAACTGCCAAAGTTGCGCGACTGCCAGATTCACTCTACGGTGATGCTCTCCGAGGTCGACCGCAAGATCTTCAAGAAGCTCGGCTGCGGCCTGACCTGCGACCCGGTAAAGAAGAAATAGGCGGAGCCTCCTCACGACCACGAGGCGGCGTCTCGCAATTGCGAGGCGCCGCCTCGTCGTTACCTGCCACCTTTCCCCCCGTTTACCGCCGGGTACAGGCACGTTTACCGGCGTGTAAGCACCCTCAACCCGCCTAGTTAGTCATGCTAACAGGCCGAGTTAGTCGAGCACATCCATCTGGCTCTTTTTCTCCGTCTTTTTTCATTTCCTTGCGACACCTCCCGTCGAATGTTCGAAACCTCGATTCCCAAAGGGTTTTCGCACTTCTCAGACCTCCCGTCACACCTCCCGTCACCTCTCCCTCCTGACCTCCCGTGACACCTCCTAGTTGGTTACCCCTCAGGAAGTTCAACGGGACCTCAACGGGAGGTCTCAGCGAGACACCTCCCGTCCCCAAGCCCTCTGTACATCGGCATTTCAGAAGAAAACGGGAGGTTGGGAGGTTAAAATGCGATGCCATCAAAAAACAAGTTTTCCAAGCATTATTCTACTGATGCGCAAAATCCTTGGCAACCAAGGCGACTGAGAAACTATCCCGTTATTCATTTATAAGCCTAAAAAAGACGGTCAACGCACGAGTCTGATGATGCGGGTGACATCGGTAATGTCGATACGACCGTCGTCGTTGATGTCGGCAGCCCATAAGGAGAATTCGGTGGGATTCAGGCCAATTATATGGCGGGCGATGCAGGCCACGTCGAGACCGTTGATGGTGCCGTCGCCATTGGCATCGCCCTTCTCAACAATACGGAAACTAGCCTTCACAGGACGGTGGTCGCCTAACGGCGTGCCGTCATCCCACGTGTAGTCCATCTCCACGCGGTAGTCGAGCAGCTCAAGCCGCGGACCTTTTATCGGACAAATATACAGAATCTTGTCAAGCATCTCGCCCTGCTGATAGCCGTACCTCCACGGATTCAGCTGTTCGTCGCCGATGGCGGGATACTGGCCCCGGCGGCTATACTCCACCCAGCAGTCGCGGACAATGTAACGCCCCGTCGCCTCGATGGGACGGATGAAGAGCGAGAGAATGCTGTCGCGGGTATAGTAGCTGTTCATGTCGCCCATCACGATGACGGGACGGTCGTCGAGGCGGGGAAGCACGTAGTTGCGCAACTGCCGCCACTGGTTCCAGCGCGCCATTTTGTCAGGAAGATCAGCGCCCGAGAGTTCATCGGCATCGTCGCTGGCGTCCATGTGCATGTTGTAGATTACGACCTGACGGGCACCGTCCATCTTCAATTCGAGCCGGCGGAAGCCCTTGTTGCAGAGGGCATCGTTGGCATGGTCAGTACGCCCATAGGCATCGTTCCATTTCACGGCATCCTCACTCTGCAGCAAGTGGCGCTTCTTCCAGAACTGGCAGAGGCCGTCGGTATCGAACGTCAGCCAGTCGAGATGGAACCAGGGCAAGTTGCCCATGTTGAAGTGCTGTACCATCCCCCAGTGGTAAGGATTGTCAAGATATCTGGTCAGCTCGTCGTGGTAGTAGAAGTCCTCCTGCACGCCGATGATGTCATAGCCCTTGTTGGCCAGATACTGGCTGGCGCGCGGGGTACCGTTCGCGCCCGGGCCGTCGTTGTTTAGCGGAAAACCTACTATCGTCTGCGGCAACCCATCGACATTGAGCGTTGCCACCGTAAACGGCTGTCCGCTCATCCCCGCAAGGGACAAGACCGTAAGCGCGAAGATTAGCAGTTTTCTTTTCATACACTTAGAGACGGAATTTGACAACGAGAGGCAGGTGGTCGCTATAGCCGTTCTGATGCTTCATGCCGTTGTAGGTACGTCGTGGACGATAGCCGCCGTAGAGCTTTTCATCCTCCAACAGGAACTTCGGGGAATGGATGTAGGCCGTTTCCACCTTATTATATATATAGGGGGAGCCAAGGACGTGGTCGATGCTGCCCCACTGGCCTTTGTATCGATAGGTGCCGCGAACACCGTTCTGGCCCCGGGCTTCCTTCGTCAGATTTCGCAGCTGGTGCCGGCAAATATGCTGCAAGACTGGCCCGTCAGCTTCATCGTTGAAGTCGCCGGCAATCAGGATATGGGCGTCCGGTACGATTATCCTTATCGAATCAACCGACTGGCAGAGGCGCTCGGCGACGGCCATGCGGAACAGACGGCTGTAACGCTCGCCACCATAGCGGCTTGGGGCATGGACTACGAAGACGTGTAGCGTGTCGTCTGTCACCGTGCGTCCGCTGACATAGAGGATGTCGCGGGTTGGGCGCATACCTTCTACCGGCATGACGCGAATGGGATAGCTGCTGACGGGGACAAAGGCGTAAGGGCTGTAGAGCAGCGCCACGTCGATGCCGCGAAGGTCGGGCGAACTGGTCATCACGTATTCATAGCCGGCATTGCGAAGCAGCGACCGCTTCGTGAGGTCGTGCATCACCGTGTCGTTCTCCACCTCGCAGAGGGCTATCAGGTCGGGGATGCCGTCGTCGCAGGTAGAAATCAGCTCTTGGGCAATGTTGTTGAGCTTGCGCCAATAGCGCTTCGAAGTCCAGTGGCGCGTAGCCTCGGGCAGATACTCCTCGTCCTGCTTCAGCGAGTCGTCCCGGCAGTCGAAGAGGTTCTCGCAGTTCAGCTCGACCACCGTCAGCGACTGCGCCGACGCTGTGAGAGAGAAGAGATAGACCACGCAAGCCCCAACGACAGACCTCAGCATCGGCAACGGTATATCTTCCAGCCGATGGCGGCAACGACTATGCTCGTTACCGGCGAGAGGAAGTTGAAGAAGCAGTAGGGCAGATAGGTGAGCGTGGCCACGCCGAGGACGGTGCTCTGGGTGAGACCGCAGGTATTCCAGGGGACGAGCACGGAGGTGACCGTCGCGCCGTCCTCACACGAGCGGCTCAGCAGGCGCGACTCGTAACCCCGCTGCAGGTAAGTGTCGCGGAACATGGAGCTGGTGAGCATGATGGAGAGATACTGGTCGGCCATAGCGATATTGCAGAACAGGGCGGAGCCGACGGTAGAGGCCACAAGGGAGGCCGTGCCGCGCACCCAGCGGAGCACGATGCGCATCAGGTCCTGCAGCTGGCCGGTGGCGGTAAGGGCGCCGCCGAAGGTCTGGGCACAGATAATGAGCCAGATGGTGGGCATCATGCCGGCCATGCCGCTGGTATGCACCAGCTCGTTGAGCATCGGCACGCCGGTCTCGATGTCGGTGGCTCCGTAGCACACCTGCATCATGCCCTTGTAGGAGGCGAGCAGTCCCCCACCCTCGCGGCCTGAGATGGTATGAATAAGGTCTGTCTGCACCACCAATCCCATGACGGCTGCCAGGAGAATGGCCAGAAACAGCACCACCATCGACGGCCAGCGACGTGCAATCATGATGCCGGTCAGCACGGGCACCACAAGGAGCCACGGCGAGATGACGAACGTCTGCTGCAGGCCGTCCATGAACTCAGCCACATTGCCCTGCCCGGAAACGTTCATCGTCAGGCCGGCAATGAGGAAGACCATGAGCGAGATGCAGAACGTGGGCACCGTGGTGAACATCATGTAGCGGATATGCGTGAACAGCGGCGTTCCAGACACGCTGGAGGCCAGCACGGTGGTGTCGCTGAGCGGCGACAGCTTGTCGCCGAAATAGGCGCCGGTGATGATGGAGCCTGCTATCCAGCCGTCGTCGAAGCCGTGAGCCTTGCCGATACCCATCAGCGCCACGCCGATGGTGGCGACGGTGGTCCACGACGAGCCGATCATCAGACTGACCAAGGCACAGAGCAGACTACTGCTGACGAGGAATATCTCAGGCCGCAGTATCTGCATGCCGTAATAAATCATGGAGGGCACGATACCCGACACCATCCACGTGCCGCCGATGGCACCTATGAGCAGCAGGATGATGATAGCCGGCGTACACGAGGCTATCTTAGCGGTAATCTCCCGTTCCAAGTCTTCCCACGCCAGCCGCTTGGAGAAATGGCCGACGAGCACGCTGACTGCCGACGCGACTAAGAGCGATACCTGCGAGGCACCATCGAGTGTTGCGTTGCCAAAGACGGCAACGCAACACGAGATGAGGGCGATGAGGACCAGAAACGGGATGAAACTCAACATACCTTCTCCAGACGCTTCATGATAGAGAACATGAAGACAGCCGAGATGAGGCAGAGGGCGATGAAGACCGTCCAGACAGCCCAGAGGGGAATGTTGCCCCAGAGATAGCCGCCGACGCCGACCAGCTTGTTACCGATGGCCGTAGCCACGAACCAGCCGCCCATCATCAGGCCCTTGTACTTCGGGGGAGCCACCTTCGAGACGAACGAGATGCCCATCGGCGAGAGCAGCAGCTCGGCGAACGTCAATATAAGATAGGTATAGATGAGCAGCTGCGGGGTGACGTCGGCCACGTGGACAGCCACCGGCTCACCGTCGGCACCCATGGTGGTCTGCGGCATGGGCAGACCGAACGAGGCGACAGCCATGAGACAGTAGGCCAGACCAGCCACCACCATACCGTAGGCAATCTTTCGCGGAGCAGAGGGTTCCTTGCCCTTCTTCGACAATGCACCGAAGATGGCCAGCGAGACGGGCGTCAGAGCGACGACATAGAAGGGGTTGAACTGCTGGAAGATGGGAGCCGAGACGGCTACAATCTCACCCTTCGTGGCATCGTACTGCAGGAAGAGGAAAGCCAGAGCGATGCAGATGACAACGGCGGAGATGGCCTTGCCCTTACTGGTCTTCGACTGGAAGAGCGAGAAACCGGCATAGACAATGAAGATGATTGCCACGAGGTTCCACACGTTGAAGGCCATGCCCTCGACGCCGGTTGACGTCTTGGCAGTGAACTCGTCGGCGAAGTAGGTCAGCGACAGACCGTTCTGGTGGAAGGCCATCCAGAAGAAGATGACTACTGCGAAGACGAGGCAGAGGGCCACGATGCGGGCCTTCGTCTCCTCCTTCGACAGTTCCTCGACCTCAGCCTGTACGCCTGTCTTCTTCGAACCGCCCTCCACGTGGCGGAAGGTCGGACGGAAGATGTAGTAGATGGCGATGGAGAGGATGAGCGAAGCGCAGGCCACGGCGAAGGCGAAGTGGTAGGAGTCGTTGACCGATGTGCCAAGGTTCTGCTGTGCCCACTCCATAATCTTTACGGCAGCCGTCGGAGCAAACAGCGCGCCGATGTTGATGGCCATGTAGAAGATGGAGAAGCCCGAGTCGCGCTGAGCGGCATACTGCGGGTCGTTGTAGAGGTCGCCCACCATCACCTGGAGGTTACCCTTGAAGAGTCCCGTGCCCAGTCCGATGAGCACCAGAGCGGCGAGCATCACGACCAGCGCCACCGTGTCGCCACCGAGGGGAACGGAGAGCAGCAGGTAGCCTGCAAACATAATGAGGATGCCGATGGTCACCATGCGGCCGAAGCCGAACTTGTCGGCCAGCCAGCCGCCCACGATGGGCAGGAAGTAGACCAGCATCAGGAAGTCACTGTAGATCTCGCCCGCCCAGCCGGCGTCGAGTCCGTAGTTAGCACGCAGGAAAAGTGCGAAGACGGCGAGCATCGTGTAGTAGCCGAAGCGCTCGCCCGTGTTGGCCAGTGCCAACGCATAGAGTCCTTTAGGTTGATTCTCAAACATAATTTTTAGTTGTTTATTGGTAACTTACTTTATCTTATCGTTCTTGCTCTTGACGATGTCAAAGAGGTAGGTAGCCTTGACGGTAATAGTCTGGTAGTCTGATTTCGCGAAATAGTCGCGCTTGCTGCTACCATATATATTTCCCAAGCCATAGTAGAAGCGGCCCTCGAGCATGAAGTGACCGATCTTAGACCGCGAGAACTCCAGGCCCAAACCGATGGCGATGCCGTAGTCGAGCTTGTTCTCAATGGGCATGTGGTACATATTCGAGAATTTGTAGGTCTTTCCGTCCTGCACAATGTCGGGGCCTGAAATGTGCGACACGCGGTAGTTCCAATTCGGATGGTCGAGGTCGAAGTTGTACTCCGACTTCTCGCTGAGGAAATAGCCAATCTGCGGTCCGGCCTGAAAGAAGAACTGGAAGCCGCGGCGCTCGCGCCCCCAACCCAAACGGGCGAAGAGTGGCACCTGAATGTAGTCAACCTTGCGGCAGTACTCTTCGGCCAATCCCGTTTCGCCATTGATGACCGGCTCATCGTTCGCGTCCCAGATACGTTCCTCCCAGCCCATCTGCGAGTAATTCACCTCGGCAACAATCGCACAGATACTGTTGAAGTACTTCTCGCCGGTATAGCGCAGGGACAGTCCGAAGGTCTTGCCAAAGAGCTGCGACTGGGGCACCTCGGGCACGAAGTCGACCGAGCTCATGTTTAGTCCGCCATTAAAGCCCACGGCAAACTCGTTGCGGTATTCACCTATCTGCGCGCTGACAGTGGTTATGAACAATGAAAAGAGAAAAATGAACAGATTTCTCATCCTTCACCTCTTAAAAGCTAATCGTCTCCAACCTGTGTTCAGGCATGTAATGGACAAAGTAAAGACTGCGGTTGCGCAAGCCACCATTCGGAATGCGCTCAAACTTCAGAGGCGTCTGAACTGGCTCGTAGCCGAGGATGCCAGGGGCTCCGGTGAAGTCCTTGCCATACTGGTGGAAACCCTGCAGGAAGAACATGCCATGGTCAAAGCCTGTGATGGCGAAGCGAGGCTGGGCGTTCATCATATCCTGATGGAAATTCCAGCGATACTTCTGCTGTACACGCAATGTACGCGAAGTCAGCGGGTTGTAATGGAAAGCAGCAGGTATGTACACATCGTACTTATAGAAACTGTCTAACAGGTAGTTGGTGTACATCAGCCACTCCGTATAGCCGAAGAGCGTTACCTTGATGCCCGAGGCTGGCGTGGTAAGACCATTCAGTTTGGCAATGGCAGAATTCAGTTCGGGCGAACGGCCGGTATTGAGGATGACCACGTTGGGCTTCGACTTGCTGAACGAGCGGGCGAAGCTGGCACCAGTCGTATTCAGATTGGTTATCCCGTACTCTATACCTTTGGCATCTAACTGCTTGCGCAAGGAGAATGTGAACGCTCCTTTCTGGCTCGTCGAGTCATTGCAGTCAATAAACACAGGATGATAGCCTGCAAAGCGATTGAGGAACTGGCTGATGACCGACTCGTTGAAGTCTAACGGCGACTGGTAAATCTGGAAAATGTTCTTATTGGTCATCAACTGTGGTGCATTGATGGAGAACGGAATGACCAGCCGGATATCGTTCTGTGTCACAAAGTCTGACAACTGAGCCATCTGCTTCGAATAGAGCGGGCCGATTATCAGGTCGCACTGCTTAGCTGCCTTGTCGCGCAGTACCGGGGCAATATCGGCGTTATCAGGAGTATTCCAGGCATGCACGTCAACCGAAATGCCTAACTTCTTCAGACTGTCACAAGCCATCAGCAGTCCCCGATAATACTCCACCATGCGCCGACCGTCGCCATTGATATCATGTAATGGGAGCATGACACCTAACTTAATGGTCTTGTTCTTTTGCTTCGAAGCAACAGGCTTGGAGGCCAATGTTGTTGGCGCCGGCGTAGCTGCTGGTGTCTGGTCCTTGGCATAGGGAATCAGGATGAAGTCATCTTTCTTCAACTCGTATCCCGGCTTGTTCATCTCTGGATTGGCATCTAATAGTTCCTGAACGGTCAATCCATACTGGCGGGCTATGCCGAAGAGGGTCTCCTTTTTCTTCACCTTGTGCATCTCACGCCACGTCTGCGTCTGTCCGAAAGCAGGTTCCGTCACGAAAGCAGCCAAGGCTGCCAACAAAAAGTATCTTAATATGTGTTTCATTTTTCCTCTGTTTTCTGTTTTGCGCTACAAAAGTACAAAAAATCTACGGCACCGTCAACCTTTTTCATTATTTTTTGTAACTTTGCACCAAAATTCTAACGAATATGAGAATAAAGCAATCTTTCTTAGTAGTTCTGTTGGCGCTTATCCCAATATTGAGCTACAGCCAGAAGATAAAAGTGACAGCCACCTACGTGGACGAGAACAATAATATGGTGGATAGTGATATCGACTTCACTGCTCAGGCTCCGCTCGATGTTACCTTCCGGGCCAATCCTACCGACATGGGCGACCATACACCAGCCTACGAGTGGCACTTCCGCAAGGAGGGTGCAGAACAGGACTTATTGGTGCGCTACGAGGAGGACACGCAATACACGTTCACCGAGTCGGGGTCATTCTTGGTTACGCTGAAGGCGCGACTCACCGACAACGGCGTCGAACTGGACTCCTCGATGATTAAGGTGACCATCAGCGAAAGTCGTCTGGAGATGCCTAATGCTTTCTCGCCCAACGGCGACGGCAAGAACGATATCTATGGTGCCAAAGGTGTCAACGACCCTAACAGTACGGCCCACTACAAGAGCATCGTGGAGTTTCATGGCTACATCTTCAACCGGTGGGGACAGAAGCTCTTCGATTGGACTGATGTGTCGAAAGGCTGGGACGGCACATTCCACGGTTCACCGGTCAAGGATGGTGTCTACTACGTACTGGTGAAAGCCAAGGGCGCCGACGGACGCGAGTATAACATCAAGAAAGACATCAACCTCCTCAGAAACTTCACCGAGGGCACCAGCACCTCAGGGTCGGAAAACCCTTAAACCCATAGCCACTCCATGCAAGATAAAATACAGGTCTTCGGCGCTCGCGTCCACAACCTGAAAAACATCGATGTAGAGATTCCCCGAAACTCGCTGACTGTCATCACCGGTCTCAGCGGTTCGGGTAAGTCGTCGCTGGCCTTCGACACCATCTTTGCCGAAGGGCAGCGCCGCTATATCGAGACCTTCTCGGCCTATGCCCGCAACTTCCTTGGCGGCATGGAGCGCCCCGATGTCGACAAGATTACGGGACTGTCGCCCGTCATCAGCATCGAGCAGAAAACGACGAACAAGAACCCACGCTCAACCGTGGGCACCACCACCGAAATCTACGACTACATGCGATTGCTCTTCGCCCGTGCCGGCCATGCCTACAGCTATATGACAGGGGAGCCGATGGTGAAATACACCGAGGAGCGCGTGGTCGACATGATACAGCACGACTACGCTGGCCGCAAGATTTTTATCCTGGCCCCGCTGGTGCGCAGCCGCAAAGGCCATTATCGCGAACTGTTCGAGAGCATGCGCCGCAAGGGCTACCTGAACATCCGCATTGATGGACAGCTGCAGGAGATTACCCGAGGCATGAAGGTGGACCGCTACAAGAACCACGACATCGAAGTGGTCATTGACAAGATGGCGGTGAGCGGTGAAATTGACCGCCTGAAGAAGTCGGTGGCCCTGGCTATGAAGCAGGGCGAGGGACTCATCATGATTCTCGACAAGGAAACGAATGAGGCGAAGTTCTTCTCCAAGCGACTGATGTGTCCCACGTCAGGCATAAGCTACAGTGATCCAGCACCTAACAACTTTTCGTTCAACTCTCCTCAAGGGGCATGCCCCCATTGTAAAGGACTGGGCTACATCAACGAGATTGATCTGAACAAGGTCATCCCCAACCGCAAACAGAATATCCACGAAGGGGGCATTGTACCATTGGGCAAGTACAAGAACCAGATGATTTTCTGGCAGATTGACGCCATACTCAAGAAGTATGAGTGCGACCTGAAGACGCCCATTCAGGACATTCCCGAAGAGGCATTGCAAGAGGTGCTCTACGGGTCGTTGGAAAACGTGCGCATAGACAAAGAACTGGTACACACGACAAGCGACTACTTCGTTGCGTTCGATGGCATCATCAAGTACTTGCGACAAGTCATGGAGAACGATGACTCGACAGCAGGCCAGAAGTGGGCCGACCAGTTTCTGGCCGAAGCACCGTGCCCCGAGTGTCACGGCCAGCGGCTGAACCGCGAAGCCCTGTCGTATAAGATTTGGGACAAGAACATTGCCGAGCTGGCTTCGATGGACATCAGCGAACTGCGCGAGTGGATTGACCAAGCTGAAAAGCACTTGGACAATCAACAGCGCCAGATAGCCGCTGAGATATTAAAGGAAATACGCACGCGACTGGACTTCCTTCTGGAGGTCGGTCTCGACTATCTGGCCCTGAACCGCCCGTCGGCCTCGCTCTCTGGTGGAGAAAGCCAGCGCATCCGACTGGCTACGCAGATCGGCTCCCAGTTGGTCAACGTGCTCTACATTCTCGACGAGCCCAGCATAGGCCTGCACCAACGAGACAATGAACGGCTCATCCACTCGCTGAAAGAATTGCGTGATTTGGGCAACACAGTCATCGTCGTCGAGCACGACCGCGACATGATGCTCGCAGCCGACTGGATTATCGACATCGGCCCCCGCGCCGGCCGCAAGGGCGGCGAAGTAGTGTTCCAAGGCACACCAGAAGAGCTGCTGAAGAGCGATACGCTGACAGCCAAGTATCTCAACGGTTCCCTTCGCTGCGACGATGTTGCAGCAAAGACCGACAAAAGAGAAGACGAGCAACAAGTCTTAAAACTAAGCGGCTGCACCGGCAACAACCTGAAGAATATTACCGTGGAATTCCCTTTGGGCAAGCTCGTCCTCGTCACCGGTGTCTCGGGATCAGGCAAGTCGACGCTTGTCAACGAGACGCTGCAGCCCATACTCTCGAAGTACTTCTACCGCGCGCTGAAGCGGCCCATGCCCTATGAGAGCATTGAAGGCCTGAAGTTGATTGACAAAGTGGTCAACGTCGACCAGTCGCCCTTAGGCCGAACGCCTCGCTCTAACCCTGCTACCTACACAGGTGTCTTCGCCGACATCCGCTCGCTGTTCGTGGGTCTGCCCGAGGCCAAGATTCGCGGCTACAAGCCCGGTCGCTTTTCGTTCAACGTTAAGGGCGGCCGCTGCGAAACCTGCGGCGGCAACGGCTACAAGACCATCGAGATGAACTTCCTGCCTGACATCCAAGTACCCTGTGAGGAGTGTCACGGTAAGCGCTATAACCGCGAGACCCTTGAAGTGCGCTACAAGGGCAAAAGCATTGCCGACGTGCTCGACATGACCATCAACCAGGCTGTGGAGTTCTTTGAGAATGTGCCCGACATCCTCCGTAAGATCAAAACCATTCAAGACGTCGGTCTTGGTTACATCAAGCTCGGCCAGCCCTCCACCACATTAAGCGGCGGCGAGAGCCAGCGCGTGAAACTGGCCACCGAACTGTCGAAGCGCGACACGGGTAAGACTGTCTACATCCTCGATGAGCCGACCACTGGTCTCCACTTCGAGGACATCCGCATCCTGATGCAGGTTCTCCGCAGGCTCGTCGATCGCGGGAACACGGTCATCATCATCGAGCACAACCTTGACGTCATTCGTCAGGCCGACTGGATCATCGACATGGGTCCCGAGGGCGGTCGGCGAGGCGGCGAAGTGCTCACCGTCGGCACGCCCCAGCAAGTAGCCCTGAGCAAGAAAGGATACACGCCCCAGTTCCTAAAGAAGGAACTATAAAAAAAGGGAACCCGAATAAGGTTCCCTTATCTATTATACTATGTCGATTAGAAGTTCACACCGAAGTTGATGAACAGGGCGTTGCCATGAACGGTTCCATCGATGGCATCATCGTCGGCAATGTTGGCAATACCAAACTGATAGCCAGCTTCCATATAGAGCATATCATACTCCACACCACAACCAACCTTCAAACCCATGTCGGCATGATTCACGAAGTTGAACGAGCTGGTGTCAACCTTACCCATCAAACTTCCATCCAGGTCATAAGCCTTTCCCTTGATACGGCCCCCAATACCATACGAAAAGTAGGGACCTGCAAAAGGCAAAACGGCAATATCGTCAGTTGCCTTAATACCATACTTGAGTACAAGAGGAATCTCCAAATACTTGATGGTCATCTTGTTGTCACCTTCCTTGCCACCACGCTGGGTGTAGTAGAAGCCACTCTCCAAGAACACTGGCGATGACGATGAGACACGCAGACCTACAACACCACCCAAATTGAGACCAGCCTTCATGCTGTTGTGGTCAATGTCGCCTGACATCCTTGCCAGTGTCAGACCCATACGGGCACCATAGTAGACATTGTTCTTGTCGAGTTCGAAACCACCGCTGGCAAACTGTGCGAACGAAGGCACGGCCAGCATCATTGCTACGATAGCTGCAAAAAACTTTTTCATAATTGTTCTGTTTTAATGGATTATTGTTTGTAAACTTCTGCAAAATAACAATAAAATTTTCATATAGCCAAACTTTTTAGCTAAAAAATACGTATTTCCGGCTAATTGTTATTGCAGGATTAAGGAAAATTCCTTATATTTGCACCGAAAAAGGACGAAAATATCAACAACAATTAAGAGAAATGAGAAAAATGACTTTCGGCTCGCTAGTGCTCATTATGCTGGCTGCCACCCTTCAAAGCTCTACTCAAAAGGACGAAGTGATGACCAAGGAGAATGGTACTTTTGTCGTGAACACCACAACGTTGGGAAAGAGTGTGCTGGGCTATGCCTCCCCCACGCCTGTGAAGATTTATATAAAAAAGAATAAGGTGGAGAAGGTGGAGTTTCTGAAGAACCAGGAAACGCCCAAATACTTCACCCGGGTTAAGAAAGCTTTAGAGACGAAGTGGGACGGTTTGAAGGTTAAGGAAGCCGCCAGCCAGAAGGTAGACGGCCTCACCGGTGCCACCCTCTCGTCTGATGCAGTTATCAAGAATGTCCAGCTGGGACTTGAATACTATCAGAAGAATAAGAAGTAAGAGGTGAGAGGTGAGGAAACGGCAGTTTATCTTAGCAGCATTTTTTGCTGCGGTGATTGGCGGTCAGGCCACTGACAACCATAAACTGTCTGCTTACGTCAGTGAACTGGTTCATCGAAAGCAGGAACAACCTGCATTGTCGAGAACTACCGAATTACGACACCCCCAACGCACGCTAACAGCATTCGTACGCATTGACCCTGACAGGGCCAGTAAGGTGTGGCGCACATACGGCTGCAAGCCGCTCGCCGTGAAAGGCGACATTACCATTGTCAGCATACCACTTAACAACATAGGTCCCCTATCTGACCATCCTGCCGTCCGTCGCATCGAGGCCAGTCCGTCCGGCCGTGCTACGATGGACACCACGGCTATCATCGTAGGAGCCGACAGGTGTTATAATTCTCAATCCTCAATTCTCAATTCTCAATTCACTGGTAAGGGCGTCATCGTAGGCGTGATGGACATCGGCTTCGACCTCACCCACCCTAACTTCCTCGACCCTTCAGCCACCCGCCATCGCATCGGCGCCTTCTGGGACCAGCTCTCGAAGGACACCGTCAACAGTCAGCTGCCTGTAGGCCGCGACTTCGTGGGTGCCGACCTCGTCCATGCTCAACAGCACTCCGCCGACGGGCATATCCAGACCCACGGCACTCACACCCTCGGCATCGCTGCGGGCAGCGGCTACAACTCGCAATACAAGGGCATTGCCCCCGATGCTGACATCTGTCTGGTGAGCAACGCCGTCAGCGACGACATCGTCCTCATCGACTCTGCCGACATCGATAAATACACCACGGCCACCGACGCCCTCGGATTCAAGTACATCTTCGACTATGCCGACCGTGAGGGCAAGCCCTGCGTGGCATCGTTCAGCGAGGGCTATCCGCCCTACCTCGACCAGGAAGACAGTCTCTATGCTGCCTTTCTCGACAGTATCATCGGCCCCGGCCGTATCATCGTGGCATCGGCAGGTAACGAGTGTGTGACATATACTTATATGGAAAAGCCTGCTGGGGAGGAAGCGGCCGGGGCTTTTATCAATACAACCAACACGACCGCCTTCTACCGCATCAAGACCCGCACACCGCTCCATCTCTCTGCCTTGGTCTACGATAACGCGACCACGACACTTGACATTACCTCAGAACGTTTCCTGAAGGACTCCGTACTCACCGACACGCTGTTTATCGGTGGCGATACCTGCACCGTCACCACCGACCGCTATCCTTCGACATTCAGCGCCGACACGGTCTACAACGTGTTCTTCACGGCTAACAAAGCCCTGTCAGCACTACCGCCCATCGCCTTAGTCCTTCAGGGCCGAGACAACCATGCCGAACTCTACGGCAGTTCCAGCAATGGCCTCGACAACCGTCCTGACATAGACCAGCGATGGACTGCGGCCGAAATGACCCACAACATCCACGCTCCGGCCTGCTTCCCGTCGGTCGTCTGCGTCGGTGCCACTGCCCACCGCTTAGGCTTTACTAACTACAAAGGCGAGTACCGCGACTTCTCCAAGGGGCGTACCGTCGGGCTTCGCAGTCCCTATTCCTCAGTTGGCCCCGCCATCAACGGAATGCAGAAACCCGACGTCGTGGCTCCCGGCGACAACATCATCTCGTCGTACAGCAGCTTCTACTTAGAGCACAATCCCGAAGCCAACGACATTAACTCCGACGTCGAGCACTTCGAATTTGAGGACCGCACCTACGCATGGAACGCCAATACTGGCACGTCGATGGCCGCGCCCGTCGTGGCAGGCATCATAGCCCTCTGGCTGCAGGCCAAGCCTGACCTCACCCGCGAGGAAATCATCGATGCCTTCAGCCATACCTGCCGCCAGCCCGACGCGGCCCTCTCCTACCCCAACAATGAATACGGCTACGGCGAGATCGACGCCTACCGCGGCCTGCTCCACCTGCTCGGCATCGACGGAATCAAAGACATCAGTCATCACCAACCCCGTCAGGCAGACATTCATCTGCAAGGTCGAACGTTACATATTAGTGGCGCCACATGTGGCACCCTCAGCGTCTACGACCTCAAGGGACGCTTACTGCACCATGAGATGCTG
Organism: uncultured Prevotellaceae bacterium; assembly: GCA_946184965.1. GTDB lineage: Bacteria > Bacteroidota > Bacteroidia > Bacteroidales > Bacteroidaceae > Prevotella. The sequence continues at coordinate 14,679 of CAMHHO010000017.1, read as the reverse complement.
ACGGAAAACACTGCTATTGACCTTAGTGCCCTGCCATCTGGCGTCTATGCCGTACAGGCTACCACCGATAGCCCTGCGACGACCGGCTCAACCCTCATAAAACTTTGAATAGCCAACTAATACTTATACACTATGAATACTTTTTACAAGAATCACCTAATTCTGTTTACCACAACCATTCTATTACTGACAGGCTGCATGCATGAAAAAAACAGCAAAAGACACCAGCCTACCGATTGTGACACGCTCTACACAGAAGCTGCCGCCATGAGCATCCACCGCAACAATCCTGAGCAGGCACTGGTAATAATTGACTCAGCACGCATCGTAGGCAACATCACATGGCAGCGCGCCGAATACCTCAAAGCCGTGACACAGTACGGCGGCCTGCGCAACATGCCTCTGGCACGGCAGACATGCCTCGACCTGATTGACAACAAAGATGCCATCAAGGACTCGACGACACTGGAACGCGTGTACCTGCTGTTGACAAGCATCGAATACACATCGGCCAACCACCCCGCCATTATACGTTATGCCACTGAGGCGTCACGTCTGGCCCATGCCCTCAATATGCCCGACGAGGTAGGCAAGATGGAGGCCTTCGTTGCACGCTCAATGGCTCAGACAGGGCGCACCGACGAGGGTATAGAGCGCCTGAAAGCCACCCTCGCTGATTTGCGCAAGTTGGACACCTTCGGCGGCGTAGTATCCTACCATGACGCATCGAAAAAGCTACTGCACATCCTCATCGACCACGACCGCTACCCCGAGATGGAAACGGTGTGTAAGGAGGTACTCGAACGCCTTGACGAGCTAGAAAAGAACCCCGAGCGCTTTGGTGACATGCAGGAAGGCTTCAACCCCGCCGAGTTTATTGACTTCGCCCGCGGTCAAATGCTGGCCTTCCTTACCACAGCCTATGCCCGCCAAGTGACGCAGCACAAAGACAACCCCAGCCTACGCGCACAATACCTCAAGAAAGCCCTTGACACAGAGGCCGAAGTTTTTAAAACGGAATGGAGTAAGGGTATAGACTGCGACAAGATGCTGTCGGCCGCCTATCACCACATGGGACAATTCGACCGCTTCGACCAGGCTATGCGCCGCTTTGAGGGCACTTATCCCGACACCATTAACCCCAACTACCTCATCTGCCTCGAGCAGCGCAGTGTGGCCTCGAAGATGCAGGGACGCACGGCCGAGTCGCTGGGCTATTTAGAACGGGCCTCTGTCATCCGCGACAGTCTCGACCAGCGCAACCAGCGCGAACAGTTGAACGAACTGGCCACCATATATCACTTGCAGGAGGAGCAGCTTGCCCGCCAGCAAGCTGAGTCCGATGCCCGTTTCTACAGATGGCTGACGGCTGCCATCGTTGTCGGACTTCTCGCTGCCGTTGCCTTTGCCATTTACTTCTACTACAAGCGACGTGAGACCATGCGCAAAAACCATGTCCTAGCTCGTGAGATTGCTGAGGCCATAGAATATAAGGAGAAGTGGGAAGAGAAAGAAGAAAAGAGTAAGGAGGAGGAAGCTGCAAGTAGTCCTGTCCCCAGTGGGAAGATTGTCGACGGGACATCAGACGAAGAACTCTTCCAGAGCTTGCGCGACGTCATTCTCCGCGATCGGCTTTACCTAGACTCACAGCTTGACCGCCAGGCATTGGTAGACCGCTTCGGCCTGTCGAAAGAGCGCATAGGTGCCGCTTTTGCCAAGGGAAGTCCTTACAAGTCACTTATCGAATTCCTTACCGACTGCCGTCTGCCTTACGCTGCTAAGTTGCTATCTTCTCGACCTGACCTCTCCATCGCCGACGTTGCACGCGAGAGCGGCTTCCCTAGTGCCGACACCTTCGGTCGTAACTTCAAGCAGAAGTATGCACTCACACCCTCGCAGTTCCGTGAATCCGGCGGCGCCATCCGTTAATTCGTAGGAAGTATCCGTTAATTCGTCTGAAAACATACGTTAATTCGTCTGAGCTATTGCGCAGACGAATTTTTGTTATTATATTCGCAGCATCAAACATAGTAAAGCGTATGCCTACTGATACTGTTATTATCCTACTCACCGTCATCATCGCCGCATTGATCGCCATCGTCGCAGTGCTGCTGGGGTGCATTTTGCACAACCAGCATGAGCTACGTCGGAAGAACGATGCCATCATTTCCGAGATCCGTGAGAACGTCGAGCTCCGCGACGAACTGCAACGTCGCCTACACGACACTAAACTCTCAAAATACGTATAATAAATATACTCTTCTATTATTCATTCATCATTCCTTTTTAAAACCACTAAATTTTAAGCATTATGAAAAGAAAGAAACAATTTCCGCCCCCTGCAAGTTCAGGACGAGGACGATGGCAGCGCAGCCAGTGGCTGGGGCTGCTGACACGCAATGCATGTCTGATGAACAGGCTGTTTCTATTACTCATCCTGTTCATTCTGGCTGTGCCGGAGGCATTGGCCGCCAACGGTATCACCGAGCTGAAAGTGCTTGGACGCTATTATGAATCTGACATGAACTCCGTAAAAACGACTTATAAGCAGAATGGTTGGACTATCGTCAACAAAGACCTTAATGAAGGTGCCGGTACCAATTCATATTATGTCTATCTGGCTTACAAGACGAGTTCATCGGCCAATCCTGAGACGGGATACATCACCGACATTGTTGCTTCGACGTCAAACGAGAGTTCTTTCACTTATGGCGGCCGAACATACTACAAGGTTGGCCATGATGCAAAGTCAGGTGATAAAGGAAGCGCTTTTGTCGGCGATTTGAATCATGGTGCTGGCGGCGCTTACATATACCTTTATTATACCAAGGAACGTACAGGCTATTCATCCAGCGACTCACATGGCGGCTCGAAGCGCGTTATCACCGAGCTATGGGCTAACGAGGAAAGCTCGGATGGTGTGATATATTGGGCTAAGGGGAATAGCGGTGTTTGCGATATGAACAAAGGTGCCTCAGGCCCTCATATCTACGTAATGATGAAATTCACCAATCAGGCGGTGTCAATCAATAACGATCCCACCTTCGCCACCGGCCTTGTATATAACGGCAAGGCGCTGAATCTGGTTTCCAAGGCGGCTACAGGCAATTACGGCACAATGAAATACAGCGTTGACGGCGGCTCCTGGGGCACCAGCGCCACGGCTACGACTGTAGGTAACCACACCGTGAAATACCGCCTCGACGGTGTCAATTCTTCCGGGGTGGTGTTCGCCGAAAACAGTGCCGAGAAGTCTGCAACGGTAAAAATTGAAGCACCATCGGCCAAGCCCAAGGTAGAGGGGACGTTCAACCAGAGAGACAAAAAGGTAACGCTGAAGTGGAGCGCCAGTATCCCCGGCAATTATACCGATTACAAATGGGTGATCTATCGCGGCAATACGAAGATCATAACGTATCCGCGCGACTCCCTCTCCTATGAGGATAAAGGCTTCACGAACGAGTCGGACGTGACCTATTATGTGTATTATGTTTCCAACACATGGAACGAGAATACGAAAAACGATGATTGTAAGGGCCAAGTGACGGTGAACACGACTCGTAAGGTGCCTGTAAACAACTTAAAGGCTGTAAGACAAGACGACCGCATCGTCTTTACATGGACATCCGACGGATATCCCGCAAATTGGGGCAACAAGTTCAATATCTATGTGGACGAAGAATCCAGTCCCATCTACACCATCACACCTACTAATGGACAGACCAGTTTTACCTGGATGCACCGCACTTCACAACAGAGCGGTCGAAAGAACGGCGTAGATGGCGGTGTCCCCTATACCGAAGAGCCGTTGAATGCCTGTGCACCCCACGACTACCGCGTGGTGGGTGTTATCGATGGAAAAGTACTCAACGAAGCAAAGCTTGAAAACCTAGCCATCGGTAGCGGTACACAGTTCTATTCACTCAAAGCAACAAAAGGCGTATATCCCGGTTTAGTGAAACTGAACTGGCATGTAGATGTGAAGAGTTCGGGACTTGCCAAGACCTACATAGTAGACCGTCGCCGCACAGATAAGAAAGATGAGGCATGGACCAATCTCCGTGTCATGTCGAGTACCGATGAATATCTATTTTACGACGACGACACACCGTTGCCCGGCGTCTACTACGACTATCGCGTCACCGTACAAGACAAATGTGAAGACGGTGCCATCGTTACCAACCAACTTACTGATATAGGATTTGCGCAGACAACCGGTACGGTAAGCGGCCGCATCACCTACGGCTCAACCGGCAGTGCTGTGCCAGGTGCCGATGTAGAACTGGTCAAGACCGGTTCGTCGGCCGACGCCTCTGAACAGTATCACGCCATGCACTTCACCGACGCCAGTGGTTACGTGGAATGGCCCTACCCATCAACCTCCTACGCCGCCGATAAGTTCAACGAGGGCGACTTCACCATCCAGATGTGGTTCCGCCCCGATGAGTTCCAAGACACGTGGATTGCAAAGTTTGCTGGCAATCAGGCTTTGGGTATGTTGGTTACGGGTCGAATGGTGTTTGGCGACGGTTCGGCCAGCGCGCCAAGATACGGTATTAAACTCAACTCGTGGTTGAAGAAAGGCGAATACAATCATGTGGTGCTGACCCGCCAGGCCGACTCGATCACATGCTATATTGTGACATCCGACGCTGACGGCAATGTCGTACTGAATAAGAACAAACAGGCCCTCAAACAAAACCTGTCCCTGGGGGCTTCGACCAAATTCCAATTAGGCTTCTTCAACGGCTATGTTGATGATTTCCGGCTGTGGACGAGGTGTCTCAGCGAGGACGAGATCAAGGAGAACTTCGACCATCTGCTTGTGGGTAACGAGAAGAATCTGGAGACGTATTGGACCTTCGACGAGGGCCTGAATTCACAGTTTTTCGACTATTCGCGCGATGGCACCGTCTATCACGAACACCATGGGACGATGGCTAATAACGTGGAGAGCGCGACGATTACCCCCGAGCAACTGGCACTGAAGGCCAAGACCGACAGGGATGGCAACTACATTATTCAGGGTATTCCGTTCTCCGGCGAGGGTACTACCTATGCCGTCATGCCAAAACTAGGCATCCACGAATTCAACCCCAGCCAGCATCTGCGCTTCATCGGCAACAACTCGCTGGTGCACAACGGCACGGACTTCAACGATGTTTCCTCGTTCCCTGTTAGCGGCACGGTTCTGTACGCTGGTACGAACTATCCGGTGGAGGGTGCCATGTTCTATGTTGACGGCAACGTATGCTCTAAGAACGGAGAGATCATCCAAAGTGCAGAAGACGGCTCTTACACCATCAGCGTACCTATCGGTAAGCACTTCATTCAGGTGAAGAAGAATGGTCATGTGTTTAACAACGCCGGCCGTTATCCGGCCGACCCGAACAATACGGGCAATGAGATGCATCTCTTCAACAGCGAGGTCAAGAACCTGGGGTTTGTTGATGAGACATTGGTCAACTTCACCGGTCGTGTGGTCGGCGGCGATATCCAGGGCAAGAAAGCCGTAGGATTCGGGCTGAGCACGAACAACATCGGTAAAACGGAGCTAGTGCTGTCGCTAAACGACTCGCGGTACTATCTGAATGCAGAGAAGTACCCAGACGGTTCTGGCTTCAAAAACAACAAGAATGATGTGCCCGTTGCCTCGGCTACGGATAAAATTGCCAGCACTTCCTTCCGCCAGGGCGGCGAGACGAAAGTGGATTGCCAGAAGGTGATCATCCGCACAGATTCCGTCACGGGTGAGTTCTCGGCTATGCTACCACCGCTGCTCTATACGGTAGAGAGCATGACGGTGATGAATAGTGGACTGACAGTGGGCGATCAGATGACGATTGACCTGACGTCGCCGCTGATGGCATACACCGACACGCTGTATGCTGACGACGGCGAGAGCTATGAGTTGTACGAGTACAACACGAAGCTGAGCCAGACGTATCACTGCCCGCCGACGTTCACGGTGAAGCAGGAAGGACGCGAAGACGGTTCGTTCGGTATAGACAGCTACAAGATCCAGGACGACTTGGGCGAAATAGAGCTCAACGATATCTACAGTGTGGAGGGCGACGTGGTGACTTACAACTACGGTGTCTCAGGCTACAAATCGCCACTATTCATCCAAGGCGACCCATACACGTTCCTGATCGAGGGCTATGAAGAGTACGAGAATGCTGACAATGGTAAGTTGGATCATGTACCTTTGAACGGAAATATCGTGACCATCAGCAATGCCCTCTCGTCAGAGCAGCATGTGTATTATGAGCAGGTAGGCGACCACGCTCCAGGCTCTACTGCTGGTCTGCAGGAGAACCAGTTGCAATTGGACAGCCTAGGTCACGCCAAATACCGTTGGAAGGCCGGTCTACCTAACATCGCCGAGCCCTACACCCGTACCATCTCGATGACCTACGAGGTCGGAGGTGCTTTCAAACAATGGGACGGCAACGGAATGACTGGTATCATCCTTGGCAGTCTGCCCACTGGCAACAACTTTGTGACGGCCGGTCCAGAGAAGGTGAGCATGGTATTGCGCGACCCGCCGGGAACCAACTCGTTCACTGAGTGGAAGACTGGATCGTCGAAGACTATAAGCAAGGTTGAGGGCTCGACCTTTACCGAGAACTTCGCTGCTTCGTTTAAGCACAAGTTTGGTTTCCATAAAGTCATTGGCATTGGCGCGGGCATAATTGATATGGAGGAGACAGAAGCTTGCGACGATCTGGAAGTGGGCGCGAAGACGGAATACGAGAACGAGACTTCGACGACGTGGGTAGAGACGACGAGTGTGACACAGAGCATCAGCACGTCTGCCTCACCGGAATATGTAGGCGCCCAAGGTGATGTGTTCATCGGTCACTCCTCCAATCTCCTGTTTGGCAAGGTTCGCGATTTGGACCTCAGACGCCAGTCTGGCAATGATGTTGAGATTGGTTTGGAAGATATCTTCCAGACAAGTATCCAATTCGGTACGATGTTCATGTACACGCAGAACTACATCGAAAACGTGATGTTGCCCAACTACGAGTTGATGCGCAAGAAGTTCCTGACCACCACCACCCAGAGCAACATCGACACCTACCATAACGATACCGACCATACAGTCTATCTGACCACTTTGTCGCCCGACGACCCGAAATTCGGTACCGAGGGGACTTATAGCAAGTTTAAGGTTCCTGGTGTGCAGGTTGCCACGGACTCGGTGGCCTGGGTCAACTGTCAGATAGAGAACTGGAAGGACCGCCTGCGTGACAACGAGGAGGAGAAGGTGAAAGCATGGGAGAAACGTAAGAAGTTCGGCGACAACTATGGAAAGAATTACTCTTTCGACTCCGGCACATCCTACACCTACGAGACCACGGTGCAGAACGATACCACCTATTCTCGCGATTGGAAGATATCAGGTGGCTTGATTCTGGACAACAGCACAGGATTTGCCATCAACGATTTCGGATTCAACATTCATATTCAAGATGAGACGTTCGGCGGCGAACATCACGTGAACGACACGACGTACACGCACGAGACCACCTTCAGCTACACGCTGGCAGAAGACGGCGACGACGACGCCATCTCGGTCGATGTGTACAATTATGGCGACTTCGGTCCCATCTTCCACACCCGTGGCGGACAGACATGCTGCCCGTACGAAGGACAAGTGGCGACCAAGTATTACAAGCCAGGCACCACCATCATGGAAGCTACCATGCAGATTGAGGTGCCGCAGATTGACGTCGATGTGCCCATTGTGAGCGACGTCCCAACCGGCGGCATAGCCAATTACACGTTGCGTCTGAGCAACGCTTCGGAGATTGACGAAGATGTGTATTACCGTCTGCTCGTGGACGACGAAACAAATCCCGATGGCGCAAATCTGATGATTGACGGTAAAGCCATCACCGACAGCCGTATCATTAAGATTCCGGCAGGCACGACCGTGACCAAGGCCCTTCAGTTGAAGCAGACCAAGGAAGATGTGCTAAACTATGACAGCATCGCTATAGTCTTAGCTTCGCAGTGCCAGTACGATCCGACCAGCACGTGGGAACTCATCTCTGATACAGTGTATATCTCGGCCCACTTCGTTCCCTCATCGTCGCCCGTCGATCTGGCATTGTCCAAGACGGTAATGAACATCCAGACGAAGACAGACCTCGATCTGACCTTCTCGGGCTTCGACCGGAACTATCTCGGCCTAAAGGCCTTCCGCATCCAGTATAAGAAGCAAGGCGCTACAGACTGGACACTCTTGCGCGAGTATGTACTCAAAGAGGATGATTTGACCACAAACAACGAACTGCTCCCAACAAGCGGCGCGAAGGTGACCTACAGACTGCCAATGAATAACTTCACGGACGGCGAGTATGTGTTCCGCGTCCTCTCTGTGAGCGACTACGGCACTGACGAGATCACACGCTCCAGCCAGGAAATTTCTCTGGTGAAGGATATGCAACGTCCGCGTCCGCTCGGTCAGCCCGAGCCCAGCGACGGCATCCTTGACATCGGCGACGACCTGAGCATCACGTTCAATGAGGCCTTCTTGAATGGCGACCTGACCAAGACGGGCAACTTCAGGGTGACGGGTGTGTTGAACGGTGCCACCATTGCCCACGAGACAGCACTCTCGATGCAGAACACCAATGGCACTGCTGCCACCGAGGCCAGCATCGGACTCGCTGAGAAGGACTTCTCCATTGACACCTGGCTGTATGTCAGTGGCGAAGGAACCATCCTGAGCCATGGCGAAGGTACCAACAAGTTCACTGTCAGTACGAATGCCGATGGCAATCTGGTAGTTGATATCGCAGGTACAACCTACACCTCGAGCGCGGTTGTGCCGACAGATACGTGGGCTTTCCTCACCATTACCTACAAGGCCGGCGAGACGAGCGGCAAACTGAGTGCTTCCGTAGCATACGATGGCAAAGACATCAGTTTCTTCAACGACAAAGACGTCGTGGCCTACAAAGGCAACGGCCCGCTCGCCGTGGGTAAGAACATAAAGGGTGCCATGCACGAGCTGCTGCTCTGGGACGAGGCACACGACATCGCCAGCGCATTGGCCAACCGCTCCAAGAGCAAGAACCCGTCAACACGTCACCTCATCGGCTATTGGAAGATGAACGAGGGCGAAGGCACCACCATCCGCGACTACGCCCGCAACCGTCATATGACGATGGCCGACGAGACTTGGTATCTGAACAACGAGAACAAGGCCATCGTTCTGGACGGCGATAAGTATCTGTCCGTGAGTGCTGGCGACTTACCAGTATTCCCCGACGACGACTATGCTATTGAGTTCTGGATGCGCGGCGACGCACAGACGGGCGAGGCACAACTCTTGCAGATGGGCGAAGTGGCACTTTGGATGAATGTTGACGGACAGCTTCAGTTCACTGGCAAGAGTGCTTACAAGGAGGCCGACGGCATCGTACTCGCAACCAGTAGCGACAACCTGACCGACAACGCATGGCACCATGTGGCCCTCAATGTACTGCATCAGGGCGCAGCGGCCATCTATGTAGATGGAAACCGCGTACTGTCCACCAGCACCGCTAACGTTGGTCCCATAAATACCGACCGTCTGATGATGGGTGCCCGCCGCAACACCATTATGGAAGGCGATATCGCCTATAAGTTCGACCGCCCGTTCAAGGGACAGATCGATGAACTGCGCCTCTGGGATGCCACGCTGAACGCTACTCAGTTGGCAAACAACCGCAAGGTGCGCCTTACAGGTCAGGAGGACGGACTCATCCTCTACTTCCCATTCGAGGACAAGACGTTCGATGAGTACGACCAAGTAATCATCGCTGGCACAGACTCCTGTCTCACCGGCAATACGACCAAGGCACAACTTCTGACGTTCAACTCTCAACTTTCAGATCTCAACTATGTAGACGAGGCTCCCGCACTTCGTACAAAGCCCATAGAGACGGCTGTCAGCTTTACCTTCACGGCGTCCGACACAAAGATTGTCATTGACATCGACGAAGATCCCGCCACCATCGAAGGATGCACGCTAAACTTCGTGGTACGCGACGTCTGCGACGCTAACGGGAACTACTCTATACCTGCTATCTGGAGTGCTTTCGTCAACCGCAACGAACTTGTTTGGGCTGATGATGCACTGAGCGTGACGCAGGAGGTGAAGAGTGAAAGCAGCATTACCGCCACCATCGTCAACAAGGGCGGCAAGCAGCAGATGTGGACGCTCAGCGGCATGCCTTCATGGCTGCAGGCCAGCAGCGAGTACGGCACGACGAACCCGCTAGCGGAGACCAGCGTGACCTTCACTGTCAGTCCAGCAACGCCCATCGGCAAGTACGAGGAGACTGTCTACCTGAAGGGTAATGACGGCATCGAGACGCCGCTCACCATCAATGTGAAGGTGACGGGCAAGGTGCCCGAGTGGAGCGTCAACCCGAAGGATTATGAGTTCTCGATGAACGTCATCGGCCGCGTGGATATCAAGAACGTTCCCATGGACGACGAGGACGACATCATTGCCGCCTTCATCGGCGAGGAGTGCCGCGGCGTGGCTCATCCCGTTTATAAGGAGCGCTACGACGGCAGCTTCATCACGATGGACATCTATGGCAACGATGACAACGACAAGGAGGTGACCTTCCGCGCCTTCGACGCCTCTACCGGTACGCTATACCCGGTAGTCACGCCCGACCGCGAGATTACTTTCACACCGTTGGCATTGATAGGCAAGTACGACGCACCGGTCGTCTTCACCGTTGTTGACCTGATTGAACAGTCGACCGACCTGAAGGCCGGTTGGAACTGGCTGTCGCTCTATGTCAAGACCGACACCATGACCGTACCCGCCGTCTTCGAGAAGATTGTCGATGACGTCATCACCGTCAAGAGCCAGACCGATTGGACGATGAACGAGAATGGCAAATGGAAGGGTGATCTGACTGACATGACCAATGACCAGATGTATGCCGTCCAGCTGAAGGCAGACCGCAAACTGCGCATCGTAGGCAAACCCGTCGACCCGGATGAATGCCCAATCATAGTGAAGAAGAACTGGAACTGGATCGGCTATTATGGTCGGCAGGTGGCAGCCATCAGCGATGCCCTTTCTGGCATGCAGCCCGTGAACGGCGACATCCTGAAGGGTCAGAGTGGCGTAACCTACTTCGACACCTACGAGTGGGCCGGCTCACTGCCCATGATGGAGCCTGGCGTCGGCTATATGGTGAAGAGTAACACCGATGAAGACCGACTGTTCGGCTATCCGGCTGCTGCTCTCGCTGCTGCAAGAGCCGTGAACGAAAGCAGAAACGTTAACGAAAACGGTTTCTTCCAGCCCATCAACTTCCGCAATTATGCCAACAATGCCATCATGACCGTCAAACTGACGGCTGCCGGCAAGACTCTTGGCAACACGGAATTGGGTGTCTTTGCTGACGACGAGTGCCGCACGGCAAAACTGACTAACGGCGAGGGAGTCGCCTATCTCACGATTCCGGGCGATGACGTCGCTACGCTTGCCTTCAAGGTAGCTATTGGCGACAAGGTGTTCGAAGCCTCAAAGACCGTCAACTATGAGGTTGACGGCGTCTACGGCTCGCCTGACAATCCGCTGGTCGTCGACCTGGGTGAGGCTACGGGTATTTGGGAAATCCTCAATGGTGACAATGATGCTTCTGTCTATGACCTGCAGGGCCGCAAGGTTGACCTGAAAAACAACCGACACAAGCTCTCTAAGGGTGTCTATATCATTAACGGACAAAAGAAGACTGTGAAATGAATATCAGGAAAAGAGTTTATGGCCTGCTGGCACTCCTTCTCGGGAGTGCCGGCATAGTGGCCCAGACGTCCGGTCCGTTCCCTGAAGTCAAACTCCATGACTACTACGGAACCATGACGATGGCTGTCAAGGCCACGATGAACGGCGTGATGCTTACTGACGATGTCGTCATCGCTGTCTATTGCGGCGACGATATTCGAGGCAAGGGCAGTCCGCACGACGAAAGCAATCCTGGCGTGACCTACCTCACGGTATATGGTGATGCGAGTGGCGAAAAACTCTTCTTCAAGGTCTTCCACGATGGAGCCATTGCCGAAGTAGATCCCGGCAACGTCATCTTCCAATACAATGGTGCAGTGGGAACACCGTCTGCCCCGTACAGCCTCGATGTTCCTCCAACCACTGTCGAAACAACGTTCACGGCAGAAGGATGGGCAACGGCATGTCTGCCCTTCAACGGTTGCGTTCCTCCAGGCGTTACCTTATGGAATGCCACCCGCATCGAAAACTCAGAATTGAAGATTGAGCAGATAAAAGCCACCGTTCTTCCGAAGAACATGCCCGTGCTACTGCAATGTACTGAGGGGATGACCACTTGCAAATGGGGCATTTCGGTGGCCAATGCCGAACAAGTTACAAGCCTGAGACCTCAAACCTCAATGCTCATGGGAGCTACGGAAGTAACAGAGGTAACGGCCAACAGCATACTCACCTTAGGCCACTCGAATGAGAGCGGGGAAATCGGCTTCTGGCTCTTCACCGGCTCCACCATTCCTGCGAACCGTGCCTACATCGCCGACTTCCCCAGCGGCGTACGCGGCATAAAGTGGTCGACTGACGAGTCAACTGGTGTCAAGGACGCGAGAAGTGATGAAGAGAGAAGCGGTGTCTATAACTTGAAGGGAGAGAAGATTGACGCCCAGCACCTACTGCCAGGCTTCTACGTGGTAAACGGGAAAAAGATGATTGTAAGGAGGTGACCAACATGAAGAAAAAATATATCACTCCCCGGATAGAGGCATTGGACATCGGTACAACCGAAAGCCTGTTATTAAGTGCAAGCGACAGCTTCACTACCGAAGAGAGTTTCGCTCGCGACATTATCTATATCGACATGATAAGCGACGATATGTGAACTTAAAAAAGGCGGCGCATCCAAATGTGGATACGCCGCTTTTTCTTTTACTCCTCATCGAGCAGAATCTTCATCATCTCAACGGCAGAGTAAGGCACTGGGGTGCCGGGGCCGAAGATGCAGGCCACACCGGCCTTGTAGAGGAAGTCGTAGTCCTGGGCGGGAATGACACCGCCGGCGGTGACCATGATGTCCTCGCGGCCCAGCTTCTTCAGCTCCTCAATGAGCTGCGGGATGAGCGTCTTATGACCGGCAGCCAGCGAAGAGGCACCGACGATGTGGACGTCGTTCTCGACGGCCTCGCGGGCAGCCTCGGCAGGTGTCTGGAACAGCGGTCCCATGTCGACGTCGAAGCCGCAGTCGGCATAGCCCGTGGCCACCACCTTGGCACCGCGGTCGTGTCCGTCCTGACCCATCTTGGCAATGAAGATACGCGGACGCCGTCCTTCACGCTTTGCAAACTCGTCGGTCATCTTCTTGGCCAACTCGAAGTTACTGTCGTTTTTACTTTCTGAACTATACACGCCTGAAATGGTTCTGATGACTGCTTTGTAACGGCCCACGATCTCCTCGCAGGCATCCGAAATCTCGCCGAGGGTACAGCGCAGCTGGGCGGCCTTGACGGCGAGGTCGAGAAGGTTGTTCTCCGACTTGCGCCCCTCCTGGAAGTCGCGCACGCACTCGGTGATGGCCTTGAGGGCAGCCTGACAGGCGGCCTCGTCGCGGGTAGCTCGGACCTGAGCCAGACTCTCCTCCTGCTGCTTGCGGACGGCCGTGTTGTCCACCTCGAGGATGTCGATGGGGTCTTCGTGGTCGAGGCGGTACTTGTTGATGCCGACGATGGTCTGCTGGCCAGAGTCGATACGTGCCTGGGTACGGGCCGAAGCCTCCTCGATACGCATCTTGGGCAGGCCGGTCTCGATGGCCTTGGCCATGCCGCCGAGCTTCTCAATCTCCTGGATGTGCTCCCAAGCCTTGTGAACCAGCTCGTTGGTCAGGGTCTCAACGTAGTAAGAGCCGGCCCACGGGTCAATCTGCTTGCAGACCTTCGTCTCGTTCTGGATGTAGATCTGCGTGTTACGGGCGATACGGGCCGAGAAGTCGGTAGGCAGGGCGATGGCCTCGTCGAGTGCGTTGGTGTGCAGCGACTGGGTGTGACCCAAGACGGCTGCCATAGCCTCGATACAGGTACGGCCTACGTTGTTGAAGGGGTCCTGCTCGGTGAGCGACCAACCCGAGGTCTGCGAGTGGGTACGCAGGGCCAGCGACTTGGGGTTCTTGGCACCGAACGACTTCACAATCTTGGCCCACAACAGACGGCCGGCGCGCATCTTGGCAATCTCCATGAAGTGGTTCATGCCGATGGCCCAGAAGAAGCTGAGACGCGGAGCAAAGGCGTCGACGTCAATACCGGCGTTGACACCCGTGCGCAGGTAGTCCATACCGTCGGCCAGCGTGTAGGCCAGCTCAATGTCGGCGGTGGCACCGGCTTCCTGCATGTGGTAGCCTGAGATGGAGATCGAGTTGAACTTCGGCATCTTCTGCGAGGTGTACTCGAAGATGTCGGCGATGATCTTCATCGAGAATGCAGGGGGATAGATATAGGTGTTGCGCACCATGAACTCCTTCAGGATGTCGTTCTGGATGGTTCCGGCCATCTCCTCCAACTGGGCGCCCTGCTCCAGACCGGCCACGATGTAGAAAGCCAGGATGGGTAGCACGGCACCGTTCATGGTCATCGAGACCGACATCTTGTTGAGGGGAATACCGC
>CAMHHO010000016.1:0-42399 GCA_946184965.1 uncultured Prevotellaceae bacterium | reverse complement strand
CCTCCTGAGTCAGGAGGGGCCAGGGGTGGTCTGAACATCCGAACACTGTCAATGTTACCGTCCCCTCCTTCAGACCCCTCCTAACCTCCCCTAACTCAGGGGAGGAACTGCCGGACAGTGTCCCTCCGCGTTTTTCCGTGCCAAGAAAACTGAGGCGGTTCAGACCCCCTCTAACTCCCCCTGACTCAGGGGGAGAACTGACACGTTTGGCGCCGCCATCCGGGTGGTTTGGAGCCTCCAAACGGGGTGAATAGCGGCGCTATTCGGGGCGTTTGGCGCCGCTTTTCGGAATCAATACAGATACAGATATATACACTTGTTTTTATAGATTTCTCACGCGTACCGTGTGTGCGCGGTACGCGAGGACTCCTTAGAAAACACCTGTATCGTCTGTATCTGTATCAGCTCCATGAGCCATCAGCCGACGGATGGAGAGCATCTCCTCGGCCGAGCGGCGAACGACCACATAGCCGCGCACGTTGCGGTAGGTCTTCTTCTGGAATCCCTGAGATACTCCGCAAACAGCAGCTGCTCCTCCACGTCGCCTTTCACGCTGACCGTGACCGACATCGCCAGAATGTAGTCCTCGCCGTTCCACGGAGGCAGGTGCTCCAGATAGAAGCGGAACGGATGGAACTCAGGCACGAAGTCCGACTCTATCACCCGGTACATGTCCTGCACCCGCACCGTCTTCGTCGCCGACAGCTCCGCCCACAGCGAATTGACGATGCGGTCGCTGATGGGCTGCCAGTTGTCTGTATCGGGGATGCGGAACTCCACTCGCCCCGTTATCACGTTGTGCCTGAGCAGCACCCGGTCCATCAGGAAGTTCTGGATGTCCTCCACCGTCGCCGTGTACTCCCGCCACGGCTTCTTATGCTCCTTCGGCTCGCCCTCCTCAGCAGCAGCCTTCTTCCGTTTCTTTTTAGGTTTCTCTTCGTCCATAGGCATATAAAGATTGACCCTGCAAAGATAGGAAGAAAAGAACTACTAAGCAAGCAAATACAAACCAAGCGATATACAATTGTATACAGAAAACTGAAGTAGCCTGGCGGCTACCTCTTCTTGTACTTGCGGAGTTGTGCGTAGAGCGTGGACTGACTGTTGCTTAAGTTAGAGTGCTGGTAAAGATAACTTGCCAAAGAGCTCATGTTATCATCCTTCAGGGCATGCGCGTGAAGCAGCCGCCCCAAGTCTATGTAGATGCTCGTGGCAATCACCTTGCTGAAGTCGAAATGAAAAGAATGCATTTCCATGGCATCCACCGACGCGTCATCATCGATAAGATAAGGTCTCCACGACTCGATGACCTTCCTCAGCTCACCATGGAAGTTATCACGGAACAGGGCCGACAGCGGTGTGTCATTATCGAAAACGGGATCTGCTGATGGCGGACTGGTGACAGTCTCTCTATTTTGAAGAGCCTTAACCCACTTATCCCCATAGAAGTTCTGCGTATCCACATGATCTACGTGGAGGCTGCCTTTTTCGTAGATGTTTAATACTATGCTGCCTTGGTGCTCCTTGTCTGCCCGGTGCAGTTGCTCCAGCAGTTCGTTCACCCTCTTCAGGACATTGGCGGGCAGCACGTCGCCAAGCCCTCCCAGATTGTCCGGGACTTCTTTTTGTTGATTCATATTCACGTTTTCCGTTTTATCAATTAATAAATAGATGCTGATAAAAACGGAGGATGTGGACTTATAACTTTGGAGATAACACTAGTCTATCAGGTTTAGCAGGACCTACGTACAGATGTTATGCCAAAAAGCCCACACCTCCGTAGAGGGTGAGCTGGCAGACATCCTTTCCTGTACGTTTGTCTTGTGAACTGCTAATTCGATAGACTAGTTAAGAAAGCTGTCATTGCTCTGGAGTGCAAAATTACAATAATTTCCGCACAACGCAAAAATTATGCTTGGATTTCTTTACGGACTCATTGGTTTTTCTTATTAATATAGATTCAATCATTTCACCCGTATGTATCCTACTCCGTAACCGAAACAGTTGATGTATTCAGTTGGGTCTTCTATCATATACAGCTCGTCGTAACTATCATTGCCACCAAAACTACAATAATACCGTTCACCATAGTCAATGAAGTTGTTTCCTGGGTCTACTCGCACAGGATAAACAATATGTCCAGACAACGTGTGAGTATTATCATCATATTTCCAGTCATCTAAAACACGATAACAATGCGCCTTTTCTCCATATAGAGGTATTAAAACCTTCACAACTTCGGTAGAATCCCATGGAATAATATCTGAGAACACTTCCAGCCTGTTATCATCATAGAACCTGACATAGCTATGGTCTCCCTCAACAGTCTCACTATTGCCACCAGGCCAAGCTTTGTAAACATCCTTCCACTTGCCGACCAGCCGCTTCGCTGCCTCCTTCGAAAATACCGACAAGGAGTCCCGGTAATCAGCTTGTGACGCTGCGACTGGAACTGGAGAATCAGAAGATGCCATATCTCCATCGTCATTACTGCACGCCGTCATCAGGAGTACGGCGAGAAGGCTAAATAAATACTTCTTCATTGTCTCTCATATATTAAGTTTCTAATTCCTTTGGCAAATATAGTAATTATTCTTCATGTAACAGAGGGACGGTTCTTTTGTTATATAACTTTTTGGAGGGAGTTTTATAACGGAAGCACCGGCCCTTTGTATAAAACCTTGATGTTCTCCATCTCAGACTCTAGGACATAGATGGTAGGCGAAGACTTTATGTTACCGAAAACAAAATAGTCTATCCCATCAAATTCTATCTTATCCAATTTGAACGGGAGGTAGATGGACTCCAGACTCGTACATTCTGAAAACACTCCTCTGCCCATTGTAACGACTGACTCCGGGAACCGGACAGTTTTCAGGTTCTGGTTTGAGGCGAAAGCATCTTTCCCAATCTTCTCCACACCATCAGGTACTGTGTAAGAGGTTCGCTTGTTGCCAGCGGGATAGCAGTAGAGCATCTTACCATTGCTGGAGTACAATATGCCATCGATAGAACTGAACAGACTACTGCCTTCCTCCACCTCAACAGTCTCTAAGCTGGGGTCGAGAAGCAGGATATTTGTTGAAAACGTCCCTACTATGCTACGAATGGACTTTGGCAGAATGACTTTAGTCACTTCAGGAAGATGCCAGAGTGCACTATAGTCCAGCATCATAACTTTGTAGTTCTTCCCATCGTAGTTGATTGTTGACGGGACACGCAGTTCACCTTTGCACTCAACCATACTCTTCAGTCCAGCCACCTCTCCAGGCAACAACAGCCGGTATTTTGAGCCGTCTATCGTCACCTCCTTGAGTTGGCGTTCTATCGTCACTTGGCTGGATTCCTTGAACGACACCATACCAGCATACCAATCACAATACAAGTAGAAACTCTCTGCCTTCACGTTGCGAATGGTGAAGTAGACGGAGTAAGGACACGTGCAATCCATCTCCCTCGGTATGACGGGATTCACATCTACGAACAAAGAGTCGGGGTGTCCTTTCCCTTTTATGTATTCCGTGTTAATATCAAAGTAAGATACACCACAGTTCGCACTATAGTTGATGAGTTCGCACGAGATGTTGTCGCCCTCCTTCGTCAGAACGATGGCTGGGGTCTGACTCCCAGGCTCAGCAGAACGGCTATTGTACTGACAGCCAGTATCTGTAGCGTCGCTCGCTTCAGGTGTTTCCTCCACTTCGGTAACAGGAGAGTCCGTGTTGTTCATACATGAAATGCCCAATGACATAGCGGCGAATGCAACAGCCGCTGTAATGATGTTCTTTAGTTTCATATTCATCTTTCTATGTTTTTAGTTTTCAAATGGTCGCCGCAAATATACGCAAACCTCAACGAATTCCTCTTGCAAGATGCCAAGCAGTACGCTAAGGGGCTGCTTGCTTTGACGTGTGCCATGATTATGGGGCCGGTTCTAGTGAACAGGAGATGACCTCTTCACTGGTTACTCTTTGTTCTCCTTCGTGGATTCATTTCGACCCTTTGGCTTTGGTGTTATAGTGAACTCCGTCTGCGCAGGTTTGCTGACGCAGTTCGTTCCAAGGTCAATGCCCCAACCGATGAGACCGCCGATAAGGATGTTGCCGAGCGTCCAGTCGTTCAGCGTCTTCCTCAGCATAATGTCGTTATACTCGTAGTTTTCCGATGTTATCTTGATGCGCTGCCCGTCTATGTGGTGGCGCTTTACTTTTACCAAGGCCGGAAGCGTCACGTCTATATACGCTGCCTCTTCCGTCTCGATGGTCACCGGTTCTGGCACGTCACCGTTGATGGTAATCTTCGGTGCCCCACCTGCCACAATCGTGGCACACGATGACAGCAACACGGCAGCCATCGCCACCGTTGCCGCAACACTGTATGTTTTTACACGTTTCTCCATTGTTCTATTTTAGTTTGTTTTGTTTGACATGTTTTTATGAAGTAATCAGAGTCCTGAAATATGCAAATTTTCATTCCACTTTTATTATTAGAGCGCAAAGTTAGAGTCCCCTGATCACTATGTTTTCCTTTTATTTACTCGTAACCATGACATACCCAAAGTCGATGAGAGAGGGATTCACACCCACTTCATACTTCCCTTGCAACTGGCCTTCGTGGCCGTAAATGGTCACATGGCCATTTGCCGTGCTGTTTTTGTCTGCCGACGGACGCGAAGTGACGCAGATGGTATTGTGATACGCATAATCAGTGGCAATGGCGGTAGGATACTGTTCACCGTTTTCTATGAAGGTACTGACAGTATTTGTCAGGATGTCATACTTGCTATAGGTTGGCTTGGCCCCGGCTGCTGACGTGTTCACCATATAAAGCGCAGTGCCTTTGGAGTCATTTCCGTTGCACGCGAAAGTGGCATCAGCAATCTTACGCAGCTCAGGCTCCTTGCCCCACTGTCTCTGAATGACACTCCCCGCCTTGCCGTCGCTCCCGGCATTCAGGATGAAGGCTGCGTAGCTGTCGTCAAATACACGGATATACTCCACAGGATTTGTCAATAGTTCGGAAGTAATGGTATATGGTGCAGGATTGCCATAAAAGCTTACACTCGATATGCAGGGAGCCTCTGTCCCCTGCCCGGAATGGAGCACCTCAATGGTGTTTTTTTCCTTCATAGTATACATGGCCGTTGCCCCTGGACCTACTTCGTAGGCTGCCTCTGCCTCCAGCGCGTCGCCCGAAAAACTCAGCACGTAGCCGGCATCGGTGAGTACTAACAGTTTTTTCCAATGCCACATCATCTTTCTGGGACCTTTGCCCTTGTCGCCAAACAGTCCTGTCGTGGAAATCTTCTTCAGCGACTTCAGCGTCTGACCGTCAATCTCTTCCAGCATATCCTTATCTGGATAGACAACAAAGATACGTTTGCTTAACCAGGCCGTCACCATGTCAGAGGGCGTCGACACCATGTCACTCCCGTTCTGTTCCTTATACAGACCCTGTGTCGCCCTGTGGTTCCTGACATCCACCACCGTGATGCTGGCAGGTATGGAGGCGGCAGCATTGCCGGCATTGACCACATAGACGGCATCAAGCACCTCCTCCATCCATACAACGCCATCATCGTCCTTGTCAGAGTCTTTTTCACAAGCGCCCAGCAGGACGCTGCTGGCTATCATAAGCCCAATTGCCGATAGTTTTTTCATTTCCTTTTTCTATAACAATTATACTTTTTGCTTCTATTTTATTGTAATTTAAAAACGATGCTCCAAAGATACGCAAAAAAGTGCATTGGGTGGTAGAAAAAACCACTGAAATGTTTTCACAAAATGAGCGAGAAGAATCTGTTATAAGGTTTCCATATGGATTGTATAGAAGCATAAACAACAAAAACATCCGATGAAATGGGCATTTTTTTGCATTTAATACAACGACATGATGTACTCGTCCAGTTCGTTGGCTCTTCCCTTTTTCGCAAAGAGTCTTTGGTAGATGTTTTTACGAATCTGAGTGACGTACGAGGGAACAATCTGTTTAAGTCGGGCTATGTCGGAAGACGGAATCTGAATCTTGACGAGCATACAGATATCAAACTCCGCATCAGACAACTGGTGAGAGTCTGTCTGCAACTTCTCACGGAAGTTGGGTATTACGCTTTCGATAAGGGCAGCCAGTTCCTTCCAATCGTTCATGCTCGGGTTCTGATAGGGATTTGCTTTCAGTAGCTCACGGAAATGCTGGGCAATTGGACTGTCATATAGGTTCTTATTGACGGCATAACCACTCAAGAGTCGGATTCTGTCTCTCAACCGTTGCTTCTCGTCGCGATTATGGATATAAGCTATGACAAAAAGAAGAATCAGAATGGCAGAGAGCGCACTGAAAATCTTATATCTATCTGCCTCCTGCTCCTTTTGATGGGCAATCTGCTCGCTACGCGTATAGTCGTACATAGCCTGGACCTGGAGTGTTTTCTGCATCTCCACTTCATTATGGGCAATGAAACAAAGACTATCCCTGAGATGATTGTATTTGACAAGTGAGTCTTTATTGAAATACTTGGCGTAGAATTGCTGTAGCCCACCAAGTGCGGCTATTTTCAAATCGTAGTTGTTGGCAACCTCAAGCAACTTACGAAAATAATGTTCGGCATTGTTTTTGTCAGATGTGTCGAGGCAAAAATGCCCTTTACAGGAATAATACATTTCTTTGCCAGGAACGATGTTTCCCTGTACATCGAAAAAGCCAGATAGAGCTTCGAACTCCTGCATATACTTTTCTGCCTGTACATAATCTTTCTGTTGTATGCATATATTGGCCATAGAGCAACAGAGTGCTGAAGCAAATTGTGTGGCCCCTACCTTGTTGTACAATTTATAAGTCTCTGCCAGAATTATGATTGCAGAATCTTTCATATTCTTCATCTCATACCCTTCTGCCAACATTCCATAGCAATAGAGGTACTGCATCGTATCTTTAGCCATCTTGGCATACTTCATGGCCTGCCGTTCCTCGCGTATCATATTGTCAGGCAGCAACTGACTATAGTAGAGCTGGGCGAGCTGCGTATGGACGCGGCTCAGCGTGCGGTAGTCGCAATCGGTAGAAGTAGTGTCTGCCCGGTCGGCTGCTTCGTTGTAGGCAGCTACAGCACGGGGCAACTCACCGCGGTCGGCATGGGTGCGGCCGAGAATGTAGTGGGCGCGAAGCTGCTCGTTACGGGTGCCGTGGCGGTCGAAGTGGTCGGCGAGCGACTGGGCCAGCGCGAGGTCCTGCATCACGCTGTCGGCACGGTTCTGCCGCTCCAGTTCCTCTAACTGGAGCTGCTGCTCCCGGCTGTCGGTGCAGGCGGTGAGCAGCAGGAGTAGCAGCAGCGGGGTTGTGAAACGGTGGGGCATCATCAGTGTTCCTAAACATTATCTACAAATCGCGTGCAAAGATACAACTTTTCTGCGAGATTAGCAAGGGAATCACGGGGTGAGGAAAGAGAACGACGCGAATTATTTCATCTGTTACAGAAAAAGTTGTGTTTTCCAATAATTCGTTGTATCTTTGTGCCATATTTAACCAAACAAGATGAAGAAGAAAGTTGCGTTTACATTATTGCTGTGTGTGGCGTGGGCACTTTCAGCCTTCGCTCAGCAGACGGTTGAGAGCATCCGCAAGGAGTATCAGGCGGTACATGAGATGATTGCTCAGATGACGCCGGGTGGTGATGACACGCCAGAGATTCCGCCCGAGTATTATGACCTGCAGGTATTGCAGAACCTGCCTGGCACGGGGCCTCACAAAGAGAACATCCGTATGTTTTATGGCGAGGAGGAACAGGATGATGAAGAGGAATATAATCCCTATCCGCCACACTTTCTCCGCTTCGCCACCGCCAAGTATAACTTCGCCGCCCGCGAGTTCTACGAGGAGTATCTCTACGACGCTAAAGGCCGCGTTCTGTTTATCTATGCCCTCACGCCCGATGTCGGCGACGACATGGTCCCCTACGAGCTGCGCCTCTATTTCGACGGCGAGCACCTGCTGCGCTTTACGGCAAAGAAGCACGACGGTCAGAACAAAGAGGAGTTTTCAGGCAAGACCATCCCCGAGAAGTTCCGTCAGGAGAACAATCGCTGTCAGCAGCGTGCCGAGCGTTTCCTCACGATGTTCAAGGGCATTGACGACAATACCTATCTTTAAGTATACCGAAGGTCAGTCTTTCAGCGAGTAGGTGATGGTGGTCACGACGCGCAGCTTCTTGATGTAGGGGGTGTTCTGGTCGCGGTCTTCAATCTCGAACTGTCCCTGACCGGCTGTCTGAATCTGGCCAAGTTCCGACTTGCTGGCCTCTGCGAACTGCTCGGCCGTCTTCTGGGCGTTCTTGATGGCCTCGGCCATCATCTCGGGTTTCATCTGCTGGAAAGAGGCATACTCATACTCAGCGTTGCTGTTCTCGATGGCCACGCCTTGTTTCAGCAGTTCGGCCTGCTTGAAGATGGCTTTGTTTACCTCTGTCACCTTGTTTGTTGCTACGGTAATCGTCGTGGTGACGATATAGCGGAAGTTTTTCTGGTTATCACCCCATTCGCGAGCCTCCAAGTCGCTGATTGAAGGCGGATTTACCGTGATTTCCTTCTCTTCGAGCCCGTTCTGTCGCAGGAATCTCTTAATCTTGTCCGTCTGGAAGTTGATGCTCTCATAGAGCAAAGGCAGGTCGTTGCCCGTAACCTTCGTGCCGATGCTCCACGTCACCTTGTCGGCAGGCACCTCGCGCTCTGCCAAGCCCTTTACCGTTACCTTGCGGTCCTTGTTGGCAAAGTTGTCGATGCCAGCCTTGATGAACCAACCCATACAAAAGATGCCAAGCGCAATGAGGGCCGATGCAAAAATCCGATTGTCTTTCATACGATTCAATGTTTTATGGTTTGACATGATTGTTTTTGTGCAATTTATCGATGATAACGGCAAGAGCACCGTCGCCAGTCACGTTGCAGGCAGTGCCGAAGGAGTCCATAGCGATGTAGAGGGCGATGATGAGTGCCTGCGCTTCAGGTGTAAAGCCCAGCACCCCAGCCAAGGGACCTAATGCCGCCATTGCCGCTCCGCCAGGCACGCCAGGAGCCGCCACCATACAGATGCCCAGTAGCATGATGAAATGGAGGAATATCGGCAAGTCGTGGGGCAGACCGTCTATGAGACAAACGGTAAGGGCGCAGCAGGTGATCTTCATCATCGAGCCCGCAATGTGAATAGTGGCACAGAGCGGCACGCAGAAACTTGCGATTTCATCGCTAACTCCGTTCTTTTTTGTCTGTCGCAGGGTGACGGGAATGGTTGCGGCACTCGACGATGTACCTAAGGCGGTGAAATAAGCCGGCAGCATATTCGCCAGCAGGCGCAGCGGGTTCTTCCTTGAAAGCCCACCGGCAATCAGGAACTCATACGTGAGGATGACGATGTGCAGCACAAAGATGATGCAAATAATCTTGGCGAACACCATGATGATATGATAAACTTCACCCGTAAACGTCATGCCGAGGAAGATGCCGAATATATAGAGCGGAAGGAGCGGGATGATGGCCACCTGAATGGTCTTCTCGATGATGACGCGGAACTCCGCGAAGCCTTTCTTCAGCGTCGGTGAGTCAGTGTAGGCGATGCCGATGCCCACCACGAAAGAACTTACCAATGCTGCCATCACGTCGAGAATAGCAGGAATATTCAGTAGGAAGTAGGGCTGCAGCGTTTCCGCTTTCTCTATTGCTGTCGTGGCCTCCGTGTCAATCAGCATCGGAAAGAACATCGAACCTGTGGCAAAGCCCAACAGCCCGGCCACGATGGTATCGGCATAAGCCAGTCCTACCGTCAGCAGCAATAGTCGGCCGGCTGCTTTTCCGATGTCGGCAATGGCTGGGGTAACCAGTCCGATGATGATGAGCGGGATGAGGAAACCCAGGAATTGGCTGAACACATAGTTGAACGTCACAAACACGCGCACCCATCCTTCTGGTAGCACGTTCCCGATCAGTATCCCCATCACGATGGCGATAATAATGCGTGGCAGTAATCCTAATTTCTTCATATTCTGGTGCAAAGATAATGATTTTCTTCTTATATTAGGTTTTTCTTTAAGAAAAGTTGTACCTTTGCACCGCGAAAATGACTATGACTTATTTAGGTGAACTGATTTCTATAGGCGTAGCGTTCTCATGGACGGCAACGGCGCTGCTGAGCGAGTTTGGCTCGAAGCGGTTGGGCAATCTCACTCTGAATGTTCTGAGAATGGCGCTGGCACTGGTGTTCTCGCTGGTACTCTTCGGGGCGGTGACAGGCAATCCGCTGCCTACAGGCGTGCCTGCCGATGCCTGTGGCTGGATGCTGTTGTCTGGACTGGTGGGCTACGTGATTGGCGACTTCTGCCTGTTCCAGTGCTATATAATAATAGGTTCGCGTTATGGGCAGCTTTTCATGACGCTTGCCCCTTTGTCTGCAGCGCTGATGGCATGGGTGACGCTCGGACAGCAGATGAGGGCGATGAGCATTGTGGCCATGTTGGTCACGCTCTTTGGCATCGGTATCTCTGTGCTTGGCCGTGGAGAGCATCATAAGGTTTCATTGAAGTTGCCTCTCAATGGTGTGCTTTATGCCATCGGAGCCGCCGTCTGTCAGGGCGTTGGTTTAGTGTTGAGCAAGATAGGTATGGACCACTACGACATGGCCGCTTTGGCCGCTGCGGGCGTACCCGAATGGCTGGTGCCCTTCAGCGCTAATTTCTATCGTTGCGTTGCAGGCATCATCGGGTTCTTGATGTTGTCGTATTTCCGCGATGAAATGGGACATTTGCGCGAGGCGTTGCACGATAGGAAAGGACTGTCCGTTGCTACAGCGACTACCATCTTCGGTCCATTCGTAGGAGTTGGTTTCTCGCTGATGGCTGTGCAATATACGGCTGCTGGCATCGCCTCTACGCTGATGGCGATGACGCCCATTATCATCCTTCTGCCGTCTTATTGGCTCTTTCACGAGAAGATTACGTGGAAGGCTGTTGTGGGCGCATTTATTTCCGTTATCGGCGTCAGTCTGTTTTTTCTTGAGTAGCGGAGCGCCCGTCTAAGCGAAGGAAGAGCCCAGCGAGAATGGTACCACTGATGGAGTGCCAGGCACAGCTGATGGCACAGGGCAGTACGGCGAGCGGCTGGGCAGCGAAGAAGTTGCCGGCCAGAACGGTGGCAAGCCCTGCATTCTGCATACCCACCTCAATCGAGATGGTGCGCTTCTTGGCTTTGTTGAATTTGGCGAGTCGGCCAGCCGTATAGCCGAGGATATACCCCAAAGTGTTGTGGCAGAAGACGACGGCAAACGTCCAGAGAAAGAGCCAGAGGCCGCGGGCCACGAGGTCGTCGTGAACCGTTGATATAACACCGCCCACGATGCAGGCCAGGCAGATGACGCTTAATCCCGGCATGAGCGACTGAATCGTGGGGAAATGCTTGTTCTTTGAATAGGTGTAATTCAAGAAACAGCCGATTCCAACGGGAATAATCGTCACAATCAGGATGTTCAGGAACATGCCGATAGCATCAATTTCAATGATTTGGCCAGCCGTGAACTCCATCAGCAACGGCGTCATCACGGGGGCGAGTAGGGTAGAGGCACATGTCATGCCGACACTGAATGCCACATCGCCATGACAGAGATACGACATGATGTTGCTCGATACGCCGCCGGGGCAACAGCCCACCAGCAGGATTCCCAGAGCCAGCGCTGGCTCCAGTCTGAACACATGCACCAGCAGATAGGCCACGCATGGCATGATGAAGAACTGGGCGCAGGCACCTATCAGAATGTCGAAGGGCCTGCGGGCTAGGATACGAAAGTCGTCTGTTGTCAGCGTCAGTCCCATCGTCAGCATGATGATGCCGAGAATGATGGTCTGCGTCGTGCCGCGAACCCACACAAAGAGGTCAGGGACAAAAAAAGTCACCACCGCAATAACGATGATGAAAAGTGAGGCATTTGCAGCGAGCCATCGGCTCAGTCGTATCATGGTTTGCATGGTCACTTATTCAGTCACGCTCAATGAGGACGACAGCGTAAGCCGAGATGCCCTCCTCGCGACCGGTGAAGCCGAGGCGCTCGGTGGTGGTGGCCTTGATGCTGATGTTGTCGGGGTCGGTGCCGATGATGCCGGCCAGGCACTGCTGCATCTGCGGGATGTGTGGGTTCATCTTTGGCCGCTCGGCGCAGATGGTGGCGTCGAGGTTGACGAAGCGGTAGCCTTTCTGGGCTATCAGTTCGATGGTCTTCTCCAAGATAATCTTGCTGTCCATGCCGTCGGTCTCGGCAGCCGTGTCGGGGAAGTGGTAGCCGATGTCGCGCATGTTGGCAGCACCGAGCAGTGCGTCGCAGATGGCGTGAATCAGCACGTCGGCGTCGCTGTGGCCGAGTAAGCCCAGCCTGTGCTCAATCTTAATGCCGCCCATCCACAGTTCCCGGTCGGGGACCAGCTGGTGGACGTCGTAGCCCATTCCTACTCTTATCATTTGAACAAGTCTTTAAGTCCGTCCATGTCGAAGGCGAGGGTGAAGCGGAGCGTCTGGTCGAGGGGGTTCGAGCGGGCGGTCGAGATGACGTAGCCCACGTCGAGCGAGAAGACGCTCATGCGGAAGCCGCCACCGACGGTAAAGTATTTCAGGTTACCCTTCGACTCGGCCTGATGGTGGTAGCCGGCGCGGATAGAGAACTGGTCGTGGTAGACGTACTCGGCACCCACCGACCACTGAATCTCGTCCATCTCCTCCTTGAAGCCGCCGGGAGCGTCGCTGAAGCTCTGGAACATACCCTTGATACTTCCCACGTCGCTGTAGTCGCGGCGCACGCGGTCCTGGTATTCGGAGTTGCTCTCGCCCTCCTCCTGGCGGGGTACGGTGGGCACGAGCAGCTTGTTGGCATCGGCTGAGAACGAGAAGCGGTTGTACTCGTCGACGGGCACCATCAGCGAGGCGCCGAGACGCAGGTTGGCCGGAATGAACTGGCTCTCCTCGTCGCCGTAGTAGCTGATCTTCGAGCCGATGTTGCGGACGTTCATACCCAGTCCCAGCTGGCACTCACGGCTGCCGAGCATCAAGTAGTTGTTATAGTACATGGCCAGGTCGGCGGCGAAGGCCGAGGCAGGCTTGGAGTCCTCGCTGTAGTCGAAGCGCAGGTCGCTGTAGATCCAGCGGATGGCGGCAGCCAGCGAGAAGCTCTCGCTGAGCATCAGCGAGTAGGCGGCGTCGAGCGACATCTCGTAGGGCCGCACGGTCATGTCGCTGTTCTCGTAGTCGGTATATACCTCGCCGAGCGAGAAGTAGCGTAGCGAGCCCGAGATGGCCGAGTAGTCGCCGATGCGGTAGTATCCGGCAACGTAGGCCAGGTCGATGTCGTTGACCAGCTGGCGGAGCCACGGGGTGTAGTTCAGTGCCACGCCGGCGCGGCTGATGCAGAAGGGGTACTTGGCGGGGTTCCAGTACTGTGAGTTGACGTCGGGGTCGGTTGCCACGCCGACGTCGCCCATGCCGGCACTGCGTGCATCGGGTGCAATAGTCTCACTGATGACGGCGTGCTCCACGGGGTTGAAGGTGGTGAGCTTGTCGTCGTCGGGGGCGGCAGCGGCACCGCCGCAGCACAGCGAACAGGCGGTGGCTAATATGAGTTTTCTTGTTTTCATCTCCTTTATAACGCGGTTATCCTGCTATTTATTGCCTAATATGATGAGTTTCTTCGCTTTCGAGGCTTGCGAGCTGCCCTCCGAGGAGAGGCGCACGCGGTAGAGGTAGACGCCCGTGGAGAGCCGGTGGCCGCCCGTAGTGGTCAGGTCCCACGTGACGGTGGAGGCCTGACTGGAGGAGACGCCCGTCTCTTTGTGAGTCCAGAGCTGGCGGCCGGAGGTGTCGAAGACGTCAATCTCGATGTCGACCTGCGAGCCCGTGCGGTCGTGGGTGACGATGAAGGTGGTCTCGGTCTTGGCAGGGTTCTTGGTGCAGTCGATGCTGAAGATGGAAGGCTCCAGCCCCTTGACGACGTTGAACTCCAGCTCGGCCGTCGACGAGTTGTTCATCACGTCCCAGGCTCGGAACAGCAGCTTGTGCCGGCCTACGGGGAGCTGTGGCAGGCTGTAGTTGAGCGAGCCGCTGCGGTAGTCGCCGAAGTCGAACTGGAAGTAGTCGTTCAGCACGTAGGTGGTGGTCATGGCGCCGTCGACAATCAGCTCCAGGTCGTGACCGATGCCGCCGCCCGATACGTTGATGCCGTCCTTGTCGTAGAGCTCGGCGTGGAACAGCGGGGTGGCGTTGACATCGCCGCCGCTGACGAACGAGGTGGTGTTGAGGTAGCAGTAGATGTTGGGGCCTATGCCGTCGGTGGCAGTGGCATCGCCACTGCACAGCGAACAGTTGGTACTGTAGCCGCTGGCCTCCTGCTGCTTGTCGGCAGAGAGGGCGTAGAGGGTGATGAGGCCGTTGCCCTCGCTATAGCTGATGTCCTTGGGCAGGGCGAAGCTGACCTTGAAGCGGCCTTGGCGCACGCTGTCGGTGCCCTGATAGAGCGTGTTGGGACGGTCCTTGAACGTGAGGGGAGAGTCAGCCGCCGAGGCGTCGTTCAGGCGGCAGGTCACCTCCTGTTCAACGTCCTTCACGGTGAGCGTCACCACGCCGTCGAAGGCCGGTGCGCCGACGATGTGTCCCGCGATGCTGACCGTCTGGCCGACCTTCAGCTGCACGGGCTCACCGTTGGCCGGCTCGCCGTTGATGCTGTCGACCACCATCTGCAGGGTGGGGGCGGCCAGCGTGAGGGCCGGGTCGCCGAGCAGGGTGAACTGCAGCTTGTTGGCCGTCTGGTCCATGCCGATGTCGTTGCCCTGACTCGACGGCGTCATCAGCAGGTTCTTGGCCTGTCGGGCGGCCTCGCCGATGGTGTAGCGGCGGCCCTCGTCGTCGCGGCCCAGCACGTAGCGGGTGTAGGCGCGGTTCATATAGCCGTTATACTGGGCATAGACGGTGCGCGTGGTGCCGTAGAAGGCGACGGCGCCGCCCTGCTTGTTGAGCATACAGGTCTCGCCGATGTTCTCCTCCTGACCGTCGAAGGGCATGATGTCGCACGAGGCCGTCAGCCACAGGGGCAGGCGCAGCGACGTAGCCGCTTCGAAGTCC
Source organism: uncultured Prevotellaceae bacterium (assembly GCA_946184965.1). Taxonomy (GTDB): domain Bacteria; phylum Bacteroidota; class Bacteroidia; order Bacteroidales; family Bacteroidaceae; genus Prevotella. Next base: position 27,265 of record CAMHHO010000016.1, on the reverse strand, counting down.
GACAGGTGGAGCACCTGCTCGTGCGACATGGTGTAGGCAGCCCCGTGGCCGCTGTAGTTCATCAGCAGCGCGCCCTGCTGCATCTGCTGGCGTATGAGCTTGGTGACGTCGGGATAGCTGAAGCCCGTCGACGACGACTGCCGCTCGTAGGCATCCCAGTAGATTTTCTTGACGCTGAAGGCCGGGTGCTGTTCGCCGATGAGTGTTGCCACCGACTCGGCATCCTTCATGTGGCCGTTCGAGTCGCCGTCGTCGCCCATGAAGCAGAGTGTGTTCTGCCAGGCACCGGCGTTCTCGTTCTGCATATAGCCGATGGTCTTGTCGACCATAATCTTTGCTTCTGCCTCCGTGCGTGCCGACAGCCGGCCCACGGCGATGTCAGACTTGTCGCTGACCAGCATCGAGCCGCCCTCGCCGTCGTCCATCAGGCAGAAGTAGTCATCGCTGACGTAGCAGTCGGTCTCGCTGAACGAGTTCTCGCTCTCGTAGCAGAGCAGGAAATCGTCGGGCGACGAGTTCTGCCAGACGGCGGTCTTCATGCGGTTGTCCCAGGCGCCGTCGCCGAAGAGCAGCAGGTAGTGGGGCATGTCGGCCTCGGTCTCTGCACGGTCGTAGAGCATCCTCAGATAGCGGCGGTAGGCGTTGGCGTCGGGCGTGCCGCTCGAGAACTCATTGAACAGCTCGTCGGCAGGCACGATGCGCACCCGCAGCGAGTCCTTCTGTTCGTGGTATGCCTTCAGCCGCTGGGCCTGCCCCAGGAGCTTTTGCGTCGTGGGGATGATGATGACCATGTCGACCGCCGTGTCGGCGTGGTGGTTCTGGTTGGTGATGTTGTAGACGTACTGCGGCACGGGGATGCTGGCCGTTGCCAGGTCGGGCCACGCCTGCGGGGTGTCGTAGCAGAGCGACAGATAGTCGAGGCGCAGGTTGGAGCCACCGGTCTGGCGGATGGTGACGGTATTGTCGGCCGACAGCGGGTCTTCAACGGTAAAAGTCTTCGTGGTGACGGCCGCCTTGCTGTAGCGGTCGGGCGACGTATTGACGATAACCGTTCCCACCTCCTTGCCGTTCACCAGCACGCTGGCGGTGAAGGGACCGTCGTGGGAGAGTACCACCGTGAGCTCGCCCTTCGAGCCTTCGGGGGCGGCAAGCTGGTAGCTGCGCTGCACGCCGGTGCCGAAGAGGCGGCTGTCGTACAGGTTGCGCCCGCCGTGGTACCAGGCGTAGTCGTCGACCTCGCTGAGCGAGTGGTAGTCATTGGGGGTGGGGTAGTGGTCGGCCTTGAACTGCTCTTCGCTGACGGTCAGTGCCGTCGAGTCGTTCTCGGTCAGGAAGTAGTAGCCGTAGTCGCTGTAGGGATTGCGGGTACGGGTGGTGGCGGTGTTGCTGCTCCAGCCCACGGGCCCGACAGCATAGAAGAGCCGCCGTCCGCTGACGGTGCACGTCGCCACCTCCTTCAGGTCGTCGGTCTCGCTGATGTAGTCGGCAGTCAGCCGCTCGGGCTGCAGGGCTCCGCCGTAGCCGTAGATCTTCACCTTGCTGACATCCGTAAACCCAGCCTTGCGCACCAGGTCGCTGGTAAGCTGGTAGACGCCCGACTCCGGCACGCGGATTTTGGCCCAGCGCCCGGTAGCAAGTACAGAAAGACCCACCCCCGGCCCCTCCCTATAGGGAGGGGAGTAATTAGCTACGCCCCGGGAAGCCGCAGAAGGAGTATCTACTCCCCTCCCTGCAGGGAGGGGTCGGGGGTGGGTCTTTATCATAAAACTTACTAACTTCTGATACTTCCCTTCTCGAAAGACGATGGGCGTGAAGGCCACATAGAGCGTGCCCCGCTTGCGCGACACGCCGATGTACTGCTGAATCTCGGGCATCGGGGGCAGTTTGCGGTCGGTAATCTTGTGTAACCGCGCCACGTCGGTCTCCGACATATCGATAAATTCCGGGTATTCTATCGTAACCGTATAGGTGGAGTCGGCATAGCCGGCACCCAACTCACGGGTATATGTGAACAACGGCAGCACCGAGTCGATCCTGACCTCCGAGGCGGTCAGGTTGAAGAACTCCTGAGCCGACGCGCACAGGCCCGTCAGCAGCAGAAGCACACTCAGTGTATATCGTCTTACGTTCATTTACAGTTCAGTTCCAAAACCTTTCGCTCCTCGAGCCAGCCCTCCAGACGGTCGCCGATGCTGACCGGGCCAACGCCGGCGGGGGTTCCCGTGTAGAGCAGGTCGCCCGTCTTCAGCGTGAAGAACCGCGAGATGTAGGCGATGATCTGGTCAACGGTGTAGAACATGTCGCCGGTACACCCCTGCTGCACCGTCTCGCCGTTTTTCTCCAAGCGGAAGTGCAGGGCCTGCACGGCGGGCAGCTGCGACAGTTCCACCCACTCGCCGATGACCGCCGAGCCGTCGAACCCCTTGCAGATGGTCCACGGCTGTCCGGCGTGACTGGCTCGCCGCTGCATGTCGCGGGCGGTGAGGTCGAGTCCCACGGTGACGGCATCGTAGTAGCGGTGGGCAAACCGCTCGGCGATGTTCTTGCCCAACCGGCAGATGCGCACCACCACCTCGGCCTCGTAGTCAATCCGTCCCATGTCGTCGGGCACGAAGAACGGCTTGCCGGGCTTCAGCAGTGCTGAGTCGGCCTTGGTGAAGATGACCGGCTCCTCTGGCTTTAATAACGTATCATGCAGCTCTTTATTGTGTGCCGCATAGTTCATTCCTATTGCAAAAATCTTCATAGTGTCTTTTTCCCGTTTACAATCAGGACGCTGCGGCGGGCCGGACTGTCCACACGGCGCCCCTGCAGGTCGTAGACGGCGCCCCCGCCTACAGGCTTTTCATTTCTCACTTCACTGATGCCCGTCGGGTCGGCGTAGTCGATGCTGGCGAGCTCGGCGCCGTAGTCTACATTAGTAATATGTACGCGGAAGACGAAGCGGGCAGTGGCCAGCTTGCCGTCGGCCTGCTTGTAGCGCAGGGCCTGGCCGACGGTGTATTCCGCACCTTGCTTCACCTTGCCGGGGTACTGGCCAATGCTGAACGTCATCGACGACGTGTTCAGTTCGCTGTAGATGTAGCCGTTCTGGTAGCTGCTCACGGCTCCGTTGGCCCCGAACCAATGGCCGTAGCCGTTGGCCGTCGAGCCGCTGCTCACCGTGGCGAGCGTCTTGGGGTTCAGCGGGTAGAACATCATCTTGCCGACGGCGGGACCGGCAGCATTGTAGGCGACCATCTTCCCGGCAATGTCGGCTGTGGGCAGCTGGAAGGCGGTGCCCAACTGTGCCAATGCCCGTCCGCTGACGGTGACGGGCACGGCATCGTAGCTGTTCAGCTGGGGCAGATAGACGTCGTAGGTCAGCGTGACGTCGCTCACCTCGCGGCCGTCAATCGTGGAACTGACGTAGACCGTGGCCCTTGACGCGAGGTCGGTGCCTTCTATCTGGAAGCGGTAGGGCCACATCTCGGCGTTGTCGGCCTTGTCGGTCCACTTGTGCTGTACGTAACGCTTGGGGGCAGGCACGACGATGAGCCACAGGCGGTCGGTGCCCTCGGGAATGGTCGCCGTGATGTCGGCAGTAGCCTCGGCGGTGCCCGTGCAATAGACGGAGTCGGCGTTCAGGTAGCGGCGCGTGCCGTCCTTCATCAGTGCGACGTAGCCAAGGCGGAAGCCTCGGTTGGCGCGGTTGGTGTTATTGACGTAGGTGGTGCGGTTGGTCTTGCTCCACTGCGTCTCGCCGTTCAGCATCTCGGCGGGGTCGCCGGCGGCCAGTTTGCAGTTTAAGGTGTTGAGGGCGGTAAAGCGGGTCGTGACGTCGGTGCCAGCCTCAGGCACCCTCAGCGGGATGATGTTGAAGCCAGAGGACTGCGGTGCCGAAGCCAATGCCACCTGATAGGCCGTGTCGCCCACGCTGACGCAGCGGTAGTCGAAGTCGCCGATGTGCGCATCGCGGTAGGGCTTGCAGGCGTTCAGGTCCCATGTGGCCAGACGGGCGGCGTAGTCGTAGTAGAGACGGAAGAGCCCCGTGGCGTCGAGCTTCTTCAGCTTCATCAGCGCCTGGTTGAAGTCGGTGGCGTTGCCCTGGCTCTGGCCCGTCATGGGCTGCCGCCACACCTGGGCCACCGTGGTGATGTCGTCGTAATACTGGCACAGATAGTAGTGCAGCCAGTACGACTGGTAGCGGTGCCACTCGTGACTGTAGGCGTAGTTATGGCTCTTGCGGAACACGCCGATGCTCTGGTCGAACATCAGCTCCGGGTACGACTGGTTGGCCTGCCACTGTGCCGTCTGCTCCCAGATGGTCTGGCCGTTGCCGCACTGCAGGTGGAAGCCGGTGTTGATGGTCGACGACGGGTTGTGGTTGTTGCCCGAGGCGTCGGCGTAGCACATATAGTGGAACGAGTGCCCCACCTCGTGGGCCACAGAGTGGCCGACGGGCTTGCAGGCCGACGGACCGAGCCAGAGGGCACTCACCTCGTAGTCGTAGCCGCCGCCGTAGCACACCCACTCCGTCGTGTGGTTCAGCAGCACCATCACCTTATAGCGCCTGAGGTTGGTCTTCGCGGGGTCCACAAAGCCCAGCTTGTTGATTTCCAGGTCGTAGAAGGCCTCGCACTTCTTGAGCAGGTCCTGCTCGTCGACGCGGTAGGCCGTCGGCGACTTCGAAGGCAGCACGGAGCCGTAGCCCTTGTCCCAGAACACGATGACGTTGTCCGACTCCACTGAGCGCGTCTTCGACCATGTGTAGCGGTTGTCGGGGTCGCTCTCGGCATAGAGCAGCGAGTCCGACGGCCACGGGTGGCGCCACTCGTCGGGTATGTACACCGTCTTCTGCGCCATCGCGCAGAAGGTAAGCAGCCAGAAGCCAACAGTCAAAATCCTTTTCATCTCGTTATTAGTTATCATTCCTTTTTCGCCTGCAAAGTTACACAATAATGCTGACGTGTCAAAGTTTTTTTTGATTTTCTTGCTTCGCCTGAAGAAAGTAGACCGCGGGACAAACAAAAGGCGCCGCCTTTTGGATGAAACCCGCCGCCTTTCCCATAGCCTGTCGCCCGGTGACGCCAATGGGGACTTCGCTGCTAACACCCGCACTCCCTATATAATTGCCATTCGCAGGAAACACCCTGCACTTCCGACACTTCCTGCACCTGTTGAACCATTTTAGGTGCAGGAAGTGTCGGAAGTGTAGGATAAAAAGTGCGAATAACAACTATAATAGCAAAAAACGCCCGGATTAATCGGCAAAAAAACGCTCATAGCCACCCTTCGGAGCTGAGAACCGACACCTAAACCGACACCCAGCCGAAAAGCGACCAAAAGACCGGTGCCACCAGATAAGCGACAGAAGGGACTTCAGGCAGCAAAAAGATGTTACGGCCTAAATAATGTTAAATAGGTTGCAATGGCAGATAATGTGGAAAGAAATGATTATTTTTGCAGTTCAAAAATGTCCCATTATGAAGAAACTACTTACCACCCTATGCCTGATGCTGGCCTGGACGGCGCTGGCCGGAGTTGCCAAAGCACAGTCAGAGAATGAGAAGCCCCTGCTCACGATAGCCTGCATTTCGGACATCCACACGGAGCGCTCGCTCATAGACTGTGCCAACCTGAACGACATTGCGCTGCGAGGTTCGTTCATCAAAACACTTGCACAGCTGAAGAATACCGAGAAGATCGACGTGATGCTGCTCGGTGGCGACTGCACCAGCGATGCTACTATCCCCGTCGGCAACTGGCAGCAGGTGCGCAAGCTGATAGCACAGTATACCCGCAGGGCATTCCCCACCGTAAAGTCGACTCCTGTCATCTACGTCACCGGCAATCACGACTATGAGGTGGCCAACTGGGACAATATACCGAAGCCCTACAACGCCGGCGACTACTACACCTTCCCGATGAAGGACGACATCGGCGAGCTGACTGCCGACGAGGCTTTCTATGAGGATGCCGACAATGGCAACTTGGGCAAGATGACGCTGCTGGCTGCCTTCCACTACGTTATCAACGGCTTTGACTTTGTCGTCCTGAACTGCGGCAAGAACTTCTTCAAGAGTGCATGGGACTACGTCTACTCGGAGGAGTCGGTGCAGTGGGTGGCCGACAAGCTGGCAGAGATTTATGCCGACAACCCTGACAAGACGGTCTTCTTCGCCCTCCACATACCCTTCAGCGACTCCAACAGTATCCGCGAGCCGTCGAAGGGCATCGCTTCGTCGCCCGGTGAAAATCTGCTGAAGAAGACGCTGAGCAAATATCCAAACCTTATCATGCTCTACGGGCACGACCACGGCGGCGACAAGGCTTACACCCGCCGGAAGACTTCGCAGCGCGTCACACACTACGACAGGAACGGTAACATCTTACCCACTACCGACGAAACCCACGTCGACGGTGCCACACAAGACCCCGAGAATGACGTGCCGGAGCAGATTCTTGAATGGTACGTGCGCAGCGAGGCAACGGGTGAGTATCTGGGCTTCAATCCCCGCAACCTGGGTGTTGTGGCGAAGCCTGCCACCGTCAAGTTTGAGGTGACCGACGCCGCCAATGCCGCGTTTGCTCTGCGCGTCAGCGGCAGCGGCTCCGAGGCTAACGGCAGCTACGTCATCTCGAGTTCCAGCGGTCGCTTCTCGTGCAACGAGAGCAATTATCCCACCTATTTTTATAAGGTGACGAAGCAGGACCAGACAGGCATCGTGGCCGAGAAGACGTCGCAGCCAAAGACGGGCGAGACCTACCTCATCGTGGCCGAAAATGCCAAGGACCGCTCCCTGCTCTATGCCGTCACGAGCGAGGGCTATCCTGCCACGAACAGCAACCGCCTTGTGGGACTGGCCGTCACCGTTAAGGACGGGAAGATTACGCTCAGCGCCTCGCAGACCAAGGCCCTTTGGCATCTTGAGGAACCCGTGAGGGATCCGGCGGAGTCGAGCTTCTTCTCTGCCTTTATGGGTTCGATGCGCTACTACTACAACACCATCGACCCTGGCGACATGCCGGTAGAGACGCCCAACATCGTCCAGGCGCTGATGGTCTATGTCTACGCCGACCGCGTGGAGCTGCACATGAAGAACTACAACCGCTCGGGTACCATCAACGGCATCACCGTCAACAAGAAGTTGGCTCCCTACATCTCCTACCGCAAGGTCGATGTGCCCACAAGCGTTGAGGGCTTCCAGCTGAAGGACGCCCACGTCGAAACGATTGATGCCTACGACCTGATGGGCCGTAAGGTACACAATCTGTCGCAGAAAGGAATCTATGTCGTCCACCATCAAGGACATACACAAGCGAGCAAGATATTGAAATGAAAAGGATCATCATGTTGGCAGGCTTCATGCTTGCCGTTATAGTGGCTGGTGCATCGGGCGCCAATGTTCGCGGTATAGTCAGCGCAGAGAGCGTCAGTGTGGAGGTGCCCGTGGGCAACGCCCCTCGGCTGCCTTACCAGCTTTGGGTGGAATACAGCGACGGGAAGGGCGAGTACCGCCAGGTGAGGTGGCAGAACACCGGCGAGGCCACGGAGCGTGCAGAGGCTAACCCTGACACCAATCCCGTGGGCAGTATATATAAGGTACGCGGATATATACTCGGCGACAACACCACGCCCAACGGCTACCCCGTGACGGCTGAGGTGAAGGTGGTGGATGCACAATTGGCAGCCAAGATTGTAGCTGAGCCGCTGCCGCTCGACTGCGTGAGCCTCGACGGCCAGAACCGGCTGACGGGGAACCGCGACCTCGACATCGACCACCTTCTGAGCCTGCCCGTCAGGCAGCAGCTCTATAACTACCGCGACACCTACGGACTGCCGACGGAGGGCTACCCCGAGTCGGACGGCTGGGACTCGCCGACGACGAAGCTGAAGGGCCACGGCTCCGGCCACTATATGTCGGCGCTGGCCTTCGCCTTTGCCAGTTGTCAGGACAAGTCGAAGAAGGACATCCTGCGCCGGAACATCACCGAGATGGTGAACGGCCTGCGCGAATGCCAGGAGCGGACGTTCGTCTGGAATGAGCAGCTGGGCCGCTACTGGGAGGCCCGCGACTTCGCCCCCGAGGAGGAGCTGCGCCAGATGAAAGGCACTTGGGCCGACTTCGACCGCTACAAGCAGGAGCCCGGCAAGTACGGCTACGGCTACCTGAACGCCATCCCCGCCCAGCACTGTGTGCTGATTGAGATGTACCGCGCCTACAACAACGACAGCTGGGTGTGGGCACCTTATTACTCCGTGCACAAGCAGTTGGCGGGACTCATCGACATTGCCACCTACATCGACGACCGCGCCGTGGCTGCCAAGGCCCTGCTCACGGCCAAGGACATGGGACTGTGGGTGTGGAACCGCCTGCACTACCGCACCTACGTCAAGAGCGACGGCCGGCAGGACGAGCGCCGGGCCCGTCCCGGCAACCGCTACGAGATGTGGAACATGTATATCGCCGGCGAGGTGGGCGGCATGGCCGAGTCGCTGGCCCGCCTGGCCGAGATGACGGGCACAGCCGAGGAAAAGGCCCGGTTGCTGGAAGCCGCAAACTGCTTCGACAGTCCGGCGTTCTTCGACCCGTTATCGAAGAACATCGACGCCATCCGCACGCGCCACGCCAACCAGCACATCCCGATGGTGACGGGTGCGCTGCGCTCGTTCCGTGGTAACGGCAATCCCTATTATTATAACCTGGCCGAGAACTTCTGGACGATGATTCAGGGCCGCTACCGCTATGCGATGGGCGGCGTCGGCAATGGCGAGATGTTCCGCCAGCCCTACTCGCAGATGACCGCGATGTGCGGCAACGTGGCAAACTGGGGCGGCCGCGAACTGCGCGCCGAGCCCACCCTCAACGAGACCTGCTGCGCCTATAACCTGGCTAAGCTGACGAAGGACCTGAACTGCTACAATCCCGACGACGCCCGCTACATGGACTACTACGAGCGCGTGCTCTACAACCAGATTGTCGGCTCGGTGAATCCCCGCCACTACCAGACGACGTACCAGTATGCCGTCGGCCTCGACGCTTCGAAGCCGTGGGGCAACGAGACGCCGCAGTCTACCTGCTGCGGCGGCACGGGCGCAGAGAACCACGTGAAGTATCAGGAGGCGGCCTACTTCGTGGGCGACAACTGTTTATGGATAGCCCTCTATCTGCCCTCCACCGCACATTGGAAACAACAAGGTGTCACGATTAAGCAGGAGTGTGAGTGGCCTGCCGAGCGCAGTACCATCCGCATTGTCGAGGGCAAGGCCCGGTTTGCTATGAAGCTGCGCGTGCCCTACTGGGCTACCGAGGGCTTCGACGTCAGGCTCAACGGCAAGAGCATTGCTAAGCAGTACCGGCCGTCGAGCTACGTTGAGATTCCCGCCCGCCGCTGGACGGAGAAGGACGTGGTGGAGGTGGTGATGCCCTTCACCCGCCACATCGACTTCGGCCCCGACAAGGTAGAAGGCCACTGGCTTGGTGCCTTTATGAACGGTCCGCTCGTGATGGCCGCCACCGGCATCAAGACCTGGGAGGAGGCCACCGCCGACGTGAACCGCGACCTGACCGCCTTCATCCCCGACTACGACGGCGACCGCCACCTGACCCACTACTTCCGCATCAGCCTGCCCGCCGTCCCCTCGTCCCGTCTGCTGCTGTACGACAGCAGCCCCGCCGTCGACAAGTCCCAGCTCCGCGAGCTTCTGCTCATTGCCAAGAACCGCCTCGACGAGCAGCAGGCCTGGAACGCCCTGACGGTGAAAGTGCCGGAGTACGCCCCCTGGGCCGTCCACGGCTTCACCCGCATGACGGAACAGCAGGCCAAGGCACAGCCCCTGCTCGACGCCCCCGACGACCGCCATACGCAGGAGGAGATTGATGCCGCCGCAGCAGCCCTCGGTGCCGTCATCAACGCCATGCGACCGGGCAACCTGCCCGAACTTGAGGACCTGGCCGAACTGCAGCAGTTGCTTGAGAAGGCTCGCCAGCTGCCCGAGGACGACGAGAAGGCCAACCGCTCGATTTCGTATGCCAACATGGTCATCCGCTACGTCAGCGACGGCAGTGGTACGATGGATATGATTGAGCGTGCCACCAAGCAACTGAAGGAAGTTATTAACGAAAACGGAAACTAAAAACGAAATACAATGAAAAAGCTACTATTAACACTCGTCACCTTTCACTTTTCCCTCCTTGTTGGCGTAGCACAGAAGGGCTACCCCATTACCCCGGTACCCTTCACCGCCGTGAAAGTCGCTCCCGGCACGTTCTGGGGACAGCGCCTGCAGGCCAGTCGTAACACCACCGTACCCCTCGCCTTTTCGAAGTGCGAGAGCGAGGGCCGCTACAAGAACTTCGACAATGCCGCCGCTCACCTCGCCGACCCGTCGAAGACGTTCAAGGTCAACGGCGTGGGCTACTCGTTCGACGATACCGACCCCTATAAGACACTTGAGGGTGCTGCCTACATCCTGCAGACTTATCCCGATAAGAAGTTAGAGGCCTACTGCGACTCCGTCATCGACATCATCGGCCGTGCGCAGGAGCCCGACGGCTACCTCTACACCGCCCGCACGCAGAATCCCGCCGACCCGCACCACTGGGCTGGCGACCGCCGCTGGGTGAAGGAGGAGGACCTCTCGCACGAACTATACAACCTCGGCCACATGGTGGAGGGAGCCGTGGCCTACTGGCAGGCTACCGGCAAGCGCAAGTTCCTCGACATCGCCTGCCGGTATGCCGACGTGGCCTGCAAGGAGGTGGGCCCCAATCCCGGACAGATGTGCGTCGTCCCCGGTCACCAGATAGCCGAGATGGCCATGGCGCGCCTCTACCTGGCCACCGGTCAGAAGCGCTATCTCGACTTCGCCAAGTTCCTGCTCGACTATCGCGGCAAGACCTCCATCAAGCAGGAGTACTCGCAGAGCCACAAGCCCGTCATTGAGCAGGACGAGGCCGTGGGCCACGCCGTCCGCGCCGCCTATATGTATGCAGGCATGGCCGACGTGGCTGCCCTGACGGGCGACGAGGGCTACATCAAGGCCATCGACCGCATCTGGGGCAATATCGTCACGAAGAAACTGTATATCACCGGCGGCATCGGCGCCACCTCAAGTGGCGAGGCCTTCGGCAAGAACTACGAACTGCCCAACATGAGTGCCTACTGCGAGACATGTGCCGCCATCGGCAATGTCTACGTCAACTACCGGCTGTTCCTGCTCCACGGCGAGTCGAAGTACTACGACGTGCTGGAGCGCACGCTCTACAACGGCCTGATTTCGGGTGTCTCGCTGCAGGGCGACGGCTTCTTCTATCCCAACCCATTGGAGTCGATGGGTCAGCACCAGCGCCAGGCATGGTTCGGCTGCGCCTGCTGTCCGTCGAACATCTGCCGCTTCATCCCCTCGCTGCCCGGCTACGTCTATGCCGTGAAAGAGAAGAATGTCTACGTGAACCTGTTCCTTTCGAACACCTCGACACTCAGCGTCGGGGGCAAGAAGCTGACGCTGACACAGAAGACCGACTACCCGTGGGACGGCGAGACCGTATTGACCATCGACAAGAACAGTGTGGGCGAGTTCAACTTGAAGATCCGCGTCCCCGGCTGGCTCCGCAACAAGCCCGTGCCCGGCGACCTCTATCAGTACACCGACAACAAGCGGCTGGGCTATAGCTTCATCGTAAACGGTGTTACCGTGCCCCTGCTCGTCGGCGACGACGGCTACGTGAACATTGAGCGCCGCTGGAAGAAGGGCGACAAGGTGGTCATCTGCTTCGATATGGAGCCGCGCACCGTTCGCGCGAATAATAAGGTGGAAGCCGACCGGGGGATGATAGCCGTGGAGCGCGGCCCGATTGTCTACTGTGCCGAGCACCCCGACAACCAGTTCGACATCTTCTCGGCCTTGGTCAATCAAGAGCCGACGTTCCGGTTGGGCAAGAAGGAGATTGCCGGTACGATGCTGACGACGCTCGTCACCGATGCCCAGACGCTCGACTTCGACAAACAGGGAAAGCTCACGGTGAAGGACCAGACGCTGACGCTCATTCCATACTACGCATGGTGCCATCGCGGCTCAGGGAAGATGCGCGTCTGGCTGCCCCAGGACCTCAGCGCCACCACACCCGCACAGCCCGCCACACTGGCCTCGGAGAGCAAGGTGACGACATCGACGCCACGTATGCCTGCCATCTCGTCTGTCAACGACCGCCTCGTACCGAAGGGCGAGAACGACCGTTCGGTGCCTTACACCCACTGGTGGCCCAAGAAGGCCTCGACGGAGTGGATAGGCTACGAGTTCCCGCAGGAGGCCGAGGTGAGCACGGCCACCGTCTACTGGTTCTGCGACAAGCCGTGGGGCGGCTGCGACGTGCCGAAGTCGTGGCGCATCCTTTACCAGACCGCTTCAGGCGAGTGGAAGCCAGTAGAAGGCGATGCCAGCTATCCCACCTACCGTGGAACAGCCAGCACCGTCAACTTTAATCCTGTGAAAACAAAGGCTGTGCGCCTTGAGGTAACACTGCCCGACAACGACTCTGCCGGACTCTTTGAGTGGTCAGTGAAATAGACAACTGCGGAGTTCGTTGATTTCCTCTTGGGTCGTGGCCCAACTGGTGACGAAGCGGCAGATGGTGTGGTGATGGTCGGTCTGTCCAAAGTGCGTGAACGCCACCTGCTGGCCCAGCCGCTCCACCTCCTCGTTTCTGATGACGAGGAACTGCTGGTTGGTGGGTGAGTCGACATAAAACTGGTAGCCTTTCTCCTGAAACAGTTGCTTGAGTTGCATGGCCATGTCGATGGCGTGTTGTGACAGGCGGAAGTAGAGACTGTCGGTGAAAAGCGCGTCGAACTGCAGCCCGATGAGCGCGCCCTTGGCAATGACGGCGCCGTGCTGCTTCTGGATTGAGAAGAAGTGCTTGTGGGCATTCCTCCCGCTGAAGACGACGGCCTCGCCGCAGAGGGCGCCGATTTTCGTGCCGCCGATGTAGAAGACGTCACAGTGGCGTGCCAGGTAGGGCAGCGTGACGTCGTTGCCGTCGGCCATCAGTCCGTAGCCCAGGCGTGCCCCGTCGATGTAGAGCGGTAGGTCGTAGCGCTGGCAAACCAGGTAGATGTCGCGTAGTTCGGCGGCGTTGTAGAGTGTGCCAAACTCCGTCGGGAAGGTGATGTAGACCAGTCCCGGATGTACGGCGTGATCCTTGTTGCCGTCGTGCATGAAGTCGTCGAGATAGCGGTCGAGCACGCGCGCCTCCATCTTTCCTTGTACGTCGGGCAGCGTTATGATTTTATGCTCGGTAAACTCCACGGCCCCGGCCTCGTGGACGTTGATGTGTCCGGAGCCGACGCAGATGACGCCCTCATACTGGTAGAGCATGGAGTCGATGGTTGTGGCGTTGGCTTGCGTGCCGCCGGTCAGGAAGAATATCTGTGCGTCGGGCATGCCAATAGCCTCGCGTATCTTCTGTTTCGCACGCTCTGAGAACTCGTCGAAACCGTAGGGTGTCGGCTTCGACGAGTTATACTTGACGAGGTTCTCCAGGACTTTCGGATGCGCCCCGTTGTTATAGTCACACTCAAATGATATCATAATGCTTCGAGCATGCGTTTAAGAACCACCGAGCATGAAATCTCGCGGTTGGCTGCCTCGGGAATGACGATGGAATTGGGCGACTCGATCACGTCGTCGGTCACGATGAGGCCGCGGCGCACGGGCAGGCAGTGCATAAACTTACCGTTCCTCGTCCACGACATGTGCTCCTCGTCGACCGTCCACGACATGTCCTTAGAGGTAATCTTGCCGTAGTCGCCGGGATTGGTGACACCGGGGTTCGACCAGTTCTTGGCGTAGATGAAGTCGGCGCCTTCGAAAGCCTTCCGCTGGTCGTACTCTACACGGGCACCGCCCACAAATTTCGGGTCGAGCTCGTAGCCCTCGGGGTGGGTGATGACAAAGTCGACATCGGCAGCCAGCATCCACTGGGCGAACGAGTTGGGCACGGCCTGCGGCAGGGCGCGGCAGTGGGGGGCCCAGGTGAGGACCACCTTCGGGCGTTTCACCTCTTTATATTCCTCGATGGTGATGAGGTCGGCAAAGGCCTGCAGCGGGTGTACGGTAGCCGTCTCCATGGCGAAGACGGGGCGGCCTGAGTACTTGATGAACTGGTTGACGACGGTCTCGGCGTAGTCGTATTCACGGTCGGTCAGCCCGGCGAAGGAGCGCACACCGATGATGTCGCAGTAGCAGCCCATCACGGGGATGGCTTCCAACAGGTGCTCCGACTTGTCGCCGTCCATGATGACGCCACGCTCGGTCTCCAGCTTCCATGCGCCGGCGTTGACGTCGAGCACGATGACGTTCATGCCGAGGTTCATGGCGGCTTTCTGCGTCGAGAGGCGCGTGCGCAGCGAGTTGTTGAAGAATATCATCATCAGCGTCTTGTTCTTGCCCAAGTGCTGATACTTGTAACGGTCGTTCTTGATTTCCTGTGCTTCGGCTAAGGCCTTGTCCAGCGGGCCGATGTCGCCAACGTTCAAAAATGTTTTCATAATTCTTTCTTTATCGTTTGGTTTATTTGTAGATCTTTGCTTCACGTTTGCCACGGAGCACGTCCAGTGCATTCAGCGCCAGCGCCTCCATCTCGTCCTCGCCGGGGAAACAGTGGACAGGAGCCAGGAACCCGATGCGGCGGCGCAGACGGCTGACGATGTACTCTGAGCGGGCCAGACCGCCCGTGAGCAGGATGGCGTCGATGTTTCCGCAAAGCACGGCCGCTTCGGCGGCTATCGACTTGGCCACATGGTAGAGCATGGCATTGAGGATGAGCTCTGCCTGGGTGTCGCCGTAGTCCTCAATGCGCTGTATGATTTCTTTCACGTTGTTCGTGCCGAGGTGGGCGTTCAGTCCGGCCTTGCCGGCAATGCGTTTCAGCAGTTGCTTTTCGTTGTACTTGCCACTGAAGCAGAGGCGAATGAGGTCGGCTGCGGGCAGGCTGCCGGCGCGCTCGGGCGAAAACGGCCCCTCGCCGTCGAGGGCATTGTTGGCATCGACGGCCCGTCCGTGGTCGTGAGCCGCCACGGAGATGCCGCCGCCCATGTGGCAGATGATGAGGTTCAGGTCCTCGTACTCGCGGCCTATCTCAGCGGCATAGCGGCGGGCGATGGCGCGCTGGTTCAGGGCGTGCCAGATGCAGATGCGGTTCATCAGCGGCGACCCGCTGATGCGGGCATAGTCGTTCAACTCGTCTACCACGCCGGGGTCTGCAATAAACGAGCGGCAGCCGGGAATCGTGGCAGCTATCTCGTGGGCTATCAGGCAGCCCAAGTTGCAGGCGTGGTTATGGAGGGCAATGCCACTGAGGGTGTCCTGTATCATCAAGTCGTTGATTTCGTAGACGCCACCCTCTAAGGGCTTTACCAGACCACCGCGCCCGATGACGGCATCGAAGTCAATGGGAATGTCAGCTTGCCGGAGTTCGTCGAGCACCAGTTGGCGGCGCAGGTCCTGCTGTTCGATGACGTCGTCGAATGGCGCCAGTTCCTCTGGCGTATGCACGATGTTGCGCAACAGCACGGGCGTGTCGTCCTCGTAGACCGCTATCTTGGTCGACGTGGAGCCAGGGTTGATGACGAGGATGTTCATATCGCAGCCAAGGCTAAGGAGTAGTACTTCGACTCGGGGCTGTCAGCGCGCGAGGGCAGCACGCAGCAGCACCGTGTGCCCTGCAGCACACCGGCGGTCTTCGTATAGCCGAAGAGTGTCAGCGTCTTGTAGAAGACGTTGCCGGCCACGATGTCGGGGAAGATGAGGGCGTCGGCCTGTCCGTCGATGGCCGAGTGGATGCCCTTCTCGCGCAGGCTGACCGAGTCGAGCGACGTCTTCAGGTCGAGCGGCCCGTCGATGATGCAGCGGCCGAAGTAGCCGCTCTGTGCCAGAGCAATGATGTCCAGGTAGTCCTTGGTGTAGGGGAAGGTCTTTTCGCTGACTTTCTCGGCACAGTGGATGAGCGCGATGCGCGGTTCCTCGATGCCGAGGGCATGGCAGACGTAGTTGACGTAGTGTACCTGCTGGCGGCGCTGCTCCTTAGTCGGTATAGGGATGACGGCTGCATCGGTAAAGAACAGCAGCTTCTCGTACTTGGGAATCTCGGCCATGGCGATGTGGGTCAGCACGTGGCCGGGACGCAGGATGCCCGTCTCCTTATTGAGGATGGCGCGCAGCACGACGTCGGTATTGACGAGACCCTTCATCAGGATGTCGGCCTCGCCGCTCTTGCAGAGTGCCACGGCGCGGCGGGCACACTCGTCCTTGTCGTCACCGTTGACGTAGATGGGTTCGATGAATCCCATCTCCTGTCCTTTTTCCACTGCGTAGCGGGTACTGGCATCGTTGGGGCAGATGACGGCCACGCGCTTGCGGTCTCCCCGCTGCTGCAGGAAGACAATCATGTCGTTCAAAGTCTTAATGGGCTGCATAGGCACGCTTTTTTATGTTTATTTGCCGCAAAAATACAAAATAATTTGTATCTTTGCAAGCAGAAACCTAAAAAGTATGAGAAAATTCCTGTTTTTTGCACTTTTGGCCGTACTTGGCAACGCCTCAGCAGCCCAGCAGCCGCCGATGGTTCTCCATTACGACCGTCCCGCCGACCACTTTGAGGAGTCGCTGCCAATAGGCAACGGCAAGCTCGGCGCACTCGTCTACGGCGGCACCGACGACAACATCATCTACCTGAACGACATCACCCTGTGGACGGGCAAGCCCGTCGACCGCAACCTTGATGCCGATGCCCATCAGTGGATTCCCAAGATTCGTGAGGCGCTGTTTGCCGAAGACTATCGCAAGGCCGACTCCCTGCAGCTCCACGTGCAGGGCCCCAACTCGCAGTTCTTCCAGCCCCTCGGCAGCCTTCACATCAAGGACCTCGGACTGGGAGCGGTCAGCCGCTACGAGCGGAGTCTCAGCCTCGACTCCTCCGTTGTCACCGACCGCTACGTGCGTGGCGGTGCTGTCGTTACGAGAGAGTATTTTGCATCCTATCCCGACCGCGTCATCGCCATCCGCTTGCGGGGCAACATCAACTGCCGCATCGCCCTGACGGCGCAGGTGCCCCACAAGGTGCGCCCAGGCTCCCTGCAGCTGACGATGACCGGCCACGCCACCGGCGACGAGCGTGAGAGCATCCACTTCTGTACGATGCTCCGCGTGCAGACCGACGGCGAGGTAGCTGCCGCCGACTCGTCGCTGACCATCAGCAGAGCCACTGAGGCCACCTTATATATAGTAAACGCCACCAGCTTCAACGGTTTCGACCGCCATCCCGTCAACGAAGGCGCCGACTACCTGGAACAGGCCACCAACGACATGTGGCACGTCCAGAACCTCACCTTCGACGAGCTGCGCGCCCGCCATATCGCCGACTACCGTCGGTTCTACGACCGCGTGAAGCTACAGTTTTCTATGCCGTCAAACTATGACGGCCCCACCGACGAACTCCTGAAGACCTACACCCACAATGCCGCCAACGACCGCTACCTCGAGACTCTCTACTTCCAGTATGGCCGCTACCTGCTCATCAGCTGTAGCCGTACCCCCGGCGTGCCTGCCAACCTGCAGGGTCTTTGGACGCCCCACCTTTGGTCGCCCTGGCGCGGCAACTACACCGTGAACATCAATCTCGAGGAGAACTACTGGCCGGCCTTCACGACCAACCTCGCCGAGATGGCCGCCCCTCTCGACGGCTTTGTACAGGCCCTGGCAGAGAACGGCCAGTATGCCGCCCGCCACTACTACGGTATCAGCCGTGGCTGGTGCTCAAGCCATAACAGCGACATCTGGGCCATGACCAACCCCGTGGGCGAGAAGCGCGAAAAGCCCGAGTGGGCCAATTGGCCTTTGGGCGGTGCCTGGCTCGTCGAGACGCTCTGGGAGCGTTTCCTCTTCACCCAGGACCGACAGTACCTGCGCGAGGTGGCCTTCCCGCTGATGAAGGGTGCTGCTGACTTCTGCCTCGACTGGCTTGTTGAGCACAACGGTGAGCTCATCACCGCCCCCTCTACCTCGCCCGAAAACGAATACGTCACCGATCAGGGCTACCACGGCATGACCTGCTATGGCGGCACCGCCGACCTCGCTATCATCCGCGAGCTCCTCCAGAGCGTAATCACCGCCAGTCGGCTGTGCGGTGGCGGTGCCACCGCCCCCTATGAAAAAGCCCTCGCCCGTCTCCATCCCTACACCGTCGGCAAGGAGGGCGACCTCAACGAGTGGTTCCACGACTGGCGCGACTACGACCCGCACCACCGCCACCAGAGCCATCTCATCGGTCTCTATCCCGGCAGTCACCTCACCGACCCTGTCCTGCAGAAAGCCGCCGAGCAGACGCTCATCCAGAAAGGCGACCAGAGCACCGGTTGGTCAACAGGCTGGCGCATCAACCTTTGGGCGCGGCTCCACCGCGCCGAACAGGCATACCATATCTACCAGAAACTGCTGACCTACATCTCGCCCAACGGCGGCACCAACTACAACAGCGGCGGCACCTACCCGAACCTGATGGATGCTCACCCGCCCTTCCAGATTGACGGCAACTTCGGCGGTACGGCAGGCGTCTGCGAGATGCTCCTGCAGAGCCAGCAGGGCATCATCGAACTGCTGCCCGCCTGTCCCGAACAATGGGCCGACGGCAGCGTCAGCGGACTCTGTGCCCGTGGCGGTTACGAGCTCGACTTCTCTTGGAAGAACGGGAAGGTAACAGCATACACCATCAAGGCCAAGAGCGCCAGCCGCGCCACCTTACTCGTGAATGGCGAACGGCAGACGCTGAAGCTCAAGGCCGGACAGACGAAAGAGGTAAAGCTATAGGTAGCCCTGCGAGCGCAGCTCGTCGGCTACATCGCAAAGTTCCTGATACCACGCTTCGCCGAAGCGGCGAGTCAGCGGCTCTTTCAGGTACCGGTAGACGGGCAGGTCAAGCGCCTGCCCCTTCTTGACGGCATCCTCGCAGATTTTCCAGCGGTGGTAGTTCAGGGCTACTGTGCCGTCAGCAAACTGCTTGGCGCGGATAGGGTAGAGGGCGCAGCTGATGGGCTTGCAGAATGTTGTCTTCCCTGACTGATATGCCTTCTCCAGCGCACACAGGCAATTCTCACCATCGTAACACGTGAACACGCAGTCCTTACCGCGCACGATGCTCGTCACGAGGTCGCCCTCCTGGTCAGTATAGGCTACGCCCTGACGGTCGATGACCGACTGCGCCGATGCCGATAGATCGCTCCACACCGTGTCGAGCGCCTCCTCAATACCGGCAATCTCGTCCATCGTCACCGGTGCGCCGGCATCGCCCTCGATGCAGCACACGCCGTGACACTTCTCGTAGTCGCAGCAGAAACGCTCGGTCAGCAAGTCGGAGGAAATCAGCACGCCGCCGACGTCGAGAATGGGAGGAAGTTTTACCATACGATGGGTTCTATGCCGTTTTGTCTCAGATATTCATTGCAGCGTGAGAACTGGTGCTGTCCGAACCAGCCGCCACGATTCGCCGAGAGCGGCGACGGATGGACTGACTCCAGCACGAGGTTCCTGTCTTTCGGAATCATATACGCCTTACCGCGGGCATAGCCGCCCCAGAGCATATAGACCAGGTGCTCACGCTGCGAGGTTAAGGCGTAGATGGCGGCATCGGTGAACTTCTGCCAACCGAGCATCGAGTGGCTGTTGGCCTGATGGGCACGCACGGTGAGCGTAGCGTTGAGCAGCAGCACGCCCTGCTCGGCCCAGCGCGTCAGGTTGCCCGTCGGTGGCACGGGCGTACCGAGGTCCTGCTCAATCTCCTTGAAAATGTTCTGCAGCGACGGCGGGAACATCACCCCGTCCTGAACCGAGAAGCTCAGCCCATGGGCTTGCCCCGGCTCGTGGTACGGGTCCTGTCCGATGATGACCACCTTCACTTTGTCAAACGGACAAAGGTTAAAAGCATTAAAGATTAGTCGTCCCGGCGGGTAGCACGTCATCTGACTGTACTCCTGCCGCACCGCCCCTGTCAGCTGTTCGAAGTAGGGCTTCTCAAACTCCGTAGCCAGCCGCTCCTTCCACGTTGGTTCTATCTGTACGTTCATACTGGAAAAACTATTTCTGCTACAAAGATACGACTTTTTCGGGAATTGGAATAGGAGGAAAGCAGTTTTTTACCTTTCTAACATCAATAAACGGGTGTTTTGCGACAAATATGACAACTTTCCCCGATTATGTCGCAAAAAACCTATGTGTGTCGCAACAACCCGAAGCAAAAAACAAGAAAAAAGTTGGAACGAGCTGAAAACCGCCGTAACTTTGCATCACAATTAAGAAACAAAAGTATTAACAATAAAAAAATGACGATTATGAAAAAGATGTTAGTTATGTTAGCTTTAGTGCTGACAATGTTTGCCCCCGCAATGGCCGATAGCGACCGAGTAATAACCTTCGAGCAGCTCCCCGCACAGGTACAGACGCTGCTGAAGAAGAATTTCGCCCATAAGGTGCCCCTCGTTGTCACCGCAGATTGGGACGACTACACAGTGAGGTTCCAGAGTGGTGAGAAGGCAGAGTTTGACAAACGAGGAAACTGGAGAGAGTTCGACTGTAAGATGTCGGCTGTACCCACTGCCCTTATCCCTGAGCAGATCAAGGCCGGCGTAGAGAAGACGTTCCCTGGAGCCGTTATCGTCAAGATTGACCGTGACCGTCGAGGCACATACGATGTGAAGCTGAATAACGGCATGGAACTGGAGTTCAATAGTTATTTCCAGGTAATCGATATTGACGATTAAGAACAGAATCTTGAAAGTCACGTCAGCCGTTCTTCTCAGTCATGTATTTCCAGTAGCGGCGGGGCATATCGCTGAGCTGCTTGCGAGGATTCATACGTTCCTTGATACAGATGGCCTTAAAATATGTGCGCCAGAGATTCTGTAACAGTTGGTCGTCACTACTAAGAACATCATCCTTAAGTTTGCCGTTCCCTAAGTCGAAGGGAACGGCTTCTTCGTTTTCGAAGGTTATGTGTATGACAGTTTTACCATCATAATAATACCCATAGTGCCGCTTGGCATCGTAGATGAGCCAGGGCTGGTCGTTGAAGCGGTCCTGGAAGTGGTCGATGATGAGGGGCAGCACGTTGTGGTCGGGCGAGACGACGGCGAGATAAGTGCCGTCCTTGGCTTTCTGGAATCGGATGAACTGTTTCATCCTCAGCTGCTCGTGCAGCACCCGTCGGGCTATGTTGGTCACGGCCAGCACATCGGGGTCGGCAAAGTTGCGGGCGATGTCGCCCTGACGGAACACCTTGCAAATATAATGGAACAACGGCAGGTTCAGTTCCCTCAGTTCAGACAGCCAGCTGACGGAGATCAGCCGCATCGCCTCGCGCGACAGCCGTACCTCCAGTCCGGCCCACACGCGCCGCGCCTTCTCCTCGTCGGTATGTACCTTATAGATACGGTCGCAGAACAGGGGCAGCGCGTCGCCCTCCCTGAGCAGCTCTACAGACTGCTCCTTCAGCGCGAAGGTATCGAACACTGCCGTCAGCATGCCGTCCATCGTGTTGTCGAATGTATATACCGTCATCTGCTGAATTCGAGTGAGAAGGTGGTGCAGTAGCCGCTATCGGGCTGGTCTTCAAGACTGAGCGTACCGCCCTGCAGCATCATCAGCCGTCGGGAGAAGGAGAGTCCGATGCCGCTGCCCGTTCGCTTAGTGGTGAAGAAGGGCACGAAGATGCTCTGGCGGGCCTCTGCGGGGATGGGCTGTCCGTTGTTGCTGACGAGCAGGATTTTGCCGGACTTCTGAATGGCAATACGGCTGGCTCCTGCCTCAATGGCATTCTTGACGAGGTTGATGAGTATCTGGCGCAGCATGCTGAGGTCGGCACGGACGACGGCATCGTCAGGCACAGCGATGTCCCAAGCAATGTTAGGATAGAGCTGCTGAATATCAGTCAGAAGGGCCGGCAACTGGACATCCTCGACGACGGGCTGCTGCAGTTGCGAGAGCTTACGGTAGGAGTTGACGAAGGCGTTCATGTGCTGCGAGGTGGTGTAGATGGCGTGAATGCCCTCTTCGAGCGGAGTACCCTTCACGTCAGGGCGACTCAGCAGCGACTGACTGATACTGGTGATGGGGGCTGTGGCGTTCATCATCTCGTGGGTCAGCACGCGTGTGAGCCGTTCCCACGACTCCACCTCGCTCTGGTTCACCTGCTGGCGGATAATCCCGCCCAGCTGGTTCAGCGTCTCCTGCATGGCCCGCTCACCAAAGAACATGCCGTCAGTAGGCATTCGGAAGGTGAAGTCACGGTTGCGGATAGCCTCCTGCATCAGGTAGGCACGCAGGCGCAGCTTCCGCTGATGGCGTACGAACCACGCCACGAAAGCCACAATGGCTACACCTATTATTATATATAGCCACATCATAAGCGTTTCATCTTGTTGTAGAGCGTCTGGCGGGTGATGCCTAACAGTTCGGCAGCCTGCGTGAGGTTGCCGTGACAGTGGTCGATGGTGCGGCGTATGTGCTCGCGCTCCATCTCATCGAGGCTGACGATTTCGCTCTGCATGTCAAGCACATCCTTCAGCTTATGCACCAGTTCGTCGTTATCCCAGGGCTTGGTGATGAAGTCGGCGGCACCGTTCTTCAGCCCCTTCACGGCCAGGTTCACATCGGCGTATGCCGTCAGCAGCACTACTGGCGTCTGCGGGTGCTGCTTGCGGATGGCGCGAAGCCAGAAGAGTCCCTCGTTGCCGTTGTTCACGCCGAGGGTGAAGTTCATGTCGAGCAGCACGATGTCGATGGACTGCTGCGCCATCAGTTTCAGTATGTCGTCAGGCTGGGTTGTGGTCAGCACCTGCTCGAAAGTGCCATCGAGCAAATAGCGCATCGCCGTGAGAATCGATGCGTTGTCGTCTACTATCAGAATCGTTCCGTACTTATTCATGCTGCAAAGGTAATCATTTTCCGTCAAGAAATCATACAGTGAGGTGTCTAATTTTTAGACGTTCTGCACTCCGGCGGCCCGAAAAGCTTGCATAGAGAGGAAGAAACCCTTAACTTTGCATCAACAAAACAGGGAAAAGCGTATGAAACAAGCATTGATTATCCTTCTTGCCCTTGCCGCAAGGCAGACAGCCGCCCAAAACGCGTGGACCGTGCGGCAATGTATGCAGTATGCCGTAGAGCACAACCACGAAGTGAAGCAGGCCGAACTGCAGCTCGACAACTATAGGGTGCAGAAGACGAAAGCTGTAGGCAGTTTCCTGCCTTATGTGGATGCCGGCATCGGCGCACAGTATAACTTCGGCCGGGCCATCGACCCCGAGACCAACGGCTATACCGACGTGAGCACCTTTTACAATGGCTATCAGCTGCAGGCGTCGCTACCTGTGTTCGACGGATTCAGTCGTCTACATGCCCTGAAGGCCGCTAAGGCCAGCGAACTGATGGGGCGGGCAAGCCTCCGCCAGCAGCAGGACCTGACGGCGCTCGATGTGCTTCAGGCCTATACCAACGTGGCTTATTACGAAGGACTGGTCAGTATGGCCGGCGAGAAGGTGCAGGAGACGACGCTGCTGCTCAAGCAGACGCGCCTGCTTGAAGAGGTGGGGCGCAAGAGTGCTGCCGACGTGGCGCAGGTAGAGTCGCAGCAGGCTGAGGCCGACTACGAGCTGACGCGCCAGGAGAATCTCCATGCCTCGGCCTTGCTCGAGCTGAAGAAGGCGATGGGCTTTCCGATAAGCGACAGTCTTGCCACCACAAGCTTCACCTCCGCTCCCTCTCCCGAAAAGAAGGGCGTTGGCTGTATTGCTGAGGCTGTCGCCCGCTATCAGATGGAAGCTGCTAAACACGAGTGGCGCCAGGCTCGTGCTTCACTTTTCCCCACTCTCTCGTTGAGTGCGGGTCTGAGCACCACTTATTTCCGGACCTTACATTCTGAGACGGCGGCCTCGTTCAACAACCAGTTCAAGAACAACATGGGTGAATACATCGGGGCCACGTTGAGCATCCCGCTCTTCAACCGCCTGCAGACCGTTACCAATATCCGTAAGGCCAAGAACAACTACAAGATTGCCCACGAGGCATACCAGCAGAAGCTGCTCGAACTGGAAAAGCTGAGCCGCGAGGCTTGGCAGGACTGGCAGGGTTACCTGAAGCAGACCGCCCAGATGGAGAAGAAGGTAGAGGCCGACTCGCTGGCTTACCAGCTGACGCGGCGCCAGTTTGAGGAGGGACTCTCGACGGCCATCGACCTGCACACCACCGGCTCGCAACTGCTGAAGTCGAAGGCCACGCTGCTGCAATGCCGGCTGATGGCGATGGTAAAGGAACAATTAGTGAGATATTATCAAGGAGAACAGATATGGACAGAGTAATCGAAAAGACAAGGACACAGCGGCTGATGAAGTATTGGCCGTATATGGGTGTTGGGTGTTTGGTGCTGGCAGTTGCTGGCTGGCTGATATTCGGCAACCACGCCTCGACGCTCAGAGTCAGCCGCGACGAGCTGACCATCAGTGACGTGCAGCGCGCTGAGTTTAAGGACTATGTGCGTACCAACGGGCAGGTGCTGCCCATCCAGGTGGTGCAGATTTCGCCCGAGGAGGGCGGCATCGTCATGGAGAAGGTGGTCGAGGAGGGCACGATGGTGAAGAAGGGCGATGTCATCGTCCGCTTGTCGAACAGCAACCTCGACCTCCAGATTCTGAATGCTGAGGCTGAACTGGCCGAGAAGCAGAACCTGCTGCGCAACACGCAGGTGGCCATGCAGCAGGACCGTCTGAACAACCAGACGGAGCAGGCCCAACTGGATATGGACACCCAGCGCCGACAGCGCACCTTCGAGCAGAACAAGCGGCTCTACAGCGAGAAGCTCATCAGTCGCGAAGACTACCTGCAGTCGCAGGAGGATTACCAGCTTGCAGCCAAGAAACGTTCGCTGATTACCAAGCGCCTGAAGCAGGACTCGCTCTATCGCACCGTTCAGATGGACCAGATGGAGGACAACCTGCAGGCGATGCGCCGCAACGTGGTCTTGGTGCGCCAGCGTAAGGACAAGCTTGAAGTGCGTTCGGCCATCGACGGCGAGCTGGGCCTGCTCGATGTGGAGCTGGGCCAGAGCATTCAGCCGGGACAGAAGATTGGCCAGCTGAACGACCTCTCGGACTATAAGGTGCAGGCACAGATTGACGAGCACTACATCGACCGCGTGCGACAAGGGCTGACTGCCACTTTTACGCGTGGCGACAAGCAGTATCAGCTTCAGGTTCGCAAGGTTTATCCCGAGGTGCGCGAGGGCAAGTTCCGCTGCGACTTCATCTTCAGAGGCGAGCGCCCTGAGAACATTCGCACGGGCCAGACTTACTACATCGACCTCGAACTGGGTCAGCCTGAGCAGGCCATCATCATCCCCCGCGGCACGTTCTTCCAGACCACGGGCGGCCAATGGATTTTCGTGCTCTCCGCCGATGGCAGCAAAGCCTATCGCCGCCCCATCCGCGTAGGCCGCCAGAATCCTCAGCACTACGAGGTGCTTGAAGGGCTGGAGCCGGGTGAGCGTGTCGTCACCAGCGGCTACGAAGCATTTAAGGACAATGAAGTATTAGTAATGAAGTAGGACTATGAAGACAATTATCAGAAACTTTACATCGATATTCCGTAAGTTTGTTACAGCGAACCTGCTGAACCTGTTGGGCTTGAGCCTGGCCTTTGCCTCGTTCTTCGTCATCATGACGCAGGTCATCTACGACCTGGGCTACAACAAGAGCTTTACCGAGCATGAGAAGCTGTTCCGTTTGACATTGAAGTTAGGGCCTGGCATGGAGGACTATGGTGTGACGTTGCCCCGCCCGCTGGTGGAGCAGTTGGCGGCAGCATCGCCGCATATCAAGGGCTATGGCATCGAGCAGGGCTGGACCAACTTCGACCAGTATATGGTGGACGATCAGGAGTATTCGCTGAATCTGGTGTTCGGCATTCACGACTTTATGAGCGTTTTCAAGCCGACCGTCATTTGTGGTGACTTGAAAGGCTTGAACCAGTTGCCCAATATCGTGCTGCCGCGTTCGGAAGCCATGCGCATCTTTGGCACTGCCAATGCGGTGGGCAAAACCCTGAAATACAAATGGGTGGAGGGTTGGATCTTCAATGTGTGTGCCGTGATAGAAGACTATCCGGAAAACAACTTCCTGCACGGCGTCAGTTTCAGAGGCACTAATGAAAATGAAGGCAACTACCAGAACTGGAACTATCAGGCTTACGTCCGTGTGGACGACGTGGCCAACCTGCCGAACGTTATTACTGCCATGCGCCAGAAAGTCATCGAGTTGTTCAAGAATGACTTCAACATGAAGACCAAGCAAGAGAAGGAAGCCCTGCAAGTGGTGTTGACGCCGATTGCCGACACCCATTTCGCGAAAGACCTCAGCAAGGATTCGCCCAACATCAAGTCGGTCAGCAGGAGTTCCGTCTATCTGCTCATCTGCTTCTCGCTGCTGATCGTGCTGATAGCCGCCGTCAACTTCATGAACTTCACGCTGGCCGAGACACCACTGCGCATCCGCAGCATCAACACGCAGAAAGTGTTGGGCGCATCGACGGCCAGTCTGCGCGGCAGTCTGCTGGCCGAGGCCGTCATCATCAGTCTGCTGGCATTCGTGGGGGCAATGGCGATGGTCTATCTGGCTCACGACTTAGGCTTGCAGGAGTTGGTGCAGGGCAGCATCCTGTTGCAGGATAACCTGTGGCTGGTAGGCGTCACCCTGCTCATCAGCATCGTGGTGGGACTGTTGGCCGGGGCCTATCCGTCGTACTACGTCACGTCCTTCCCGCCAGCCTTGGTGCTGAAAGGCTCGTTCGGCCTGTCGCCCAAGGGTCGCATTCTGCGCACCTCGCTGATCTGCCTGCAGTTCGTCGTGTCGTTCATGCTGGTCATTGGCGTGGGCATCATGTACCTGCAGAGCTACCTCATCTTCCACACCGACTACGGCTTCGACAAGGACGAAGTGATGGTGGTGCCGACAGCGCCCGACACGCGCAATCATGCCGATGCCATCGATGCCGACTTGCGCAAGATTCCCGGCATCGAGGGAGCCTGCCTGGCCCAGAGCGTCTTAGGCAGCAACGACCGCTATCAGACGTGGGGCAGGGGCGAAGGCGACAAGCACATGACGTTTACCTGTGTCTTCGTCGACTGGCGTTTCCTCAGCGTGATGGGCATCGACATCGTGGAGGGCCGCAATTTCCGCCAGACCG